>JBMFOM010000069.1:0-11269 GCA_049969615.1 Caldifarciminota bacterium
AGCACCTTGTCCAAGAGAACAGGCTTCTAAGAGGGACCCCCTGAAAAATCCCTTCACGAGGGCATTTGCTCAGGGTTTTCTTCTGGCTATGATGAGGCTTTCGGATATGGACCGGGGGCAAACCGGGATTTTTCAGGGTTTTCATAGAATGAGCTCAAAGCATTCGGCGCGCTTATCTTATCGGGGCGAGTGGATTCGTTCCGGAATCGCCTCGCTGTCTCGGCTCGGCGATTGGCTAAAGGTGGACGCGTTGAGCCTGGAATGAGCTCAAAGCATTCGGCGCGCTTATCTTATCGGGGCGAGTGGATTCGAACCACCGACCCCTAGCCCCCCATGCTAGTGCGCTAACCAGTCTGCGCTACGCCCCGATAGACTGAGAGTATAACCCAGCGATGAGGACATTTTCAAATTGGGCACCCAACAGCTTTATACTTATCAGGCTATGAAAAGACTATCCTTGCTCGCGATTGTTGTGCCACTTATGGCTGATTCTTTCTTAACATCAACGGATTTTCACACCGCGTCACCGGTGAAGATAGGCTCCTGGACCCAGGACATGCTCTATAACCTTTACTATGGGAAAAGCCCCAACGGAGAGAACGAACATGAGCTGGGGTGCACTGCCCAGGATGTGATGAGCGTCCTTGAGGGAACGGATGACCTGCTCACCCACATGTTTGTCCTCCAGGCCTCCTATTATCTCTCGCTTAACGGGTTCCTGGACAAGAAAGAGCTATACAAGGCCCTTCGCGCCCGTTTCAAGCCAGTGGGCAACGAGCCGATAATCCTTTTTGATTTCGGGTTCTACATGATCCTTTTTGAGGGTGAGTGGGACGCGCTCATGCAGGTGGAGATAGCCGCCAACAGGATGAATACTCCGGAGGCCAGGTTGGGTTATGCTTTGTGCTTGGCTCAGGCTGATTGTTTCAGAGCTGAGGGGGAAAATTACTGGGACAGCCCGACTGACCTCAAGTGCAAAGCGGTTGAACAGCTGGGTCTAGTTGTCAAGGATAAGAAGGCATGGTCAAGGGAAATGACGCTCACGATGAACAGCGCGGTCTCATACATGGCCCGCTACGAGGGTTTTTCAAAGTGCAAGGGTTGGAAGAAGGTCGTCTCCGCGGTGGAGATGGACAAATGAGAACAGGTAAATACCCGGAGACCGATGATCGGCTACATAAAAGGGCGAGTGGTTGACGCGGATGGCGTGAACCTGACGGTTGAGGCCGGAGGCGTGGGCTACACCATAATGGTCACCCCCGAGCTGGTGAGGCCCAGGGGAGAGACAGTGGAGCTCTTTGTCCACACCCACTTCTCGCAGGACAACATAGGGCTTTTTGGTTTTGCCACCCCAGGAGAGAGGGAGCTGTTTCTGAGACTGATAAGCGTCCAAGGCCTCGGGCCTACAAATGCCATGAAGATAATGTCCGGATTCTCCGTGGATGAGCTCAGGTCTGCCATAGAGGCTGGAGACTCCGCGGCGCTTCAAAGGGTAAAGGGCATAGGGCCAAAGCTGGCCGATAAGATAATATTCTTCCTGAGGGGCAAACTGCCGGAGGCCGTTTCAACAAGGGTGGACGAGGTTATCCAGGCCCTGGTCAGCCTCGGGATGAGGGAGGCAGAGGCGCGCTCAGTCGCTCAGGCCGCGAGGAGGGACCTGGGGTCAGACGCCTCGGTGGAGGACATGGTGAAATACGCCCTCAGGAGGGGTGAATGAGCGTCCGCGGTCAAGGGGCCAGGCTCACATCCCCGGAGCCGTCCGGGGAAGACACCTTCTTGGACAGCAGGCTGAGGCCCAGAAGTCTCTCGGAGTTCATAGGCCAGGCAAAGATAAAGGAGCTCCTGTCAGTCTTTTTGACCGCGGCCAGGGAGAGGGAGGAACCGATTGATCATGTCCTGCTCTCAGGGCCACCCGGCCTCGGAAAGACTACCCTCGCCGGCATAATCGCCAGGGAGCAGGGTGCGGAGTTCAGATCAACCTCTGGCCCCGCGTTGGAGCGGCAGGCTGACATGGCTGGCCTGCTCACCTCCCTGAAGGCCAGGGATGTCCTTTTCATAGACGAGGTTCACCGCTTGCCCAAGCCGGTTGAAGAGTTCCTTTATCCGGCCCTGGAGGATTTTCGGGTTGATATAATCATAGGCGAAGGTCCCGGAGCCAGGAGCATAAGATTATCACTGGAACCATACACCCTCATAGGCGCCACAACAAGGCAGGGGCTTCTTTCAGAGCCACTGAGGGCCAGGTTTGGGATAAGTTTCCGGCTGGATTACTATCCCCCAGGTGAGATAGAGGAGGTCCTGAGGAGGAGCGCTAGCATACTGGGGATTGAGGCCACGGACGACGGCCTGGCCGAAATAGCCAGGAGAAGCAGGGGAACCCCCAGGGTCGCGAACCGCTTGTTGAAGAGGGTGAGGGACTTCGCGCAGGTAAAGGCTAGGGGAGTAGTTGATCTTGAGATAGCCCGATACGCGCTTTCGGCCATGGAGGTGGATTCAAGGGGCCTTGATGAGATGGACAAGCGTCTGCTCAAGGCCATAATAGAGAGGTTCAGGGGGGGACCCGTTGGCCTCAAGAATCTCTCAGTGGCAATAGGAGAGGACCCCGGCACCATAGAAGAGGTATACGAGCCTTTTCTCATAAGGGAGGGGCTTTTGCAGAGGACATCCCGCGGGCGCGTGGCCACTCCGCTGGCCTATGAACACCTTGGGTATGTCTGAGGATAGATAACCGACACTGAACACGGGGCCAGACCCAATTTGACAGCTGGCCTAGGTGCAGAGACCCAGTGCTGTCCGATATAATATGCTCATGAGGAAGACCAGCCTGGCAGTTGGGGTGGTGTTGTTCCTCGTTTCCTGCCAGGAACGCGCTGAAGAGAAACCCAGGCTAACTACGGTCTTCGCGCATTTCTACAGCCACCAGGATACCCAATCTGTTTTTGTGGACACCCTGTATGGGCTTGATGAGCCGGTTGAGGATACATGTGGTCTCTCCGGCGCAACTGTTATGCTTCAGATAGGCCAGGGGCCTTCCATTCGTTTTCCAGAGGATACGGCTCGGCCGGGGCGATATATCTCCCGCCTGACAATTATACCCGAGACCGATTACACCATCAGGGTTGAAAGCCCAATTGGAGACACCTGCGAGTTGACCTCCAGGTCCCCGAAAGCCTTTAACCTGCTCTATCCCCGGGAAGGAGACACAATGTCCATAGAGTCGCTCTATGTTGTCTGGACTGATCCCGGCAATCCCGGCTATGTTCTGAGGCTATATACTGAGGATACAACGAGGGATACTCCTTACACCTATGAGGTCATTTTTCCGCTGTTCCCGAATGGGGACACATCCCAAAGCTACATCCCCGCTTTTTTCATTGACACGGTCAATTATTGGTATGGTCTCACGATTGCTGGTTATGATACCCTGTCGTCAGGCTCGGACAGGTACCACGATTTCGCTGTTTTCTGGGCGGAGAGGGTCAGGGTTTTTGTCAGGGAATAAGGGGTTGCCAGCCGCCGGGGATGCAAACGGTTGATCCGGCTCGCCCCCCGGCATTATAATTAGGATAAAACTATAATAGGAGGCATCATGACGACCATAGCGTTGATAGGTCTCATGGCCGCTGAACCGGGGCTTTCCTTGAGTTCATCAGGGGACTGGGGATTCACGGCTCAGCTATCCGTTGGCGCGCCAACGCTCCTGGAAAGGCAAAACAATGGCGCGACATATCTTATACCTTACTACGAGGACGTTGATCACGAGTTCACGAACGATGAGGGAAAGCCTCAGCTTCCCGTGTTCCGGCGGATAATAGAGGCCCCGATGGGCGCGAGGGTCAGCGCGCGGCTTGTCGGAGTCTCTGGATCTAGCATGGGAATCACGCGAGGAATCTGGCCCCTCCAGCCGCCAGTGCCGAAGACTGGTCCGGCCCCCGGATTCAAGATTGACGAGAAGTTTTATTCCCTGGACGCTTTCTGGCCCGGAGAACCGGTAAGCGTTGAACCCCTTGGGATGATGCATGGCCACGAGCTTTGGCTCCTTGAGGTTAGGCCGGTCTCTTACAACCCCACCAGGGGCGAACTGCGTTATATAACCTCTGGAACCATTGAGGTGAGTTTCACGGGGGGCGCGGGTTTCAGGAATGATCCCACGCCAATGGGCGAGCTAGCGTCCCTGGCGGCCTGGAACAGGCCAACGGTCAGGGCGGTTCCCCCGCTTGAGATAGGATACCTGATAATCGTGCCCGACTCCATGTATAACACCGTTCTGCCCCTCGCGAACTGGAAGAAAGAAAAAGGGTTCAGGGTTCGCGTGGCAAAGACATCCGAGACCGGGAACACAACCGCATCCATAAAGAATTTCATCCAGAACCTCTACGATAACTGGGAGTATGACCTCCAATTCGTGCTTCTGGTGGGAGACCACGGCAATGGCGTTCCCGGCTGGGGCGGCACCTACGCCAACACGGATCTCTATTATGCCTGTCTTGAGAGCGCTGGCCAACCGGATTACGTCCCGGATGTCTGGATAGGCCGGCTCTCCGCGGCAAACAATTCCCAGCTCTCAGGGGAGGTCTCAAAAGTACTCACATACGAGACCGTTAACTGGCCCACAAATGCCTGGGCACAGAAGGCCTATTTCATGGCCTCTGATGATGGTAGTTATCACGGCGTCGCGGAGGGAACGCACCTTTATTGCATGGCAAAGGCCAGGGCCAAGGGGATGATCTGCGACTCGCTCTGGGCCTACTACGGCACTGGAACCCCGATTGCCACGGCCATAAACAACGGCCGTTCCCAGGCTACATACTCAGGCCACGGTAGCTCAACCGGGTGGGGAGGGCCATCCTTCTCCAATTCGGATGTCTATAACCTCAGCAACGGCCATATGCTTCCCTTGGTCCAGTCATACGCCTGCTTCACGGGGGATTACCAGGGAACGGGCGAGTGCTTTATGGAGGCCTGGATACGCGCTCCCGGGAAGGGCGCGGTGGCCTCGTGGGGAAGTTCCGTGACCTCCTATTGGGACGAGGACGACATCCTGCAGAGGAGGGTCTACGACTTCCTCTTTGACAGCGCGGTGACCTGGACAATGGGTTTCCTGACCGGAGGCAAGCTGGGCCTTCTGGCTTACTACGGCAACACCTCCACCATCAACCGCTACTTTGAGCAGTATAACCTCTTCGGAGACCCGTCCATGGACCTCTTCACCCTGGTGCCAAAGGACATCACGGCCACATACAACCCTGTGCCGCCTGGGCCATCGGTCATGGATGTCTATGTCTCAAACAGCCTCGGGCCATTGCGGGACGCGCTGGTCTGCGTCTGGCAGAAGGACAGAGGCGCGGGGGACACAATAGCGATCCTGGGGGTCGCTTATTCGGACGCGGCAGGCCTCGCGCAGGTTTCGGTAAGCCCGATAGCGGTGGACACGGTATTCGTCACGGTGACCGCTCACAACCACAAGCCCTACCGCGGCTCAACCATGGTCATATCCGACCAAGCCTATGTTGCGCCAATGCGCTACAGGCTTGATGACTCCGGAGCCAACGGGGATACCATACCGAATCCGGGCGAGACCATAAACCTCTTCTATACCTTCAAGAACCTAGGGAGCCAGCCAGCCTCAGGCGTGGTCGCCAAGCTCAGGGAGACCGATCCCAACCTCACCGTCACCGATTCCGTGAGCAACATAGGCTACCTGGGGCCAGGGGATTCTCTTGTCTCATCGGACAACTTCACCTTCTCGTCCGTGTCAGGCCTACCGGATGCCTATCTTGCCCAGTTCAGCATGGTGATAACCGATAACGCGTCCCATGAGTGGACATTCCCGGTCAAGATACTCCTGGGAACCCCAGCGTTTGAGGTGGCCTCAACCCTTGTGGATGACCAGGGACAACCCAAGCCGAACTACAAGCTTGATCCCGGCGAAACTGCCAAGCTGTTCGTTGAGCTGGAGAACGCGGGCCACGGCCACGGCTACGGCGTCACGGGCAAACTCAGGACGACTCACGGCCTCATAACCATCCAGGACTCCACGGGCACATGGGGAGACATAAGGGTGGATTCCTCCAAGCTCAACGCTGGCGACGAGTTCGTCGTGTATGCTGACCCATCCGTACCCCTTGAGGATACGGTTCCCTTTACCCTGATAACGCAGACGACCGACGGCTACATTGATACCCTCAGCTTCTATATCGTGGTCGGCGAGATCACTGAACACGACCCTGTTGGGCCTGATGCGTATGGTTACTACGCTTATGACCAGACAGACACCCTCTACACCGAGTGCCCGGACTACGCCTGGTTTGATATAAGCGGGGTTGGGACCCGCCTAGATCTGAGCGACGATGACATAAGGACCGTGTCCCTCCCCTTCCCGTTCAAGTATTACGGGACAAACTACAACCAGGTTTCCATATGCTCAAACGGCTTCCTGGTGATGGGTTCCTCAACAAACACGGCATGGACGAACGAGCAACTGCCATCGTCCAACGCCTACAAGATGATCGCCGGGATATGGGATGACCTCGTGCCCTATGGCGGCGGTGGAGCCGGCTATGTCTATTACTACAACGACGCGGCGAGCCACCGGTTCATCGTTGAATGGTATGGCGTTACGGATTTTTCAACCGGTGAACCCAACACCTTCCAGATAGTCCTCTCTGACCCGGCCTATAATCCCACGGTAACCGGAGATGGCGAGATATTCTGCTACTACCAGGCCTCGCCGTCGGTCGCGGACGGGACCCTTGGCATCCAGGACAACAATATGCTCAACTACCTGATGTATAGCTTCAACAACATCTACTCAAGAGGCGCGGCGCCCGTGGCGCCGCCCTTTGCCCTGAAATACACAACTGACCCGCCGCATGTGGATGTTGGCGAATCCGCGGGCCTGCCGAAGACGTTCAGCTTCGCGATGGCCGGCCCCAACCCCGCGAGGGGCAACGCCAGGTTTAACCTGGCTATCCCGGTTAGCGCTCGCGTCTCCGTGAAGGTCTATGACATATCCGGAAGGCGCGTTGCTGTCCTGGCTGATGGTCAGCGCGATCCTGGAATCTACACCCTATACTGGTCAGGCAGGTCTTCGGCTGGCGGCCAGGTTGGCCAGGGGATATACCTGGTGAGGGCGGAGGCGGATAATTTCGTAAAGACCCTAAAACTGCTCTGGACTAAGTAAGGAAACCCGGTGCCGGAATGTAGCACCCTAAAATCACCGCGAGGACAAAGAGAAGGGGCCCGTGATTGGGCCCCTCTCAGAGAAGGAGGTTGGTGGGATTATATCTCAGAACCACATCGGGCAGAAGCCTTTTCCGCGCCTGCCTTTGCCCCACTTGCCCGCTCCAGTATTGCCGCCCTTACCCATTCCGGGCTTGCTGGCCATGAGCTCCCCCAGCTTTGCCCTCTGTTCGGCTGTCAAGACTCCCTTTACGGCTATCTCCATCCTTATCCTTTCCATCATCAGTTTTGCTTGGAGGGCGCTTATGTCGCCGGTCAGCTTCTCAACCTTTTTCATGTCCGGCTTGTCCTTGCCGAGCTCGGTTCGGAGCTCAATGCGCTTTGCCATTAGATCTGCCCGAAGGGTGGCGGTTGATGTCATGTGATCCGATACGATCTTGGTCAGGTTCTCGGCCTGATCGGTTGTAAGGCCCAGCTCCTCCTGGACCCACGGGTTCATCAACATGCCGAAACCCGGCCCGCCTATGTTCAGGAAAGCGCTTAGGATTATTCCGGTCATATCTCTTTTCTCCTCAAGGTGGGGGTTTTGCGTTTCCACCTTTCGGTTTATTAGACACATCCGGCCGCGAAAATGTTCCCGTTCCGCGCGAATATCATCCGGTGCCTATGAGGCTTTGCTCCCCGCTCTCCAGGCAGACCATCCCCTCGTCCTTCCTGTTCCCCAGACAGCGAGCGCGAGGGCTATGACGCAGTCATCGTGAAATCCAGGCTGGCCTCCGGTCCTGTCCCCTAGTCTCCTGAAGTGTTTCAGCTCCTCCAGGAGGGTGGTGTTTGAAGCTGGCAGGGCGAGCGAGCCTGTTTCCATAGCCAGCATAAGTCGCGCGATCATCTCCTCTTTCCTCTGGGCAGTCATGACGACCCGCGTCGCCCCCGGAACCCTTTCCGCGACGGCCTCTCCCACGCCGGTCGCGTCAATCACTACCCTCGCGCCATAGCGTTTCCTCATGGCGTTCACCAGATCGGAAACCTCGGAGTATGCCCTCCCCCTGAACCTGTGGAATTCGGCTATGGTCCAGGGTTTTTCCGAAACATCAAGGAGGATTATCACGGTGTAGTCCTGGTGTTTCGCCAGATCAACCCCCATCGTATATATATGGCTGACAAACGGTCGGCCAGCCGGGGCATAATCCTGAACCGCGGCGAGAACCAGACTCTGCGGAAAAAGCACATCGTCCGAATCCGGAAACTCTGCCATGAACTCGCACTGAAAATAATAATCCGGCACCTCTGATTTGACCCGGTCTATCTCATCCCTTGATATGTGGGGCGCTTCGTATGTCGTGGCCCTTATGGCGGAATAATGCTCTCCGTCGGCCAGTCCCCGGATGAAAAGTTCATATAAATAAGAATTTTTTGACCACGGAGTTCCCTCAAAATCTATTGTGGCCCTGGGATTCTGGAGGATACCGGGCCGCAGTGCCGCGTAATAGACCTCATCGGACACAAAGGATGCCTCTGTCACGGTTATCCTATCGTATCCTCTCCCACGGATGAACCTGCCCCCGCGGGCAGTTGACCGGGAGCTTATGACAGAACCGTTTCTGAGCCTTATCTCGTGGAATGGGGAGCGCCTGTCCTCCGCGAGCAAGTATTCAATCAATGGACAGGATTCCGCCCAATCCCTGAAGCAATCAAAGTAGATTCTGGCCTGGTCCAGGGATGGCCCCACAACCAGGGCCTTGGTTCCCGGATGAGTTATGGCGTGATGCAGGAGGTCAATCGCGGACAGGATGGTCTTTCCGAAACGTCTTCCACCCAACCTAACCCTTATCCTTCCTGATAGGAGGAGCATTCTCCTCTGGGCCTGGTTCAGCCGTATCCTGCAGACCTGTTCCGCGAAGAAAACCAGGTCTGCCCTGAGCCTTATTACAGCCGGCCTCAACCTCTTGAGGATCTCGCCCTGGATGTATGGCACAGCTAAAATAGTGTGACCTCTGATAAAGTAGCGATAACAGTTCCTCAGGCCATTTCCATTTGGATCGGTCGCTTGTCCGTACCCAAAGGAAACCAGCCGGGTGGAGGAGCACCGCGAGATTGGAATTTCACCGCCCGGAGACCTTATAATTAGACCATGCTTTGTTATATTTTGATACTGGCCGTGGCGTCCCAGTTTTCAGTGGAGCTAGAAGCACAGAAGGCTGGCACGGTCAAGGTTACGCTTGAGGGTTCGGTGGCTCTGCGCAAGAAGGTAAAGAATCCCTCACCGGAATACCCGAAGGAGGCCCTGGATGACTCGGTTCAGGGAACCGTCAGGATTCGTCTGATTGTCTCAAAGGCGGGCGCGGTGACCGGGGCAAAGGTGGATAGTTCGTCCGGCTCAAAGATACTTGATGATGCGGCAGTATCGTGCGCCAAATCATGGGTCTTTGGAAAGGCGGCTGTGGTTGACACGGGCACGATCACATTCCAATTCCTGATTGGTTCGCAACTGCCAGAGGCCGGCGGGGTATATACCGGGGGCCTGAAGGCTCCAACCCCTGAGATCCAGCTGGGTGAAAAGCCACCCATACCACCGGCCATAGCCCAGGTCACGACAAAGGTGAGGAAGCCCTCCGGGGTTGAGATAAAAGACAAGCAGGAGCTCTCGTATCCAAAATCCGCAAAGGAAAACTGGGAGTCCGGTACAGTCACCCTCAGGGTGTATCTCAAGGCAAAGGGCGTCGTGGACAGGGTTGAGGTGGTGGCGAGCTCAGGTTCAGCAACCCTGGATAACGCCGCAATGAGCAATGTCAAGTCCTGGAGATATTACACTGAGAAGGAAGAGGTCTTTGAGGTAGATTACATCTTTGAGCTCAAGTAGGGGCATTGTCTTAGCCTGGGTCTCCAATAGGTTCGCGGCCATGCCAAAGAAGGCTCTCTACTTTGGGAAAAAAGGCGACAGGCTCGTCTGCACGCTCTGCCCGCATTCCTGCATCGTGGATGAGGGGGAACGGGGCCTCTGCGGCGTTAGGGAGGCGAGGTGCGATGAGCTCATCAGCCTGAACTATGGCGTACTCATAGCCGCTCACATTGACCCTGTAGAAAAAAAGCCCCTGTATCACTTCCTGCCAGGCTCGGAGAGCCTCTCGGTTGCCGCGCCGGGGTGCAATCTCTCCTGTAAATGGTGTCAAAACTGGGACATAAGCCAGCTCCCCGTTCTTGAGCCAGAGACCATGTCCCAGCTGGCCAGAAAATCCGTCCCCCCGCAGGAAATAGTCACTGCCGCGCTGAGGGCCGGAGTCCCCTCCATAAGCTACACATACACCGAGCCGACGATCTACTACGAATATGCCCTGGACACGATGAAGCTGGCGAAGGATCAGGGAATCAGGAACATCTGGGTCACAAACGGGTTCATAAACTCACGGCCCCTGCTTGAACTTAAGGGCTTATTGGACGCCGCTAATGTTGATTTCAAGTTCGTGAGCCGCCAGGCAATGGAGAGATGGACCGGCGGCAGGCCCACGCCCGTGATGAATGCCATGCGGCTTATGAAGCGGATGGGTGTCTGGATTGAGGTAACGACCCTCTTGGTTCCGGGTGTGAATGACACCGACCATGAGCTGAGAGGTATAGCCGGATTCATCTCACGCGAGCTCGGGCCGGAGACCCCTTGGCATGTGTCCGGATTCTACCCCGCGTTCAAGGTCAAGGATATACCGCCGACCCCAAAGGAGTCAATGATGAGAGCGATGGACATAGGCGGAAAGGAGGGTCTCAGTTTCATATACCCCGGAAACAGGGACATGCCGGGATTTGAGGACACCCGCTGTCCATCATGTGGGGCGACACTCATAAAACGGCACTGGTTCTCGGTCAGTCAGAACAGACTCAAGGAGGGGAAGTGCCCGGATTGTGGCACACCAATACCTGGGGCTTGGAAATAGTTTATTGAGACCTCTTATAACCCAGATTTCGCGGCAGGCTGTAAGCCTTGAATTATTAAGGGATTAGCCCACATAAGATCGCTCAGTCTCCAGCTCATGTATAGGCTCTCAGATAGGGAATGGTGCCTTTCTCGTTTTAGCGTCCACCCCTTGAGCCTACT
>JBMFOM010000070.1:0-11257 GCA_049969615.1 Caldifarciminota bacterium
GTTGCTACCCTATCCCGGTTCACAGAGAAGGTGAAGGTTCTGAGAACATCCGAGGACATGCTCCTCAGGTGGGCCAAGCCCTACGGCGATGTCCTCGTGGCCGAGAGGCTATGGAAGGATCTGGGCCTTGAGTCCACCCTCAAGGGGATAGACTCAGAGAGGGATAACGAGTTCTCCCTTGAGAGGGCCGTGTTCTGTATGGTCTATGACAGGTTGGTGAACCCTGGCTCAAAGCTCAGCCTCTCGGAGAAGCTATCCGAGAAATACTTCATAGGAGGCTCTGAGGGCCTTGAGCTCCAGCACCTATACAGGTCACTTGACATCCTGTATGAGAACAAGGAGATGATAGAGGAGAATCTGTTCTCCAGGCACAGGGACATCTTCAACTTCCAGTTCCAGCCTGAGCTCGTGTTCTTTGATACAACATCCTCCTACTTTGAGGGATCCGGCAAAGGTTCTGATCTGAAGGAATACGGCTATTCAAGGGACAAGAGGCCTGACAGGAAGCAGATAGTCGTGGGCATCCTGATAACAAGGGAAGGGGTTCCCATAGCCTGCAGGGTGTTCCCTGGGAACACGGCAGACCCCAAAACCATAAAGCCTGTCCTTGATGACTTGAGGAATAGGTTCAGGGTAAGGAGAGTAATGTTCATTTGTGATAAGGGGATGATCTCAGAGGAGAACATGAGGCTCATGGCCTCAGCTGGATACGACTACATCGTGGGAGCCAGGATGTCCTCACATCACACGAGAGAAACCCTCTCAAGGCCCGGGAGATACCACAGGATAGAAAGGGAGGGCAAGCCTGATCTCATGGTCAAGGAGGCGATCATAGATGGGGAGCGCTACATAGTCTGCTATAACCCAGAGGAAGCTGAGAGGGACAGGGCCATGAGGGAGGAGATAATAATGAAGCTTGAACAAGGCCTGGCCACTGACCCCAAATCCCTCATAAACAACAAAGGATACAGGAGATTCCTCAAGTCAGCCAGGGGTTCTTTTGAGATAGACTACGAGAAGGTCAAGGAAGCTGAGGGATACGATGGCAAGTATGTGATAAAGGTAAGCGATCCCAAGCTCACCTCTGAGTCAGCGGCCCTGGCCTACCGTGAGCTCTGGAGAATAGAGAGGGCCTTCAGGACCCTGAAATCATCCCTTGAGATAAGGCCCATGTATCACTGGACTGACAGGAGGATAGAGGCCCATGTGTTCGTCTGCTTCCTGGCATTGGTCATGGCCAGGGAGCTTGAGCTGAGGCTGAATAAGGGGATTGAGTCCGACGATGAGCGGATAACAGCTGAGAAAGCCATTGAAGCTCTCGGTAGCCTGAAAGCTGTCAAGGTTGAAATAGAAGGTGGAGCGTTCATAGCCAGAACCGAGATAAATAAGGAGGTTTCGGCAATCCTCAGAACCCTGGGCATCCGAGAACCCCACAGAATAGTCCGCGTATGTGAATAGGTCTCGCTGAGAACCCCCTCTGAACATGGTGCCAATTTCTCTCGGCCTTGATTCCTCTTAAGTCCTTACCTATCAATGACTTACGAAAAATGAGGTGTCAAAGTTGAGTTAACCGGCCATGGGTGCAAGTCCCTGGGTCAATCCGTTATAATTTCACCATGCCTGAGATAGCGAGGATAGCGGGCTCCTTGGTGGTTGGGGATGGCCTCCGTGGAGTCCAAATGAACGAGATAGTCAAGGTTGGGAAGGAAAGGCTTGTTGGAGAGGTGATAAGGCTCTCTGGAGACACTGGGTTTATCCAGGTCTATGAGGACACATCCGGTCTGTTCGTTGGGGAACCAATAGAGCGCACGGGCCAGGCCTTATCGGTTGAACTGGGGCCAGGCCTACTGGCAACTGCTTTTGACGGGGTCCAGCGCCCGCTGGAACTCATAAAGACCAAGGCTGGTGATTGGGTTACCAGGGGAATTGATGTGCCCGCGCTTGATCCCGAAAGAGAATGGGATTTTGTTTCTGTTGTTAAGGAGGGAGACAGGGTGGAGCTCGGGGATGTTCTCGGCGAGGTTCAGGAGACCAAGAGCATAGTGCATAGGGTAATGGTCCCGCCGTCCTTGAAGGGAAGATTCCACTTGACCCAGGCCGACATGGACGAAAAATTCACCGTGGTAAGTATATCCTCCGGAAAACGTAGGATATATGATACCATAGCGATTCTCAGGGATGACAGTGGCAAGGAATACGAGGTTAAGATGGCGCACAGGTGGCCCGTCCGCATAGCGAGACCGGCCGAGAAAAAGCTCCTGCCGGAGGTTCCGCTAATAACGGGCCAACGCGTCCTTGACTTCTTCTTTCCTATTGCCCTGGGTGGGAACGCGGCCATACCCGGTGGATTCGGAACGGGCAAAACAGTCACCGAGCAAACCCTGGCCAAATTTGCCCATGTTGATGTGGTCATATACATAGGCTGTGGTGAGCGCGGCAACGAGATGACAGAGGTTCTCGCGGAATTTCCCGAGCTGGAGGACCCCACAAGGCCAGGCGCGCCCCTCATGGACAGGACGATACTGGTGGTCAATACATCCAACATGCCAGTTGCGGCTCGCGAGGCCTCAATATACACGGGGATAACCATGGCCGAGTATTACAGGGATATGGGGTATGATGTTCTCCTTTTGGCAGACTCAACCTCCCGGTGGGCAGAAGCCCTCCGCGAGATGAGCTCCCGCCTGGAGGAGATGCCAGGGGAGGAAGGCTATCCCACATATCTGTCTTCAAAGCTAGCCGCGTTTTACGAGAGGACAGGAAGGGTTTATCCTCTGGGAGGAAGGGATCAGATAGGGTCAGTGACTGCCGTCGGCGCGGTTTCCCCGCAGGGAGGCGATTTCTCCGAACCAGTGACTCAGAGCACCCTCCGGGTTGTTGGAGCTTTCTGGGCACTGGATTCTGACCTCGCCAGGCGCAGGCACTACCCTGCTATAAACTGGCTGACATCGTACACGCTCTACTATGGCCTGGTAAGGAAGTGGTTCCACGAGAATGCTGACGAGGCCTGGACAGAATTGCGTAACTGGGCCTCGGAGATGCTTCAGCGCGACGCAGAGCTCACGGAGATAGTCCAACTAGTGGGCCCGGACGCGCTTGAGGACGCTGAGCGCGTGCTCCTGGAAACAGGCACCCTCATCCGCGAGACATTCCTCCAGCAAAACGCCTTCCATGAGGTTGACGGATCCTCATCCTTGCAAAAAGACCTCATGATCATGCGTATCATAAAGTTTTTTAGCGAGCGCGCGATGGAAGCGGTCAAGGCCGGGAGGTTTCACGCGGAAGACCTGCACAGCCTCCCTGAGATAGAGGAAATTGAGAGGCTAAAGGAACTGCCTGACGAAGAGTGCAGGGCAAAGATAGCCGAGATAACCGAGTCCCTGAAGGCAAAACTGGGATGAACCGATTGTCAGCTCTCGGCTTTTTCGTGCCGCCACTGGATAACGGTTTAGCCGAGGGTGAATGGCGCCTTGACAAGGCGGGGCAACAGGCCATAGGATTCGCGGGAAGCCCCTGCCCATGATTCCATGTTCATAATCACGAGTATCCTCCTCTCCAACATCAATAATATTTCTCTGGTAAAGGTTTATGGGGCTACGGTTTTCTCCGAGAAGGAAATAATAGAGGTCAGCAACATACGGAAGGGGAAACCCTTCAGAATGGCGGTGGTCCGTGGCGGAGAGATAAGGATAAAGGGCCTCTACGAGTCCAAGGGATATTTCATGGCAACGGTCAAGGATTCCGTCGTTCAGACGGACAGAGGGATGGAGGTCCACCTATTCATAGACGAAGGTCCAAGGGCAAAGATAGTTGATATAATCCCGGAAGGAATGGAGTCCATAGACAGCCTTTCCCTCCAGAGGATGTTGATGAGGTCAATCCCAAAAGAACTGCCCGTTCCATACGACGAAGCAATCATAGCCTCAATGGAGCAGTCGCTTTATCATCTTTACCAGAACTCTGGCTTCCCGCTGGTTGAGATAGTCTCAGAGACAAAAGAAGTTGCCCCGAACCTGATGCTCATAAAGGTAAAGATAAACGAAGGGCCCAAGGTGCGCATCCGAGGGGTGGTGGTGCGAGGAAACGAGAGGGTCAAAACCGAGATAATAGAGAGGGAAATAGTGGTCAAGCCCGGACGATTATACAGCTTTGAGGAGATAGCCGAATCCCAGCGCAGGATATATTCCACAGGGCTTTTCTACTCGGTGGAATATTCTTTGGATAGCCTGATCCCAACCGACACGATGACTATACTTTACTTCACCGTGCGCGAGGCAAGCCCCAGATATATTGATCTGGGTGGAGGCTATCATACGCCGCAGGAACTGCAGGCAAAAGCCGGCATAGGCCACCTGAACTTCTGGGGCAGGGGACAGAGGGTTGAGCTGGCCGGCGAAGCCTCCTGGAACTTCATGTGGTTCACCCATGATACCATACCCAGCTTCCCCAGGCGAAAGCTAAGGCTAAGTTACTCTGAGCCATATTTCTTGGGTTTCAGGCTTGATGCGACAGCAACTGGCACTTATTCCTACGATATTGACCTGGAATACGAGGATTATACCCTCACCTTCCTCACCAGGAAATACCTTGGTAGGTTCTGGAGCGTTTCCCCAGGCATCAGGTGGTCTTATAGCAGGAACATATCCGGGAAACCCATCGCGGCACCGAGAATAACCGTGAACGCGTTCACGCAGGAGATCATGCTTGACGCGAGGGATAACATCTTTGACCCCACGAGGGGTTCATACGGCAGGTTCAGGCTTGAAGAGGCGGGTTGGATCCTGCGCGGGGATGCCGACCTGATAAAGGCATTCGTTTCTTTCTCAACATACTCAAAGCTGACCAGCGGAGGTTATTTCCTGGCCGGAAGGCTCTCGCTTGGCAATATAGAGCCATACGGAAGGTCATCATCCGTGCCATACACGGAGCGCTTCACCCTGGGGGGCGACGGGACGGTCCGTGGCTATACCAGGTATTCCATAGGGGCCTATGATCCCCGAGGGATAAGATCGGGTTCGGTCTTTCTGAACGCGAACCTGGAATTGAGAAAACATCTGAGCAAAACATGGGGGTTCGTTCTGTTCGCGGACGCGGGCGGCCTGTGGAAAAACCTGAATTCGGTTGATTTGAGTGAGATAGCTGTCTCGTGCGGCCTGGGCATTAGATATTACCTGCCAATAGGCCCGGTCCGGCTGGACTGGGCAAGGCCAATGGTCAATTACTCGGGCTGGGGGATAATCCATCTGGGCCTGGGCCACATGTTTTGATGCATCCCTCAATTACAAACGAAATTTTCGTCTGGTCTGCCTATGGGACTCTCTAAAACCTATTTCCTTTTCAGTCTGAAAACCCTCCCGCCAGCGCCGTCCAAGATATAGAGCGCGTCATCAGGCCCTGGCTTGACATCAATAGGCCTCCCGAGGTCAAGCGGGATGTCCCTAAAAACATACCTGCCCCTCTTTTTGAAGACCTTAATTACGCGGGGCCTGGTGTCCTCTTTTCTGAGGAAGGGGTCGCCGAAACAGGCCACATATAGGGTATCGTTCCAGAAACAGAGGCCACGGGGGTAATCCCCTGGCTCAAGGTTAACAGCGAACCACTCGCCCTTCGGGTCAATTCTGTATATCCCGTCCAGGGTCTGGTAATAGTCGGGTGGATAACAGCCGGGATCACTGACCCAGAGGGTATCCCCCTGGAAAGCGAGGCCCCATGGATCGTGAAAGCCTGTTGAGAATACCTCAAGCCCGCTACCATCGCGTTTGAACCTGATAATGGTGCCAGCCAGGTTGTGGGACAACGAAAAACAATCCTCTTCTCCTTGGCCGAGATATATCCTGCCCTTCGGGCCGAGCGCGAGGCCGTTGTTTGAACACGCGCCGAACGAGGGGAGTCCAGAAACGATTTCAGTCAAGGTCCCATTGAAGAAAATACTCACCTTTCCCCGATGGGAGATGAGCAGACTGTCGCCAACGGGAAGGATGCTGTTCACTGGGGGCACGAGACCCTTCAGGAGCATCCGGGGTGTGTCGTTCCTAACCATCCATATCTTCCCGTCATGCTCTGCAACATAAAGGACACTTCCGGAGAAAACCATGGCCGTGGGTTTTGTGAAGCGGAGGGGTAGGGTATCAACCTTGAATTCCGAACCAGCGCCTACAATGAGAGAGAAGAAGGCCAGCATCGCGCTATAAGGCGGAAAGGAGGTGACCCAATTTGCGTTTCTTCGTGGAAAGGTATTCCCTGTTGTATTCGTTCGGCTCTATTTCCAAGGGCACGCGCTCGGTTATCTCTATGCCCATGGCCGCTAGGTCAATTATCTTGTCCGGATTGTTGGTCAGCAATCTTATCCGGCAGATGCCGAGGTCGGCCAGTATCCTCCCAGCCACATCGTATGTCCGCATGTCAGCCGCGAACCCGAGCTGGTGGTTGGCCTCAACAGTGTCCACACCCTTGTCTTGAAGGGCATAAGCCCTTATCTTGTTGGCAAGGCCTATGCCCCTTCCTTCCTGCATGAGATAAATGAGAACACCATTCTCCTCCTTGCCTATCATGGAAAGGGCCTTGTCAAGCTGGAGGCCGCAGTCGCACCGGAGGCTGTGGAGGGTATCGCCAGTGAGACACTGGGAATGGACTCGGACGAGAGGGACCTTTCCGTTCGGCCCACCCCGCAGGAGGACGAGGTGATCCTTGTATCTTTCCCCCTCAAAAGACTCCCTGTATATCATGACGGTAAAATCACCATATTCTGTCGGAAGGTGAGCCTCGGCTATCCTTTGGACTCTCATTGGGTTTAATATTATAATCCATTTTCTGTGCAGGATCAATTATTGAGAACGTGTGAGACTAGTTGAATTTCGGTCTGAACCCCACCTGACGCTCTCCGGATCCGGAGAGCATTTCTATCATGCCGTCAAGGCTCTGGGGATAACGGGCCTCAAGCGTCTCATAAATGAAATCAAACAGTGGAGCGAAAGAGGTCGGATCGCCCTCCTTGACCCTGAACTCGCGATTTGTTCCCATTACCGACACAAGGTATTCGTCCCCGCCCATTTTTATAAACTCAAAGAAAAACGGCACGAAATCATGCGCGCCTTCCTGACCAGGGACCATGAGAAGCAAACCCATTCCAAACCTCCTGCGCTCGTTGGAAAACCGCAGGGCGTCCGCCACATCAAACTCCTCGCTCATCCAGTCCCTGAGCCTACGAGACTTTGGATCAGTTGTTATTGATGGGCCGACTATGCTTGACAGTTTCTGGGGATCCGGAGGGACCGGCTCTATGAGATTTTCACCATCGGGTATACCGAGATAAGCCGACAAATTTTTTATCAGCGCCTCACCGAACCGAACCGCCTCACGGTTCATCTCCACCCATATTTCCCTGGCCTTTGTCCACTTTTCCGAGAGATCATCTATTCCTGGCATGATGAAATAATAAATCCGGATGCTACCCGTTTTCCATCCGACTGAGATCTCGTAACGGGCGGGACGGGAATTTAGCTTGCGAATAGAATGACCCTTCTTGCTCCAGACCAGACAAGGGTATATACGCTTGGCCTAATGCCTTGAAGAGAAATCCGGAACTCGCCGTTTGCGGGCACCCTGCTGGTTTGAACCACGAAACCCGTTGCACTGACCAGGAGAAACTCGGCCCCGGCCGTACCAACGGAAAGGAGCCTTATGTCTCCGCCAAGGTTGACAACCCGCGAGGGGAGCAAAAGGCCTATCCCCCGGTCCGCATGGGACGCGGAACCGTGTTCCCGATGGAGTAGCGCGTGGCCGAGGCCGCGGATTAAAATATGGCAGTGAAGGTCATAATCCCCGTTGCTGGCAAAGGAACCAGGCTATATCCGCTCACTCACACCGTGCCGAAACCGCTTATTCCGGTTGCTGGAAAAGCTATTCTGGGTCACATGCTGGACAGGCTCATTCCACTCGGCCCCAGGAGGATAACCCTCGTGGTCAACCCAGGAACCCAGGATATGATAAAGGATTACGCGGAACAGGTCGCACCTGGCCTCGTTGAGTGTAAGGTTCAGGATGTGCCCATGGGAATAGCCCACGCTGTTATGTCCGCTGGCATTGAAGCTGGCCCAGTTCTCATCATCCTCGGAGACACCATAATTGACGCGCCGCTCGTGGACTGGATAAAGGAAGGTGATTTTATGGGGGTCAAACCCGTTGATGATCCCAGGAGGTTCGGCGTCGTTGAGCTCAGCCCTGATGGCCGGATAACCTCGGCTGTTGAGAAACCGGATGAACCCAAGAGCAATCTTGCCCTTGTTGGACTTTATTATCTATCGGATGGCGCTAAGCTCATGGGTGCTATAGAAAAGCTTATAGGTTCCGGAACCAAAACGAAAAACGAGTATCAGATAACTGATGCGCTTAACCTCATGCTGGAGAGTGGTTGGCGTCCCTATGCCAGGGAGATAGACGAGTGGTTTGATTGTGGCAAGATAAGCTCCCTATTAGAATCAAACGCGCTATTGCTTCAGAAATATCCACCTGGGGTTCCGTCCCTGAAGGGCGTGGAAATAGTTCCGCCGGTATCAATTAGTTCCACAGCTTCCGTGGTAGGAGGGAGGATAGGGCCTTATGTGACGGTTATGGAACGCGCGACCATAACCCAGTGCGAGCTGTCCGAATGTATCGTGGGTTCCGGGGCATCCTTAGAGAACTGCCGGATGAAAAACAGCGTGATTGGCAGAAATGCCACGATAAAGGGTTTCGTGGGATCACTTTCCGTTGGAGATGATTCAGTTGTTAAGGGTTTGCAGGGGTAGGCCTCTATGCCTTCCCTGGTTTATCCCGGGCCTAATAACCCTTCTGCTCGCGCCCATTTCTTGTCAGAAGGGTTCCGGAAATGCAAAAAAACCAACCCTGGTCTCTTTGAACCCAGCGGCCACCGAGATGATTTTTGCGCTGAGCGCGGAGGATCACCTCCTGGCTGTTTCGGATTTCTGCGACTGGCCACCAGAGGCCCAGAATCTTCCAAAGGTGGGAGACCTGATAAAACCCAACCTTGAGAAAATAGCCCGGCTAAGGCCGGACTATGTAATAGTGTTTCTGCCAACCCAGGCAAGGCTTGCAGATGACATCTCCAAAATTGGCCTGAAAACCCTTGATGTATCCCCTGAGACCGGAGATGAGGTTCTCCTTGAAATTGAAGACCTCGCGCGCGTCCTCGGCGTGGAGGAAAGGGCCAGGACCCTCGCGGACAGCCTGAGGTCTGAACTCTCGGGAATAGAAAAGCCTGCAAATTCACCATCCGTGTTCATAGAGTTAGGGATTAATCCTTTATACACCGCTGGCGCGGGGACGTTCCCGGATGACCTGGTCCGTCTCGCGGGTGGCACGAATGTGTTCTCGGATACTAGGGGCTATTTCCCTGTCCAGGAGGAGGAGGTTTTGAAAAGGAGACCCGAGGTAATTGTGCTCGCGCACGAGGAAGGGCCCTCCCCTGGCGGGAGGATGGGCTGGAAGGGCTTGGACGCGAGAGTTGTCAGGGTTGACTCGGATCTGATAACCAGGCCAGGCCCCCGGTTCGTCCAGGGGGTAAAGGCCCTAGCAGAGGGATTCGGACCATGAAGGAAATTCCGGAACACGCATTCATCATCCACAAGCACAGGGCAAAGAGGGCAGGCGTTCACTTTGATTTGCGCGTGAAGGAGGGCGATGGTGTTTTCGTCCTAGTTCACACCGGGGATAACAGGTTCATATTCATGCGGGGAAAGGAATAATGGGGGGCGTAGTTGGTGATTACTGGTTAAACCCGGGACCGTGGCCCGACAAATGATCCGATAACCTGTGAATACTGGTCCCGCAAAAATTGTAGGGGCAGGTCCCTGTGACTGCCCTAATTTCTGGGACGGATTTTCTCAATACGGCGGCGAGATTGCCACAGGAACATTCCCGCCAGCAAGACTAATAGCGCGTCAGCTGGGTGCCTCATCCGCGGCACAGCCATTGGCCCGGGGATAAGTATGAAATAAAGGGCAACGAGGGCCAGCATCCAGGCAAATGGTTCTCGTCTGTTCCTGATGAATCCAAGGAGTGCCAGCGTATAGAGCACCAGCTGATAAAAGAGGGCCACGATCCAGAAACCGGTTCCCCACCAGACAAGACCCTCAAACATTTTTCCAATAAGCGCGGTAGGCCCCTTAGTAACCAAGAGTCTGAACAGCTCTGGCCCTGATCCGAGCCTCTTGCCTTGCATGAACAAGTTGTGGCCATATACTGCTGGCAAGCGATACGGGTGAACCGGCCCGAGAAGGCCTAGGGTTCCCTTAAGGTGCTCCGAAAGATAAAGGCCCGGGTTCTTCAGAATGTATCCAAAGCCGATTCTTGCGAGATCACGCCATTTCCGCGGGTCTTCTTCAAATGCCCAGATGTCGTCTTCGTCCTCAGCCAAGACACCCCAACCGTATTTCTCTGAGGTTTTGTTAAATATTACTATGTCTGCTTGGCGCAGGGTTATGCCGCGCTGGGCCGAGACCACGGCCGCGCCGTTGTAGTAGGCCATGTTGACCCACTCCACGGTGGAAAAGAACGGGAACCCATAGGTGATCCAGTTCCTGAGGAGCCAGGGCAAGACAGCGGCCGCAAACCCTCCGAGGGCAATATGCCATCTCTTCCTAACAAATGGCAGTATAAGGGCTGGCAAGTAGAGGCCCACGGGCCTGGTTAGCGCGGCAAGCCCCAGGCAAAGACCCCCGCCCAGCGCGATAAGCCAGGAAAACCTTTGCTCCTGGGGCCTTCCCGTGCCTGTCCTCCTTTTCCAAGCAAATTCCCAGCCTGGCCAGAAAAGAAGCAGTAGCCCCATGATGAGGGAGAATGTGAAGAGGGTCTCGGTCATCAGTTCCTGGCAATATACGAGGGACAACGGGTTAAACGCATATAAGAGACCCCCAAGGAGCGCGCCACGGGGCCATCTTTTTCTCAATACCAGATAGACCAGGAAAGCAGTGGCCGCGGCCAGGATGTCGTTTGCCAGGATTCCCCATATGGGTGTTGGGCCGAGCGCTTTGTAAAGGATGGCCAGAACCACGGGAAATCCTGGCGTCCTGAAACAATCCGGAATAAATGGCGGATTCGGGTAAAGGGAAAAGCCGTGCCCGGCCACGAGGTTCAGAGCTATTCGGTGATACCCGATAGCGTCTCCATATGCTGGCAGGCTCATCTCCGGCTTCCAGATGAACGGGATGCTCATCGCGAATCTGATGGCAAGTGCGAGACCGAAAACCAGGAGCGCCTT
>JBMFOM010000071.1:0-10591 GCA_049969615.1 Caldifarciminota bacterium
GGAGCAAGAACCCCGAATTTATTCGGGGATGCGGGGAGCCTCATGAGCGGAGCAAGAACCCCGAATTTATTCGGGGAGCTCACCTTTTATCAGTGAAATCCGGAACCCAGATCGTCAAGGCCGGGGCCGAAAAGGGCCGGGTTTTGGCCTGGATCCGGCCAAAGATGTGGAGAAATGGTATTTTTTACTCGTATAAATGCTGGTGACCCTGATAAAGCAGTAATAACTTATTGGTTTGAACCAGGGGCACTTTGTCCAAGGGAACAGGTTCTAAAGTGGTAGCATGGGATACAGCCCCCGATATATCTTGGTGACACGCTGATCCCGCGCGAGCATTAGCTTTATCCTTTGAGCATGAAAAAGCTCGGCTTCATGTTTTCTATGATCGTGTTGGCCTGCGCCTCAGACAAGGCGGACACCCCCCTGTTCCGAGGTCCATATCCGAAGGCCCTCATCTTTGCTGAGGGTTCCTATTATGCCGAGGACGCGAGGGTCGCGGTGAAAAACTTTATAAACCCGCTTCGGGCCGAGATTGAGGACAGCCTGGGCTTCAAACTGCGCGATGCTGAGTTCAGGGGCATAGCTTTTGAAGGCGACACAACGGTCTTTTGGTTCTTCTTTCCCGCGTTCGCTGGCCCCGTGCGCAAGCTTCACCCCATATATGCTGGCGCGTGGATATACCTGGTTGTTCAGGCTGACACAGCGAGGGCAATCTATTTCAAGGGGTTGCCCTGGGAGTAGCAGGCACCCAGCGCTGTTGCTCGTCGTCCATCAGGAAATAACGTGCAAAACCAACCTGAAACCTATCCCGTAAACCCGGCATTCGCCAGGGACCAATCCAGTGCGGTGGCGCCTGCTCGGGCCGCGAGAGTATAATCTCATTCCCAATGCTCACGCTGGTCCTGCTCCTTGCCCAGGCTCCGGATACATCCGGTTCCCAGGCCGTCAATTTCCTGGGCAAACACCTCCACTACGACGCGAGGGCCAAGATCGTTTATCTCGCGGACTCGTCTTGGATCCAGACCGGGGATGTGACCCTTACCGCTGACACGGTCATCCTCTGGCAGGAGCCACAGATAGTCCACTCTCACGGCAACTTCACCCTGGTAACGGGCAGGAACATCACCAGGGGCGACAGCCTCAAATACTCCATAAAGACGGACAGGGGCATGGCCTTCACCTCAAGGGCCTTCATAGACAAAGGCTGGGTCAGGGGCAAGAAGATATACAAGATGTCAAAGACCGAGCTCTGCCTCCAGGCAGGGGATTTTACGACCTGCGAGAACGAGAAGCCACACTACGTTTTCGTGGCTTACAGGATGCGTGTACTCCGGGACGACATAGCGGTTGTCTGGCCCCTGGTCTTTCGGATAGGGGACATCCCGGTCGCGGCCGCGCCTTTCTGGTTCTTTCCCATAAAGAGGGACAGGTCATCGGGTTTCCTGAGCCCAAAGGTTGGTTATCACTCTCAGGACGGCAAGTATTTCAGGAATGTCGCTTATTACTGGGTTATCAACAATTATCTTGACCTAACCGTTGGGACTGACCTGTTGGAGAAACGAGGGCCACGGGTTTTCACCAACCTCGTCTATAACCGCTACAAGAGCTTTGGCGGCAACATGCTCTTTACCTATGCCAATGACATCGCGGACAGCACATACCGCTGGAGCCTGGATGGGGTTCACTCCCAGACCCTCGCGGGTTTTGACATAGGCGCGCAGGCCTCGTTCCTGTCTGATGTGAATTACCGACAGGACTACTCCGAGGACAAGACCGAGTTCCTCCGCTCGGAGAGCTATTCGTATCTCTCTGTCTTCAGGATCATGGGCCCGACCGCCATCACCGCGACGGCAGACAGGAGGGATGACCTCATCAGGGGGGCAATGCAATCAAACCTTCCGGGCGTTGACCTTGTCCTCAACACCCAGACCAAGGGGCCGTTCAGCTTTGGTGGCTCATCCAGGTTCAGGCGCTCGGCCTGGCGTGACACGGCCAACGCGCCCACCGAGGACGCGCAGGCCGCGGACGCATCTGTTTCAGCAAACCTGCCCCAGTTCAGTCTTCTCAGGTACCTCAGGTTCACACCAGGGGTCTCAGGAAGGGCGGTCTGGTTCGCGCTGGATACCCTCGGTAACCCGAATCCATATCAGCTATCCTCCTCATTTTCACTGTCCGCGTCAACAGCGCTGTATGGGCTCAGTCAGTTAAGGGTTTGGCGCTTCAGCAAGTTCCTGCACACCCTGACGCCAACCGTAGCCCTGACCTTTTCGCCTAAGCCCACCGAGCTTTCGGTTAAACCGGTCGCTGGAATAGGCCAGTCATATGAGGAATTTTATCTGGGATACGGGCTTTCCAATACCTTTGAGGGCAAGTGGCAGAAGGACACGGGTTTCGCTAGGGTTCAGATCGCGACCCTTAACCTCAGCCAGAGCTATGATTTTCTCGCGGATTCCGCGCGGTTTTCGGATGTGGGGATCTCCCTGGAGCTCTTCCCCGGAGGCAGGATAGGGGGAATGGGCATGAGCTCCCGGATATCAGGACGCTACGGTGTATATGACGGCAGGATCAAGGACATAACCCTGACCAACGCGCTGTCATTTAGCCTTGTTCCTCCTTCCGATACTGCCGGAGCTGATACATCCGCGCGGGACACTGCCCTGACTGAGGATGAGGTCATAAAAGCGAACAAACCCAGGGTAGAACCCTGGTCTTTTTCTCTGGGCCACACATTCTCGCCCTCGGATTCCGTTGGGGTCCCGGACATCCACACCCTTGACTTCTCGGTGAGGGGAAACCTTTCGGTTGGTTGGGTCGCTTCCTATAGCGCAAAATATACTATCACGCAGGGTAAGATTCTGGATCAATCCCTTTCGCTGGTCCGAGACCTCCACTGCTGGAGGATGGACTTCAGATGGAACACCTTCGGAAACGCGTGGGTCTATAACCTCTCGTTCGTGATCAAGAACCTTCCGGACATAGAGATCAAGCGTGGATTCTTTGATCTCTTTTTGCCGAGATAGCCCAGCGTTGAGTATAAGACCATTTTATTTTAGGGAGGGACTACGATCTTGTCCCCCATTAACGCCCGGAATTAAAATTTACGCTTGAACAAAACATTCTCTGTCGTCCTCATCCAGGAGCTCTGCAAGGGCTGTTACATCTGCGTGGAAATGTGCCCGAAGAGTGTCTTTTCGGTGGAGGATGAACCGGGCCCGGGCGGGTTCAAACCCGTCAGGGTGGCCAGGCCCGAAAACTGCAACGGCTGTCAGCTCTGCGTGATATATTGCCCCGACTTCGCAACGGAGGTGAGCGAACTTGCCACCGAAAAGGTTTGAGACACCGATAAAACATGGCCCCGGTTTCATGCAGGGGAACGAGGCCGCCGCGGAGGCCTTGTTCTGCGCTGGAGTGCGTTTCTTCGGCGGATACCCAATAACACCGGCATCAGAGATCATGTATACGGTTGAGCGGAGGTTCAGGGAATCCGGAGCCGTTTTCCTCCAGGCGGAGGACGAGATAGCCGCGATATCCGCTGTAATAGGTGCTTCTTGGGGAGGGGCGAAGGCCGCGACCGCGACCTCTGGCCCGGGGTTCTCGCTCATGGTTGAGAACCTCGGCTACGCCATAATAACCGAGACCCCAATGGTCTTGATAGATGTCCAGCGCGCTGGCCCGGCCACAGGCCAGGCCACCAGGCCATCTCAATCAGACATATATCAGGTCAGGTGGGGCACCCAAGGGGATTACGAGCTCATAGTCCTTTATCCGTGGTCTGTCCAGGAACTCTTTGACCTGACGATAAGAGCGGTTTCCTTGTCCGAGAGGTTCCGTGTCCCCGTGATAGTCCTCACCGAGGAAAACGTTGGCCACCTTCGGGAGAACATCACGATTCCAGAGGAAGTTGAGGTCTATGAAAGGGACAAGGAAGGGGATGGTCCTCCGTTTGACACGGACGAGAAGCGGGTTGGGAGGATGCCCTCGTTCGGTGATGGCGAGGCCCTTCTGGTCACAGGTTCAACCCACGACCCCTGGGGCTGGAGAAAGACCCAGGACCCCGATGCGCAGGAGCGGCTGATAAGACACCTAGTGGGCAAGATACTCAACAACAGGGCGGAGGTGGACGACTGGGAATCCTACATGCTGGACGACGCGGAAACGCTTATATTCTCCGCGGGGGTATCCGCGAGGGCGAGCCTCGCCGCGGCGAAACAACTCAGAAGAGAGGGAATAAGGGTTGGCCTTATCCGCGCCAGGACCCTCTGGCCCTTCCCGGAGCTGGGGAATGTGTTCTCAAGGTTTGAAAGGATATTCGTGCCGGAAATGAACACGGGCAGGCTCTCCGAGGAGGTCAAGAAGCGCCACCGCGGCCAGGTGATCGGCATAAACAAGCTCAACGCGAGGGCTATAACGCCGAGCGAGATAGTGAAATGTGTCTTGAGGTCGTGCCGTTGAATTCCTACACCCAAAGAGCCTATAATTTTGGTGAACATGGAGACGAAGGATAACGAAACCAGAATTTTAGAGTTCCCGAAAAGGGGACTAATGGAGATATACGCGGGAAGGATTTTCAAAAAAGCAGGGGTTGGGATCATAGCCTTACAGGAATACGGCCATACTCAGAGTTCAGGGAGCGGTTTGTTTTCAAGGATTATGAATCAATTATTCGTTATTATGGGGAGGTTGTGGGGAAGGATTTCTTCGCCTGGGAACCACTCTGATGTGCGGACTCTTCGGCATATCCAGCCCAAAAGCGAAGCTCGCTGACCTCGTCGCGCAGGGGCTTTTCGCCCTGCAGCACCGGGGACAGGAGGCCGCTGGAATGGCCCTCTATGACGGAAATGAAATCAAGGCGCATAGGGGGATAGGGCTTGTCCCGCAGGTCATGTTCCATAACCCCCTCAGGGATACTGAGGCTACTGTCGCCATAGGCCATACCCGTTATTCAACCCACGGCGCCTCAGCGCTCGCGAACGCCCAGCCGTTCGTCGCGGTTCACAGGGGAACCCGCTACGCTATAGCCCACAACGGAAACCTCTCAAACGCGAACGAGCTCATGGCCAGGCTTGAGGAGCGGGGAATGATATTCTCAACGGATTCGGACACAGAGGCCCTTCTCAAGATGTATGTGACCGCGGAGGGCGAACCCGCAGAGCGCCTTAACGCGGTTGCGAGATCATTCACGGGCGCGTATTCTTTGCTGATAATGCAGGACGACCTCCTGGTCGCTGTCCGAGACCCACACGGGTTCAGACCGCTTTGGCTCGGAAGGCTGGGAGACGTGATCGTCCTATCCTCCGAGGATTCGGCATTCAACCTGCTGGGCGCGGAACCCATCCGCGAGATGGAAAGGGGCGAAATACTGGTCTTTCGTGAGGGGCGGGAGCTGGCCAGCTCCAGAATAGACCTGGAACTGCCGGAGGCGCAGTGTGTCTTTGAACTCATTTATTTCGGCAGGCCGGACAGCTGGCTTTTTGGACACGGCGCGTACGTGTTCCGAAAGGCCTGCGGCAGGGCCCTTGCAGGGTGCGAGGATAGAGACATAGACATGGTTTCGCCCGTGCCGGACTCCGGGCTCCCCGCGGCGCTCGGTTTCTCCGAGGCCTCTGGCAGGCCCCTTGAGATGTCCCTCATCAGAAACCACTATGTTGGCAGAAGCTTCATCCAGCCCTCGCCCATCTCACGCCGCGAGGTCGTCAGGAACAAGCTCCTTCCCCTCCGCGGGGTGCTTGAGGGCGCGAGTATAGCCCTGGTTGATGACAGCATAGTAAGGGGAACGACCAGCAGGCTCATCGTTGAATTGCTACGGGACTTTGGCGCGCGTGAGGTTCACCTCCGCATAGCGTCCCCGCCGTTAACGCATCCGTGTTTCTTTGGCATAGATATGCCGACCAGAGAGGAACTGCTCGCTTCCAGCCGTTCCATAGACGAGATACGGGATTTCCTGGGCGCGGATTCGGTCAGATACCTGGGCATAAGCGATCTCAGGGCAATCCTGGGTGATTCTGCGGACCGTTTCTGCTACGCGTGCTTCAACGGGGAATACCCGCCCTATTCCCTGCCCAGCCGTGAGCCTTACAGGAGGATAAGGAAGTGAACGAACAACCACAGGAGATTGAGGATGAGATATAAGGACTCTGGAGTGGACACAGCCAAGGGCGATGAGCTCGTGGAATTTCTGAGGAAGCTGAACCCGGATATAGGCGGGTTTGGGGGCGCTTTCCCGGCCGATTTCCTCAGGGATTATGTTAACCCGGTTCTCGTTGCCTCAACGGACAGCATAGGAACAAAGGTTCTTTTGGGTCTGAGGACAGGCCTCCTGGACGGACTGGGATATGATCTGGTTGGAATGGTCGTCAACGACATAGCGGTGATGAACGCGAGGCCCCTGTTTTTCCTGGACTACTATGCGACCGGCAGGCTTGACCTGGATATGGCGAAAAGGCTACTCTCTACGGTTGTGAAGGCCCTCTCGGAGATAGACTGCGTGCTCCTGGGCGGGGAGACAGCGGAACTCCCCGGCCTGATGGAGGACTTTGAGATAGCCGGGTTCGTAGTCGGAATCGCAGAGAGGGACACTATGCCGAAGAAGGAGAGCGTCAAGCCCGGAATGAGGGTCCTGGGCCTTCGGTCCTCTGGCCCACACTCAAACGGCTATTCCCTGATACGCAAGGTCTTTGAGGACAAGCGCATCCCCGATGATCTCGCCAAAGCCCTCATGGCCCCGACAACGCTCTATGTCAAGCAATGCCTCAGAGCATTTGAGCTCGGCGCGGTCGCGGCCGCGCACATTACCGGCGGCGGCATCCCCGGAAACCTGGTCAGGGTCCTGCCCAATGGCCTCGGAGCGGTGGTTCGCCTGCCGGAGATTCCAGAGGTTTTCAGGACAATCCAGGATCAAGGGGGCATCCCCTCCGAGGAAATGGCCTCTGTGTTCAACCTGGGATGGGGAATGCTGTTCATAGCGCCAGAGGCCGAGGCGGAAGGGATAATCCGGGAGCTGGGTGCGGTTGACCTGGGATGGATAACCGAGGGCGAGAGGGGCGTGAAGATTGACTGGCCAGGGTTTGGAGGACAACATGGACTTTGAGATTGACTTTCCCCCGGACACGGGGTTACTATCCATAAGAACGCCTGTCGGTCAGTTTTGGATAATGTTCTTTGCCGGAGAATTCAACTGGGCGAGGTGGGATATTTCCAACCGCAGGATGATGCATCGGCCGCGAGAGCTATCGGATGCCTCGCGCAGGCTCATCAAAGAGCTGAGAAAATATTTCAAAACAGGGGCGTGGGATCTCTCGTGGTTCACCCTGCCTGAGCCCCTCCCCCTTATCCTCCCTGAGGGCGCGCGTGAGACCTTTGCCTACCTCAAAAACAATGTGGGGCCTGGTCAAATCATAACCTACCGCGAGCTGGCTGAAGAGCTTGGCATAAACCAGAGGGTTATAACCGTGGCTCTACAATATAACCCCTGGCCGGTAGTGATCCCATGCCACAGGGTCATAAGGTCGGATGGGAAGATAGGGGGATACCTCAGGGGCCACGAGGAAAAGAAATACTGGCTACTCCGGTTGGAGGGGATAAGGTTCAAGCGCGAACCCTGGTGATGAGCTTCCCCTTTGCAGTTCCATCGCGGCCGCCCTTAAACTATTCGGGTTGATAGAGGCCCTCGGGCCGGTTGAGGAGTTGTTTCACCTGGACTCCCGGTGGCCCTCCGGGTTCAAGAGCGTGATACTCGCCCGGATTGCCCGGGAGAGAGGGGGTGTTTTTTATTCGCCGGAGGATACCGACACGATTGATGTTGAACGGGAGCTCTCCTCATTCGGTATTGTCGTGGCAGTTGTGGGCAAGGACTGGGAGGAGACCATCGCGCCAGGCAGGCCCGTTGTGTTCATCGGTACCCAGGCCGACATCCCCCTTGTCCTCAGGAAGCTTGACGCGCTGAGGTTCATTCGCATAGCCCCGGGCGCCCATATTCCCCCTGAGGATCTTACCCAAACCCTCTCGGAAAGGGGTATGACCAGGGTTGATTTCGTGGAACTACCCGGCGAGTTTTCCCGGCGCGGTGGCATAATTGACCTGTTTCTCCCGTCCGCGGGGTCTCCCGTGAGGATTGAGTTCGTTGGAGAGAGGGTTGAGTCCATGCGAGAGTTCTCGGTTCTCTCCCAGAGGTCAACCGGGCCCGCGGACGAGCTCTGGCTTCCAGATCCCCGCGGGGCGAGGCTTGGTATTGGGGAACTGATCCATATACACGAGGAACCCTCCAATCCCCTCATGTTTGATGTCCAGGCAACTCCGGATTCGGGGAGAGATGTTGCTGTCTTCTACAGGGAGGCTAGGGCTTTGGCGAGCAGGGGCTATGATATTCACTTCTTCACGCTTGAGGAGTGGCGATTCAGGAGGCTGAATGAGGTGGTTTCGTGCAAGTGGGTTAAGGGCGAGCTCAGGCACGGTTTCATCGTCCCTGACCTGCGCCTGGCTGGGCTGAGCTTGGGCGAGATAGTCACAACCGAACGGACTGCAACTCCTCACGGACCCCGCATAGAAAGCATAGAAGCCCTTCAGGAGGGAGATTTCGTCGTTCACATGGACTATGGCGTCGGAAAATACGCTGGCCTTGAGGTAGTGGAGGTCGGCGGTGGCCTTTATGAGTGTGTTGTGGTGGAATACGCGGACGGGAGATTGCTGGTTCCCTCGCAGGACCTTTCCAGGCTCTCCAGATATGTTGGTCCAGAGGGCTTTTCTCCGCCAATATCCCATATCTCAAAACCAACCACCTGGCTCAGGAGACGTTCTGGGGCCGCGGCGGATGCGGCCCGGGTGGCCAGGGAGCTGGTCTTCACGGCGGCCCTCCGAAAATCAAAAGAAGGTTATGCGTTCAGTCCGGATACCCTGGAACAGCGCGAGCTAGAAATGGCCTTCCCGTTCCCGGAAACCCCTGACCAGGAAAAGGCCATAGAGGATGTCAAGCGCGACATGGAATCGCCGAGGGTAATGGAACGGCTTGTGGCGGGCGAGGTTGGATTCGGAAAAACAGAGGTCGCGCTGAGAGCCGCTTTCAAGGCAGTCATGGATTGCAAGCAGGTCGCCATACTCGTTCCCACAACCCTGCTGGCCCTTCAGCATACCAGGACATTCCGGGAGAGGCTCTCTAGGTTTTCGGTGCGCGTTGAGATGATCTCCAGGCTCGTTCCACCTAGGAGGATAAGGGAAATACTGGATGGGCTCAGAACGGGAAGGGTTGACATAGCGATAGGGACTCACAGGCTCCTGGCAAAGGATGTTGTCTTCCACGACCTGGGGCTTCTTGTAATTGATGAGGAACACAGGTTCGGGGTTCGTCAGAAGGAACGGCTAAAGCGCCTCAAGATGACTGTTGACACCCTTTTGATGACTGCAACTCCAATTCCCAGAACCCTTTCCATGGCCCTGGGCGAGATCATTGATATGTCCGTCATTGAGACGCCACCGATGGGCAGGCAGGAGACAGAGACCTGGGTCGGCGAATTCTCCGAAAGGGTTGTCCGAACAGCGATAAACCAGGAGCTGAACCGGGGAGGCCAGGTCTTCTACATACGGAACAGGATAGAGGGGATACAGGAAACCGAACGAATGCTACGTCGGATGTTCCCGGAGGCACGGATCAGGACAGTCCACGGAAGGCGCCCCGGAAGGGAGATAGAATCCGCGTTCCTTGACTTCTACGAGGGAAAGATAGACATATTGCTCTCAACAGCCATAGTTGAATCCGGCATTGATTTTCCCAGGGCAAACACCCTCATAGTGGAGCAGGCTGAATTGTTCGGCCTCTCGGAACTGCACCAGCTCAGGGGCCGCGTCGGCAGGGGAACCGTGCGGGCAAGGGCATATTTCTTCACGGCCAGACAGCCGCGCGAGGGGACAAAAGCAAAAAGGAGGCTTGAGGCCCTCGCGAGATACCACTACATAGGCTCAGGCATGAAAATAGCCCTGGCCGATCTGGCAATAAGGGGTGCAGGAGACCTTCTGGGCGTGGCACAGCACGGCCACGCGAGGGGGGTGGGATACAGCTTGTATTTCAACCTGATAAGCGAGGCAATAGAACAGCTGACCGGCAGGGAGATCAAACCAGAGACAAAGCTTGAGCTCTCCGCGCCCGCTTTCATCCCCGAGGCATACCTGCCTGACCCGACACTAAGAATGGCCTATTATACCAGGCTCTCCGAGGCCAGGACAGCCTACGAGATAGACGAGACCGAGGACGAGATGAGGGACAGGTTCGGCCCCCTGGCCCCTGAGGCCAGGAGCCTTCTTGACGCGCACAGGATAAGGCTCTGGGCACGCGATAAGGGCTACGATGGGGTCGTTTATTCTCCCGATCTGGTTGGGCTAAGAAAACACGGTAGGGAAGAGAACTGGCCAACGGAGGAGATACTGAAAGAACTGCTTTAGGCGGTGATCCGAACACGGGCCAGATCCGGGCACCCGTGCCGGGCTTGGCAAAAATCTCCGGGCCCTCTGAGAGCTCAGCGGCAAACGGTGATCCTTCACCCGGCTGGCCTCTAGCTGGCCCCTGATTGACCACTTGCCTTATTCTCTGGGTATGAAGGAGAGG
>JBMFOM010000072.1:0-10143 GCA_049969615.1 Caldifarciminota bacterium
TGAGAAAGTTTCATTTTTTCTTTTTCCTCCGGTTTCTTCTTTGGGCCGGGAGAATATTTTCATCCATCTTCGTGTCCTTGGGCCATTACGGCCCCAAGGGTTTCAGAGCTTTTGCTTGGAGGATAAGGGATTCAGGAGAAAAGAAAATGTGAGAACACAGGTGCCCGGAGGGTTGGACGGAACCACGCTCAATCACGCGCTTGCCCGGCCCCGGCCCCGGCCTTTATAATTTCCCTAGAACCGAGAAAAGAGAGACGAGGATAGAAGATGCCAAGAAAGAAGGAAGAGGAAAAGGCTGAGGTCAGCCTGGCTAGACACGAAAAGGACACGGGGTCACCAGAGGTTCAGATAGCGGCCCTCACGGCCAGGATAAAGGCCATGACAGAACATCTGAAACGACACAGGAAGGATGTGCACTCCCGCTATAGCCTAGTCAAAATGGCCGCGCAAAGGAGAAAGCTTCTCCGATATTTGAAGGAAAACGATTTCGCCAAATACAGGGAAGTGGTGCATTCTCTCGGACTCAGGGGGTAATCTAATGGACCCTAAAAAACACACAACCCCATTGGGGGGAAGAATTCTCAGTTTGGAAACAGGAACGATGGCCAGGGGCGCGGATGCGTCCGTCCTGGTCAGCTATGGCGACACCGTGGCGCTTGTCGCGGTGACCACGAAACCGCCGGAGGAGAAGGTTGATTTTCTGCCCCTCCTCGTGGAATACAGGGAACAGACATACGCCGCAGGCAAGATACCCGGCGGCTTCTTCAAGAGGGAAGGTAGGCCCCGCGACAGAGAGATACTATATGGCAGGGCAATAGACCGTAGCATCAGGCCCCAGTTCCCAGCGGGCATGATGGACGAGGTTGAGATAGTTGTGCTTTTGCTCTCCTATGATATGGAGAACCCGGGCCTTCTGCCGGGCATAATCGGCGCGTCCACGGCGCTTTGCGCCTCCAGCCTGCCCTTTCCGGAGCCGCTTGGCGCGGCAACCATCGGTAGGATGGATGGCCATCTGATCCTAAATCCCACCAACTCCCAGCTGGAGAAGAGCGATTTTGAGCTTCTGCTCGTGGGCAGACCGGGTTCCATATCCATGATAGAGTTTGGTGGCAGGGAGATACCGGAGCCGGAGCTCTGGGAAGCGGTGGAATTCGGAATGAAAGCAGTTGAACAGACCTACGACATGCAGAGAGAGTTCCTCTCCGGCCTCATTGTGGAAAAGAGGGAACCCACCTTTCTGCAGGTTCCAGACGAGCTTGCGCAACGCGTTGAGGAGCTTTACAGCACTAGGATCATAGAGGTCCTCCTCATGCAAGGCAGGAACGAGAGATACAGGGCCTTGGAGAACCTCGGAAAGGAAGCGGCCGAGACTTTGGCAGAGGAGTTCCCTGATCTATCAGTTGAGACAAAGTATCTCATCAATCAGCTCGCGGAAAGGCTTATGCGCGAATATGTAATCAGGGAGGGCAGGAGGGTTGATGGCAGGAGGCCAGACGAGCTCCGGCCGATAACATGCCAGCTTGGACTTTTGCCGAGGACCCACGGGTCGGCTCTTTTTACCAGGGGCGAGACCCAGGCCCTTGTGGTCACAACCCTGGGAACCGAGGAGGATGTCCAGCGTCTTACAGAGCTTGAATACTACGAGGAGAAGCGCTTCATGCTCCACTACAACTTTCCTCCTTTCTCAACAGGGGAGGTAAGGGCAATGCGCGGGCCGGCCAGGCGTGAAATAGGGCACGGCGCTCTCGCTGAGAAGGCCCTTTCGGTTATGATGCCGGACACGGATAGATTCCCTTATATCATAAGGATAGTTTCCGATATAACCGAGTCCAACGGCTCAACATCCATGGCCACAGTTTGCGGAGGTTCCCTTTCTCTCATGGACGCGGGAGTCCCCATAGAAAGGCATGTCGCAGGAATATCGGTTGGTCTAATAAAGGACGGGGGAAAGAATCTCCTTTTGACGGATATATTGGGGATGGAGGACCACTTCGGGGATATGGACTTTAAGGTTGCCGGCACGGAGAGGGGTGTGAACGCCGTTCAGCTTGACCTTAAGCTTAGAGGCCTTGAGCCAGAGGTCCTCAGGTCCGCACTTGAGCGCGCCAGGGAAGTCCGTATGACCATATTGGACATAATGTCCTCGGCCATATCCAGACCTAGGGATGAGCTCTCCCGCTACGCGCCAAAGGTGGTCTCTTTCCCGGTGCCCTATGAAAAGATAGGCGACATAATAGGTTCTGGCGGCAGAACCATAAGGAGCATACAGGACGCGACCGGAACCAAGATAGAGATAAACGATACGGATAGCAGGGTGATGATAGCCGGGGATGACATGGAACGCGTCAATGAAGCAAAACGCATAGTGGAGTCCATAGTGCGCGAACCAGAGATAGGCGAGACATACAAGGCAAAGGTCATCAAGATAACGAACTTTGGGGCGTTCGTGGAGCTTGCCCCAAAGAAAGAAGCCCTCCTGCACATATCCGACATAGCCTGGGAGAGGACACCGACGATTGAGGATGTCCTGAAGATCGGTGACATCGTTGAGGTAAAGGTAACGGAAATAGACCCAACAGGCAAGATCAAGGTCTCCCGAAAAGCCCTCCTACCGAAACCAGAGGGTTTCAAGGAGCGAGGAGCCGGGAAGACAGGCCGGACCTGCGGTGAGAGGCCCAGGAGGCCCGATAGGGATCGCAGTCATAGGAAACCTGAGAGGTAATCTTGTTGTCGGTTATGGGTTATCGGGTATTGGAGGCCCCTGTGCCCACCTGGAAACGAGGAAACGCATAGTTGGCCTGGGATATACCGCTATTTGACACGAATTTTGGCCCGGAGGAAGAGGAGGCACTCGTTTCGGTCATAAGAAGGGGATGGGTTTCAGCCGGCCCTGAGACCCAGGAATTTGAGCGTGAATTCTCCGAATTTCTCGGCGGCCCTGAGGTGGTCTTTCTGTCCTCAGGGACTGCCTCGCTTCACCTGGCGCTTGCGGCAATAGGCATAGGCCCCGGAGACGAGGTGATCGCCCCGGCCTTCACATACATAGCCACCTGTTCACCGGTTCTCTGGTTGGGTGCGACATTGAAGCTGGCAGATTCCGATTCACTCCACAATCCCAACATATCCCCCCGGGTCATAGAAGGCCTCGTGAACGAGAGGACAAAGGCCGTAATATTCCTGCACTATGCTGGATTCTCCGAGGGTATAACCGAGGTTGCTGATTTTTGTGAGAGGAGGGGTATCCTGCTGATAGAGGACGCGGCCCATACCCACGGGTCCGTTTCAGGAGGCAAGAAGCCGGGAACCTTCGGGAAAACCGGTTGTTTCTCTTTCTTTGCGAACAAAAACATGACATCCGGGGAGGGGGGTGCGCTGGTAACCTTTGATACGGAGCTGGCCGAGAGGGTCAGGCGTATGGCCTCCCACGGAAGAACTGCCGCGGCCTGGGACAGGTTCAGGAACTCAGCGCTCAAGACCTACGATATAACCGAAATGGGCTACAATTACAAGGCAACGGACATGCAGGCCGCGCTGGCGCGCGTTCAACTCAGGAAACTGCCAGAGGACAATCAGAGACGCGTTGAGCTCGTCAGGTTATACCGCGATCTTCTCTCAGGCATCCCTGGCCTCATAATCCCGTTTGAAGACTACGAGAATTCTGCCAACTACATATTCCCGGTTGTCCTGCCGGAGGGTGTGGACAGGCTCACTGTCATGGAAACTCTTGCAGGACACGGTATTCAAACATCGGTCCATTACCCCGCTGTTCACACATTCACCTATTACAAGAAGCTTTTCCCGGATCTGAGTTTGCCCACCTCGGAGGAGCTCAGTCGGCGGGAGCTCAGCCTCCCTCTTTATCCGCACATGGGCCAGAACAAGGTCATGGTTGTATCCGAAAGATTAAAACAAGCCATTTCCGGATGAAGCCGACGAGATTTCGGCCATATCTGGACTCCTCAAAACCCCGGACGAGATGGTGGTGGTTCTCCGGAAAGATAAACCGGCGAGACATAGTTTCTCAGCTTGCTTGGCTTCGGGAAAACGGATTCGGTGGCGTGGAAATAGCCCGGAGAATATCTCACCGGACCCCACTAGGGTCGTTAAAACCCCTCCATTGTTTAAGGGAACCCAGATTCCGGATTACTGGTGCAGGGTGGATGGGGATGAAGCCTACATTTTCATTGCTCACCCGGCCTTCCGTGGTTTGTGCTATCCCATGAGATACGTCCAGTCCTCAGAGGCTATTGCTACCAAAAGAATGGTCAGGCTGAGATTTGGCAAATTTGACCGCGAGTTCCTTCTGGATTTCAGACCACAGCAATCAATACTCCTGAGAGTTTCCAGCGAGGGGCTTGATTTCATTGAATCCGTTTGGTCTTCCTGAATATTCAAATAAATGAAACCCCTGAAAAATCCCGGCGTGTCCTTGGTCCCTATCCGGGAGCCTTATCATAGCCAGAAGAGAACCCTGAGTAAATGCCCCTGTGAAGGGATTTTTCAGGGACCCCTCTGAGAACCCTGTTCTCTTGGACAAAGTGTTCCTGGCTCAAACCAGTAGGTTATTACTACTTTATCAGAGTTCTCTACATGATCCTGCGCATGAAATGAGGTATAATTTGTTCGTGATCCTGGATATCGTAGAAACTATATTCTTCAGCTTGATAGCGCTAGGGTTCCTCTTCCTGGTTTATCTTAGCATGGCCAGGAAATCGTGGGCCGCGAAGGACTACATGGGCATCCTGAGAGCCTTCCTTTTCCTCTGCTTCGTCTGGGTTTTCGGCGCAGTGATCATGCACCTTCTGGAATTCAGGTTCAATCACTTCTTTTCCTCCGTATTGGAATCCTTCTGGTCAATAGCAACATATCTCCTGTCCGGTTTTGAGGACAGGGGGCCAAATACAGGTCCTGGCAGAGCAGCCGCGGTCCTGATAATGATAGGGGGTGTTTCGGTTGTCGCTTATCTAACGGGTGAGCTGGCCGCTTTTCTCACGGCCAAAAGAATGCAAAGGAGGCATGTCTTGAAAGAGGGAGAATATCTCATAGTTAACTGGAGCCTGAAAGGAGACAGGCTGGTGAAGGAACTCAACGCATATCACCGCGACGCGGGCAAGAAAGAACCCGAGATAATGGTGATCCATAACGGAAATGTGAAAACCGAGGTCTATCACCAACAGGACGAATACAAACGTGTCACATTCGTAGCCGGAGACGCTTTTGACAAGGGTTTCCTCCGATCTGTCCGCGCGCACAATGCGGCGAGGGTAATAATCCTGGCGGATGAGAACGATCTGGACTCGGACGGCGCGAACGCGCTGGTCACCCTTGGGATCAGGGCTCTCGCCAACGAGGAGGGAACCCATCCCTACATAATCGTTGAGGCCTTGAATCACAGGAAATCCGGACACATCAAGGATGCCGGCGCTGACGAGGTGATATGCTTCACAGACTACCAGATGGGCCTCCTGGCTCAGACCTCAATAAGCCCCAGGATGTCAGAGGTTTATCTTGATCTCTTGACAGTTGGCCATACGGGAGCGGAAGATTGTGAGATTTACATGGTGACTGACATGAAGCCGGATTCCTGGAAAAGGTTCTTTGAGGGCAAATCATTCGCCGAGACAGCCAGGCAATTCCTTGAGCACGATCCACCCGCAATACTCATCGGGCTAAAGAGGGGAGACGGCGTAATGCTGAACCCAAAACCATCGGATTTCAGCACCTGGGAACAGGGGGACGCGCCCATTTTCGTGGCGTATGGCAGACCGGAAATATAGGCAACCCAAAGATCAACTTGCACGGGCCTGTGCGGTTTCTTTATCATTTTAATGTTGACGACTGTCTTTTTGTCTCTGCTTGTAGCTAATGTCTTGACCCCCGGCGACAAGATCAGGATATTCCTGTGGCCGGACACCGTGATCTCCGGAGAATACCGGGTCCAGGAGGACGGCAGTTGCTATCTGCCTATACTGGGCAAAGTGACAGTAGCGGGGAAGGATCACGAGAGTCTCAGAACAGAGCTGGAAAAGGCCTATGATGCCTATTACCAGAACCCACAGTTAACCCTGGAACCCCTCTACAGGGTCTATGTCACGGGCGAGGTGTTCGGGCCGAAAGAGTATTACATCACCGGCTCGGAGACCATCCTGGAGATAGTGGCCATGGCAGGGGGACCAACATCATCCGGAGACATGGGCAGAGCTCAACTCATAAAGAAGAAGACAGCCTCAAGGGTTAACCTGAATGTCGCGATGAAAAAGGGCCAGACCGCGGCCGACGCGGGGGTTGAATCCGGGGACATCATTTATGTGCCCAGGACATTCCTCGCGAAATGGGGTGGCTGGCCTAGCATCTTCTCTATCATGGTGACGACAATTTCGGTGGGCATATCAATCTATCTGCTATTGAACAGGTAGCCTTATGGAAGACAGAAAAGGAATCCGACTCTACTGGGAACTCTTCAAGAAGCACTGGTTCATGGTCAGCGTGATCATAGCGCTTTCGGTTGGTGCATCGGTGATCGTATCACTCATGATGAAACCCGTCTATCAGGGAAGAGTCAGGCTCAGGATTGATCTGGCCAGGTCAACCAGCGTCCTTAAAACAGCAATAGGCACGCCGTTTTTCGTCGCTGACCCGTTCCAAACACAGGTTAACCTGATAAGGAGCCGGATAATAGCCGAGAGGGTTGTCCAAAGGAATGGACTCAACATAACGATCAAGGAGAAACCAGCTAACGCAAGGCTTAGGTTCAGGGACTGCAGTTTCCCGGATGATTTCGGCGGAGGTACATACCTTTTGGTATCAGAAGGAGAGAGCTTTCGGGTGGAAAAGGCTGGGTCAAGGGTGGGCGAGGGAATCTTCGGTGCGCCGACAATAGTTGAAAACTGGGTGTTCACGGTTGATGCGGAAGGGTTCAACCCCGGCGAAAAAGCCACTATACAGATAATCAGCGTCCAGGATGTCGCGACCAGCCTCCTGGCTTGCGTGAATGTCTTGATGGAGGGGCCAACGGAAATAATGGCCATAATGGTGACAGCGGAAACGCCGCAAAGAGCCGCTATGCTCGCGAACGCTTATGCCAGGGAATATTCAAGGTTCATAATGGAAATGGACAAAGAACGTTCAAAGATCATGAGAAAATTCCTGGAGGAACAGCTGGCAGACATGAGGCACGAGCTTGATTCTTTGGGCGACCTACTTGCAAAGATGCGAAAAGAATACGGCATATTTGAACCAACCGTTCAGAGCCAGATAATCTTGGGCACAATGGGGGAGCTTGAGAAAGAGAGAATAGAAACCAGAACCGCCCTGGACATGCTCAGGAGGCAATATCCAGAGGCATACGAGAAATCAAAGAGCATACTGCCGGACACGGGTTACGCTGTCAGGGAGGTGGACCTCATTACCCTCAAGAACGAGAGGGCAAAGCTAGCCTCCATTTACAAACCTGACCACCCGAGCCTGAAACTCCTTGACTCGCAGATATACAACATGGAACAATCCCTGATGGCAAACCGCATGGCCCTATACGAGAGGAGGAGTCAGGAAATTGAAAGACTCTACGCGAAATACGCTAGCCAACTGGGCGACCTGCCCGCCAGGGTCATTGAGGTTGAGAGGCTGGCGGCAAGGGTCCAGGCGGGTGAGGAGGTTTATTCTTCGCTTCTCAGAAACCTTTATGAGATAAGAATGAACGAAAACCAGGAGACTGGAGTGGTCGTGATGGTGGACAGCGCGCTCACTAATCCATACCCGATCCAGCCCAAAAAGAGGTTCAATGCGGCCCTGGGATTTCTCGCCGGGCTATTGTTGTCAATAATAGCTATATTCATTCTGGAGGCACTTGATGTGAGCACGAAGAGTAAGAAGGAGATTGAGCGTTTGAGCAAAGCCACGTGCCTGGCAATCATCCCCAGGACAACGGATTCCGAATCATCAAAGGCGCTTATGGATGAATCCTTCAAACTCCTCGCCCTCTCGCTTGATTATACATCTATGGAAGAACAGGCCAGGACAGTGTCTATAACCAGCACGACTGCCGGAGAGGGCAAGAGCACTGTTGCGCTCGGTCTGGCAAAGGCCCTCGTGGGGATGGGGAAAGGAGTCCTTCTGATTGACGGCGACATGCGAAAACCCCGACTCCACGACCTTTTCGCTGTCCCGCTGGCGCCAGGCCTCTCTGATCTTCTGGCCGGCAAAAAATCTGTTGAAGAAGTGATCAGTGCGATAGACGGCCTTATGCTCATAACCGGTGGAACAGTGCCCCCTGACCCAGCGGTTCTCCTTACTGAAAAAAACCTGAAGAAAATGCTATCCGATATTGCGGGGAAATTTGATTATATCGTAATTGACAGCCCACCCGTGCTCCCGGTTGTGGACGCTGTAAAGATAGGCGGATGGGTATCCGGCGTCATAATAGTGACGAGATACGGATTTACCAAGAAAAACGAGGTGGCCGAAGCCGCTGATAGACTCAGGGCTGGCAAAGCCAATCTGCTCGGCGTGGTGTTCAACGATGTTCCCCTGGAGATCAAGCGCTACACCGGCAAGTATTACCAGGAAAAAAGAAAGTGGGGGAGAATTTTCCGAGGAAAGAGATGAACAACCTTGAACGTCTGGTTGAGAGCCTCTCAAAAGAGGGTGTTGACGCTCTTCTGGTAACAAACATAAAGAACATTCGCTATCTGACGGGTTTCTCTGGTTCATCAGCATTTCTGCTAGTCAGACAAGACGAAGCCGTGTTCTTCACGGACTCTAGATACGACATCCAGTCAAGACAGGAGCTGGGCGAGAAGTGCCGGATACACATAACCAGGGAGGGATTCCCCAAGGAACTGCCCGAATACCTCTCCGGGCTATCTGAACTACACTTTGAACCGGAGAGCCTAACCTATGACCTGTATGAGACCTTCAGGGAGAAGCTGGGCATCCCACTTAAACCGCACAAGGGAGCGGTCTTTGCCCTAAGAAAGAAAAAAAGCCCCCGTGAAATAGAGGCTATGTCAAAAGCCCAGGCTATCACTGATGCGGTGTTCGGCTGGGTCCTGGAGAATCTTTCGCCTGGCCACATGACCGAGGCCGATCTCGCATTGGAAATGGACTATCAGATGCGCAAGCGCGGCGCGGACGCCCCGTCGTTCCCCACAATAGTGGCAACAGGACCCCACTCTGCCCTGCCCCACGCAAGCCCCAGGAACATCAACATAGAAAAAAACACTGTCCTCCTGATGGATTTCGGGGCAATGCTGGATGGTTACTGCTCGGACATGACGAGAACGGTCTGGATAGGACCAGCTGAGCCTCCGGAGGATTTCAGGGAAATATACGGGATAGTCGCGGAAGCGCAGAGAAGAGCCATGGATGGGATAAGGCCAGGAATGACCTGCAGGGACGCGGATGCTCTGGCGAGGAATGTTATAGCCGGAAAGGGTTACGGGGATTTCTTCGGTCACGGCCTCGGACACGGGGTCGGCCTGGATGTGCACGAGGCACCTCACCTCTCGCATCTTGCGGACTGCGCCCTTGAGGGCGGAGAGGTAACTACAGTGGAGCCGGGAATCTACCTTGAGGGCAGATTTGGCGTGAGGATAGAGGACATGGTTTGGGTGAGGGACGAGGGACCAAAGGTGATAACGGGTTCGCGAAGGGAGCTCATTGCGGTTTAGATGGTCAGGCTACTGGTATTTTCTGGCCTAGTATTTGTATTAATTGGCGTTGCCCTGATCGGTTTGGGATTAATCCTCAAACGGGGTGGGTTGCCTGGCGATATAATGATCAGAAAGGAGGGGTTTCTCCTTTATATACCGATAACCTCGGCCATAATTCTCTCCTTGGCTCTCTCAGGATTCGCGTGGCTCATGGCACTTCTATTCAGAAAAACATAAGCAAACACGGATTCATAAGGCGATCATGTATTGGAAAAACTGAACAAATTTGCGGCAATACTTCTGAAACTTCCCGGGATTTTGCGGCAGGTTGTAAGCAAGGGAGTTAGCTTACATGACTTTGGAGACCGACCGGCGGAAAATCTGGGTCAGTCCTGCTCTGGAATCCTGAGCTCTCACACTTCCTCAACCCATGGATCCCTTATCCCACAAGCAAAAGCTCTGAAACCCTTGGGGCCGTAGTGGCCCAGGGACA
>JBMFOM010000073.1:0-10134 GCA_049969615.1 Caldifarciminota bacterium
CCGTGGGCCCATATCCCGCCCCCAAGGCCTTCCCGTTTGGATAGCTCCTGGGCAACCACAGCCTTTATTCTCTTTACTACATCAGAGACAGAGTGTTTTGGTTCCAGGCCCACGAACATGTGCACATGGTCTGGCTGGACAGATAAAGCCAGGGGTATATATCCTTCCTTCTGACATATCTCAACTCAACCCTGACACCAAAACCCTCATTTTAGGGGGTCTGTCCTTGGAAACCCGCGTAAAATCGTGGGTATGATCCGGAATTTTCCGGGGAATACAGCTACCTCCAGATAGTTGAGAACATCTGGGGCAAGAAGAGAAAGAGGGCCACCCAGAGAGCCGTTTTCTCCATACCTGGGGCTGAGGGCCTTGAGCTCCGGTGCCTATACAGGGCGCTTGACATCCTTCATCAGAGGTCTCATAGAGCTAATTTAATATCTGAAGATTCTTTTGGGTAATCCGACAGTTTTCTTTCAAGTTCAGCGTCAAATATTCTCTCCGGAAAAAGCCCAGTATTTCTGATAAATCTCCTACTGATCCCGTTCACAGCAAAAGTATAACCCGGAGGCTATGAGACCCTCAACTTTGATCCGGCCCACTCGCCCAGCTTAGAATTTGCCCGACAAGGAGAGACCTGAGATGTTTCTTGAAGAACTCTACAAGACTGATCCTGAGATCTTTGATGTCATTTACAAGGAGACCTACCGCCAACACGAGGGCCTTGAGCTCATAGCCTCGGAGAACTTCACCTCTGTAGCTGTCCTCGCGGCCCTGGGCAGTTCCCTGACCAACAAATACGCGGAGGGCTACCCGGGCAAGCGCTACTACGGCGGGTGCCAGTTCGTTGATGTGGCGGAGGAGTTGGCGCGCAAACGCCTTACTGAATTATTCGGCGCGGATTGGGCTAATGTTCAGCCTCACTCCGGGACACAGGCGAACATGTCCGTGTATTTCGCGGTGATGAACCCAGGGGATACTCTGCTTTCAATGGAGCTTTCCCACGGCGGCCACCTCTCCCACGGACACCCAGTCAATTTCACGGGCAAGTGGTATAAGGTCGCCAGTTACAGGGTCAACCCAGATGATGAGCGGCTTCACATGGATGAGGTCAGGGCAGTTGCCCTTGAGACCAGACCAAAGGTCATAGTTTGCGGATACTCAAATTATCCCCGAACAATAGACTTCAAGGCCTTTCGCGAGATAGCTGACGAGGTTGGAGCATATCTTCTCGCTGACATAGCCCACATAGCGGGTCTCGTCGCGACCGGAAATCATCCCTCACCCGTCGCGCACGCGCATTTCGTCTCCACCACTACTCACAAGACCCTCAGGGGTCCCAGGGGGGGCGCGGTCATGGCACAAAAGGATGTGGCGGAAATGCTGGACAAGTCAGTTTTTCCTGGGATGCAAGGAGGGCCACTGATGCATGTGATTGCCGCGAAAGCCGTAGCGTTTAAGGAGGCTATGTCCCCCGAATTCAGCCAATACCAGGGCCAGATAATCCGCAACGCGAGAGCGCTCGCTGAGACCCTGATGACCGAGGGGCTCAGACTCGTTTCCGGCGGAACGGACAACCACCTGATGTCAGTGGACCTCAGACCCCAGGGCCTCACCGGCAAAGAGGTTGAGGAGTTTCTGGGCAGGGCCGAGATAACCGTGAACAAGAATACAATACCCTATGACCCACAGAAACCCTGGATAACATCGGGCATACGGATAGGCGTGCCAGCTGTCACCACGAGGGGAATGAAGGAACCAGAGATGGTGGTCATGGGGAAACTTCTCGCCAGGGCAATACACGCGAAGGGGGACCCGGCAGTTTTGGATGAGGTTAAGAGGGAGGTCAGGGAGCTGACAGCGGCTTTCCCGCTATACAAAGCTCTCCGGGAGAAGATGCTGGCCATAATGGAATGATAATCAGAAAAGGCTGGGCACGAGGTTTGAGTTTGAGCCTTAGTGTTCGGCTAAGCCAGATGTGAGTGGGCTTTTGACCGAGAACATTCAATCCCTTCCCTCTGACAACCAGGGGATAAACCAAACCATGGGTGCAGGAACCCAAGCCTAGCCGGTATAATTTCTCCGTGCCTGACTTTCTCCTTGAGATAGGGACAGAGGAATTGCCATCCGGTTTTATAAAGCCTGGTTTTTTTCAACTCAGAAAGCGCGTTGAGCAACTGCTCTCTGTGAACCAGATCGGTTTCCGGGAGGTGAGGGAGTTCGGTACACCCAGGAGGCTTGCGGTTCTGTTCTTTGGGGTTGACGAGAGGGGCGAGATGGCCGAGGAGGAGGTTATTGGTCCTCCAGCAAGGGTCGCGTTTGACGAGAACGGCAACCTTACCAGGGCCGCGACGGGTTTCGCTGAGAAACTGGGGATTGACACATCGTGCCTTAGAAGGGTGAAAACCGAAAAGGGTGAATATCTGGCCGCGACAGTTAGAAAAGGTGGAACAGAAACCAGGGCTATTCTCTCTGTGGAACTGCCGGGGATAATCAGGGGACTTGAATTTCCAAAGACCATGTCTTGGGGCAAGCCCATCAGGTTTCCAAGGCCGATAAGGTGGGTCCTGGCACTCTGGGACAGTGAGACGCTTGAATTTGAAATTGACGGCATTCGCGCGGGAAACAGGACCAGGGGCCACAGGCTCATTTCACCCAGTGAGATCGGAATAAATAGGCCAGCTGATTATGAGGACGAGTTGAAAAGGGCTGGGGTAGTCCCTTCGTGGGATGAACGAAAGGAAAAGCTCTGGGCCAATGTAAGGGCAAAGGCTGAGGCGTTCGGGGAACCAGTTGAGGATCCGGATCTCCACGAGGAGGTAACCGGACTGCTTGAAATACCGGAGGCTGTGTTAGGCCGTTTCCCGGAGAAATATCTGGAATTGCCCGATCCCATAATCAGGCAAGCGATGAAGGCGCACCAGCGCTACTTTGCCATCATGGGAAGGAACGGGCGTCTTGCACCAGCCTTTGTCGCTGGGATAAACAACCTCTCGGAAAAAGCAGAGTTGATAGTGCCAGGGCTTGAGGCAGTCTTGGTGGCGAGGCTTGAGGACGCGGCGTTCTATTTCCGCCAGGACACGAAGAGGCCGCTGGAATCCTTTGCGGATGAACTCAAAAAAATGAAGTGGGGGCCGTGGACAGTGGCTGAGAGAGCGGACAGGACAAAATCCCTCGCACTGAAAATAGCGACCGAAATAAAGGCAAACCAGGAAATCGTTCGCCGGGCCGCGGAGCTCTACCTGTGTGACCTGGCGACCTCCATGATCAGGGATGGCAAAGAATTCACCGCTCTTGAGGGTATGATTGGGTCGTATTACGCCCTTGCCTCAGGCGAGTCAGAGGGTGTCGCTCTGGCCATAAGGGATTCCCGATTGCCCAGGTTTCCGGGCGATGACCTGCCCGCGTCCCCGGAAGGGATTTGTATCTCCCTGGCTGACAAGCTGGACACCCTTCTGGGCGCGCTATCCACTGGATACGAACCCAGCCCCACAAAAGACCCTCTGGGCATAAGAAGGTTGGTCTATTCAATCATAGAGATGATCCTGGGGGCAGGCCTGCACGCTGACATAGACACGCTTACGGCCTGGGCGAGCGAACCATTCGGCGGCAAGGGAACCGAAAAGGCGCGAGCACTTCTCTTTTCGCGGCTTGAGAATTACTTGGAGGAAAGGGAAGGAATCCGCTACGATATGGTTGATGCCGCTATAGGATCAGGCTCGCCGGACATCCTGGACATAGCCGAGAGGGCAAGGGCGCTCTGGCGAGCATACACGGGAGACGAGGAGACATTCAGGGCAATCGCTGTTGGCCAAAAAAGGGTTAACAAGATCCTTGAGGGGATAAGCGGGCTCCCCGCACCGGATCCGGCCCTGTTTGAGAAACCGGAGGAACGAGACCTGTTTGCCGCGACGAGCGAAACATCTGAGCCGCTTTCGGAGGCCCTCTCCGAGAGGGATTATCCTCGTGCCATTTCCGTGCTAGTTGACCTAAAGCCAAGGATAGACGCTTTTTTTGACAATGTCTTTGTAATGGTTGATGACGAAAAGCTCAGAAAGAACCGGCTCGCATTGCTATCGGGGATAAGGGAACTCTTCCTCTCCTACGGTGACCTCTCAAAAATAGTGGTGGAGGGTAGTTGAAGCCCCGGAAAAAACTCGTCACCCCCTTGGTTCTCTCGCTTATATTTCTGTGTGGATTGATGGCGGGCCTTTCCACGCTCGCATCAGACCCACAGGTCGCGTATACCCCTGATTCGGCCGAATACCTCACGGCCGCGCGGGACATACTATATCACGGCCCCGGCATCCTGTTCAATCCACCCAGCCATCCGGAGCTCATCACGAGCGTACTCTGGTTTATCAGGCCCCCGGTCTATCCGGCAATCCTGGCAATGATCAGACGCTTGCCCATACTGTCCATAGAGCTATGGAACTTCGTCGCGCTCTGGGCCATGACCCTGCTCGCGGTTCTCGGATCACACATGTTCCTCAAGGGAAGGGCTGGAGGGGCATGGGTTCCGGTCATCGTGCTACCGATAGTCTGCCTGCCATGGGCAATGAGCATCATGTCAGACAACGTTTTTCTGCTCGCGAATGTCCTGTTTATTATTGCATTCCTGTGGTTTCTGGAAAAACCCGGCTGGGTGAGGATGCTTCTCGTGATCATCCTGGGGGTTCTCTCGGCGTTCACAAAACCGGTAGGCGCTTTTGGTTGTATCCTGGTCGTTCTCGCGGGACTGCTGGACAGGAGAGCCAGGTGGTTCAGCCTTGGGATAACCGGGATCCTTGTTACCCTGATGGCTCTCTGGTCATTCAGGAACCAGGCGCTCTACGGCAGGTTCCTCTTTTCCGGGGTCACGGATTTTAACATGGCCTTTTTTAACTATCCGGCCCTCCTGGCAAGGGAGACCAGGGCAGACGAATGGACGCTGAGGGATTCGCTCATAAGGGATTTTGGCCAGGAGGTTTCCAGAGCCGGAATAGCCGGTGATGACAGGGCAAAGAGCGCGCTTTTGGCGGAGAGGGCAAAGGACGCAACAGGTTATATACTGGCCAGGCCATTGGGTTACGCGCTCTGCCACCTGAGCTATCTGCCCCGTATCTTTGGGACTTTCAGAGCACCAGGATTGGGCGGCAACAGGCCGCGGCCACCATCAAAACCTGGGCCAGGGTCAATAGGCCGGCTACCTGAACCCGGCGGACAGCCACCCGGACGCGGCGGCCTTGGTCCTGAAGGCTCAGAGAGTCTCTCTGTTTGGGGCATTATGAATGTGGGGGCGCGTGTAGCGTGCTTCCTGCTGGCAATCCTTGGAGTTGGTTTCTGGTGGAGGAGGGACAAATCTCAGGCCATAAGCCTAGCGATCGGGACGCTCTGGTTCATGCTGAGCATTGGTCCAGCGGGGGACGACAGGACGAGCCTGCCGGCCGTTCTGTTCGCGTGCATCCTAGCGCAGGGAGGATGGCTATTTGCCAAAGAGAATCTGGCGAGGATAGTTGCCCGCAACTGAATACATAAGTTATAATTTAGTCAGGTTGGACGAAAAGCGCGTCCTGACGAATTGCATCTGGTGCGGAACCGGATGCTCTTTCTACCTCAGGGTTCGCGACGGCAAGATAGCAGGGGTTGCTCCCAGCCTGTCCCACCCCATATCCAGGGGAAGGTTGTGTGCCAAGGGCTGGAGGAGCTACGAGTTCGCGTCCCATCCAGACAGGCTAAAAAAACCGCTGATCAGACAGGGCGATGATTTCAGGGAAACGAGCTGGGACGAGGCTCTCGGTACGGTCGCGGAGAGGCTCCTAGAGATAAAGAGAAAATATGGTCCGGAGGCCATCCAGGTTCTCGGGTCTGCTAAATGCACGAACGAGGACAACTATGTGCTACAACGATGGGCAAGGGCGTGTCTGGGAACCGACAACATTGACCACTGCGCGAGGCTATGCCACGCTTCAACGGTCGCTGGACTCGCCAGGGCTTTTGGCTCCGGCGCGATGACCCAATCAATACAGGAAATAGAAGGCGCTAACCTGATATTCATAACCGGTTCAAACACCGCGGAACAGCACCCTGTTATCGCCTCCCACATGATGAGGGCTATAAAAAACGGGGCAAAACTGCTTGTCATAGACCCTCGGAAAACCCCGATGGCGCGCATAGCGGACATCTATCTAGCCCAGAGGCCAGGGACAGACATAGCGTGGATAAACGCTTTCATAAATGTGATAGTCAACGAGGGCCTCCACGACGAGCATTTCATTCAGGAGCACACAGAGGACTTCTCAGAAATGTGGGAAGTGGCAAAGGAATACACGCCTGACGTGGCTGAGAGGATAACGGGAATACCCGCGGAAAGAATAGCTCAAGCCGCGCGCCTATACGCCGAGTCGGAGAGGCCCATGATATTTTACTCAATGGGCATAACCCAGCACATAACCGGGACGCAAAATGTGATGGCCCTTGCCAACCTGGTCATGATTTCCGGAAAGATAGGCAGGCCATCGGTAGGTCTCTGCCCCCTGAGGGGACAGAACAATGTCCAGGGCGCGTGCGATATGGGGGTCCTGCCGGGAACACTGCCGGGTTATCAGGCCAATTCTGACGAGGAGGTTCTGAAAAAATTTGAGGCGCTCTGGGGAATACGGCCTCCTTTCTGGAAAGGGATAACTAGCACCCAGGGCCCGGACGCGATACTGGACGGCAGAGTGAAAGCCTTATACTCAATGGGCGAGAACATCTTCGCTTCTCACCCGGACATGACCCACATGGGCGAAGCGCTCCGATACACTGAATTTCTGGTTGTTCAGGACATATTCATGACTGAAACAGCCCGTTTCGCGCACGTTGTTCTCCCAGCAACAGCTTGGCCCGAGAAGGAGGGAACTTTCACTTGCACCGACCGCACGGTCCAGCGCGTCCGGAAGGCTATTGAGCCTCCGGGCGAGGCCCGTGATGACTGGCGCATAATACAGGAAATCTCAAGGAGAATGGGCTACCAGATGGAGTTTGAAAGTCCGGAGGAAATATTCTCCGAGATCGCGAAGGCCATGCCCATATATGCGGGCATATCATACAGAAGACTTGAAAGTGGCGGCCTACAGTGGCCATGCCCCTCACCGGATCATCCCGGAACCCCATATCTTCACAAGGACGGGGTTTTCAGGAGGCCCGGCGGCAAGGGGAAATTTCACCCGACTGAACACGTGGAACCGCCGGAACTGCCGGATCCCGAATATCCGTTTTATCTCTCAACCGGTAGGGTTGGCTTTCACTGGCACACCCGGTCAATGACTAAGAGGATAGGGCTTCTTGAAAGGGAGTATCCAACATCCCTGCTGGATGTCAACCCAGAGGACGGGAAGAGGCTCGGCATAAGGTCAGGGGATAAGGTCAGGGTGACATCTCGCCGGGGTTCAATACTCTGCACGGCGCGCCTGACGGACGAGGTTCCCCCTGGCCTGGTCTTCGGCACATTCCATTATTCCGAGGCATCCGCCAACCTGCTTACGATGAACGCTCTGGACCCCACAGCGCTCATTCCCGAGCTCAAGGTCTCGGCCGTAAGATTGGAGAGAGAAACATGATAAAAAGGCTTTCCTGGGATAACCTTCTCTCCATCCTGCACGCCATTGAGAAAGAGGGATACGAGGTTCTCTCGCCGCGGATGAATCATTTCGGGGACTGGTTCCCCGAGCCGGGCATACCGGACGGGCCGCCAAAAGGCTTCCTGAACTACTTTTTCCCGTTCCTAAAGGAAGCGGTATTTCCAACAGAGGAACCCCTGTTTTTTCGCTATGGAGAAACATTCCTGCCATACGATGCCGACAGCAGGAAGGTGGCATTCTTTGCATCAAGGCCTTGCGATTCCACTGCTTTGGCATATACGGATCACTTTTTCATGGGAAGATCCTTTCCGGATTCAAGATACAGGGCAAGGCGAAAGAACCTACTGGTAATAACCATGGCCTGCAAGACCCCATGTCCCAACTCGTTCTGCCGGGCCACCAGGGCAGGGCCTTGGGCCAGGAAGGGTTTTGACATACAGGTCTACCTGCAAGGCGAAATGTGGATAGCCGAGGCCAGGACATCCCTGGGCCAGGAGCTCCTCTCGCCATACCGGGACGCGCAAAGGGACGAAATCTTGAGAGCCAGGCAAGAGATTGAAGAAGGATTTCCGGATGAGGGGCATCTTCCAAGACACCAGGTCAAGGACAAGGAGCTCAATGATTGGCTTGGGATGAGGTGCTTCAGGTGCGGCGCTTGCGTTTGGCTATGCCCAACATGCACCTGCTACAACCAGTCTCAGTTTGATGGGGAGGGGGTAAAAAGGGAGCAAGACCCGTGCCTCTTTGAGGGATACCACCGGCTCGCGGGTGGCGCGTCCTTGCGGCCGACCCAACCGGAGAGAATGGACTTCAGATATGAGTGCAAGTTTGGTGTCGGCGCGTGTGTGGGGTGCGGGAGATGTTCTGTGGGTTGCGTGGGATACGCCGCGATGGAGGCTTATTTTGAGCGCAAGGGACCACGAACTGCCTGAACCGGCGAGAATAATCCGGATTAGGGACGACGCTCCTGGCATCAAGAGCTTCACATTGACATTTTCCGGCTGGGATGAGGTGAAGTCCGGCCAGATGGTAAAGCTACACGTGCCTGAGCACTGGGAGATACCCATATCCGTGTCCGGAGTTGACGAGGGAACGATAACCCTGACAATAGCGAGGGTCGGCGTGACGACCAACGCGCTGTTCAGGCTAACTGAGGGGGAAATCCTCGGTCTCAGGGGGCCGTTTGGGAGGCCGTGGCCCACGCAAGCCCTCTGGGGGAGCAGGGTTCTCGTTGTAGCGGGAGGAGTTGGCCTTGCTCCGACCAGATTGCTTGTGTATGAGCTTGTCGGGCCTGGACTCACATTGCTTTATGGCGCGAGAAACCCATCGCTCCTTCTGTTCCGTGAGGAATACGAGGGCTTGAGGGATCAGGGGGTTGACCTGCGCTTGACGGTTGACGCGGGGGACGAGGACTGGGACGGAAATGTTGGGGTCGTGACAACCCTGCTCAACAAGGATATGGTCAGGGATCAGGATTATGCCATTGTAGCAGGGCCGCCTATAATGATGTATTTTACCACGAAGACCCTGATGGAAATGGGCATGCTAGCCGAAAGAATATTTGTCACCCTTGAGAATCACATGAAGTGCGGGATTGGTCTGTGTGGCCACTGCAGGATAGGTGACAAGTATATATGTGTGGATGGCCCAGTGTTCAGTCTCGCTGAAGCCCTGGCCCTTGGGGAACGCTCGGCCGGAGAACTCTGGTAGGGCCTCTATAATTTTGAAATTGCGGGGCAGAAATACCCTATCCCTCCACCAGCCCGTCTCTGAGCCTAACTATCCTCCCCGCCCTCTTCGCTATTTCGGGGTCATGAGTGACCAAGATGATTGTCTTGCCATCCCTATGGAGTTCCGCGAAGAGATCCATGATCTCGGCGCCGGTCTTGCTATCAAGGTTGCCAGTAGGCTCGTCAGCAAAGATTATCTCCGGGTCGTTGGCAAGGGCCCTTCCAATGGCAACACGTTGGCGCTCGCCGCCCGATAGCTCCGAGGGGTTATGCTTCATCCTGTCCGCGAGGCCAATTCTCTCAAGTATCTCCGTGGCCCTCTTTCTCCTATTTGCAAGGGGCACACCCGTATAGACCATTGGCAGGGCAACATTATCAAGCGCGCTCATCCGAGGCAGGAGGTAGAAGTTCTGGAAGACGAAGCCTATCTTGGTTCTCCTGATATTCGCTAGTTCCGGTTCGTCAAGGCTGTGGACCTCTTGACCATCAAGGATGTAGGTCCCGGATGTGGGGGTTTCAAGACAACCGAGGATATGCATCAGGGTGCTCTTTCCCGAACCCGAAGGCCCCATTATGGAAATATATTCCCCTCGCTCCACCGCCAGATCAACACCCCTGAGGACATGTAGTTCAACCTTTCCGAGCATGAATATCTTGTGGATATCCCTGGCGTCTATCAGAGGCATATAAATAATTATAACCCACCTTCTGTGTAGGATCAAGTATTTGTGGTGATCCTTTCCCCGGATGTGCTCATTTTTGATTCTCAGCATACCCCCCTGGTTTGAGAAAGCCCGGATGGGTCA
>JBMFOM010000074.1:0-9744 GCA_049969615.1 Caldifarciminota bacterium
TCTTCCCCATCACCCCAAGCCTTCCCTGAGAGCGATGGCAAGGTCTAAGGAGGGAATGAACCTTGAGACCCTGAGAAGGGTGAGAGACCCAAAATGCTGGCATGGCTCCTGGCTTTCCTCAGAGGCCTATATGCCATCATAAAGGGACTCCTTTCTCAGGATGATCCCCTGGTCAAGGGCCTCCAGAGGGGCTACATACCCTCAGAGACCTGACCCGATTGCGAGGCCACTGTGCCACGGCCGCGCCTTCAATCCGTGGGGGGCTGAGATGTGTCAGGTGAGTTTGTCGGTGGGGTGATCCTTTCCCCGGATGCGCCCTCTTGGCCCTATTCAAGTTGGGGCAATGGCTTGGCAATTTCGGAACAAAGATTGGGCTTCTAAAGTTATGACAATGGCCACGAGTATTCTAAGGCCATTTGAGGAAATGATCACCCAGATATCCAAATACTTGATCTTGTACGAGAGAAGGGTTATAATTTAACTATCATAATAATAGGTATTCTCCGTGAGACCGTGGATCTGGCCGCGAGGATGGCTCCTTATCTCCTCTTGGGCTTTGCTGTGGCGGGAATCCTACGGATTCTCTTCCCGGTCTCCTTCGTGGTGAGGCACCTCGGCAAAAGGGGATTTTTCTCCGTCCTCAAGGCCGCGCTCCTGGGTGTTCCCCTTCCCCTATGCTCCTGCGGGGTGATAGGTCCTGCCGCGGCTCTGCGCCAGCAGGGCGCTTCAAGGGGGGCTGTCCTCTCGTTCCTGGTTTCAACCCCAACCACAGGGGTGGACTCAATTCTCGCCACATACGGATTGCTCGGCCTGCCTTTCACCGTATACAGGATACTGGCTTCAATGTTTCTGGGCCTCATATCCGGCGGCCTGGCGAACATCCAGAGGGACGAGATGGCCGGCTCCTCGGCTTCCGGTGTCTCGCCCTGCTCGGTCTGCGGTTTGCCCGGCATCCACAAGCACGGGATATTTGAGAAAGTCAAGGCCGGCCTTCTCTATGCGGCCCTTGACCTCCCGAAGGACATTGGCAAGTGGCTGGTTATTGGACTCGCGATCGCTGGAATCATATCCTATGTCGTTGACCCCTCCTGGATAGCGGGTTTTGCGGGCCGGCCTCTTATTGTTTATCCGGTCATGGTGGCTATTGCCATCCCCCTCTATGTGTGCGCTACCGGCTCAATCCCAATAGCCGTCGCTTTCATGGCAAAGGGGATCTCCGCGGGCGCGGCCCTGGTCTTTCTGGTTGCGGGGCCGGCCACCAACGCGATAACCATTGGAATAGTTGGCAAATTGCTCGGCAGGAAGAGCCTTTTCATTTATCTGTTAACAATAATTGTCGGCTCGGTACTCTTTGGCCTCGCGATGGATTGGATGAGCGCTTCTCCAGCGGTTCCGGTTCACTTTCACCACATCCACAGTGTCGTAGCTTTGCGCTGGTGGGAGTGGGCCTCCGCGGTCCTTCTGGGCCTCATCCTCCTGTATGCGCTGGTAATTGAACCCATTCTCAGGCGAATCCTCATGGGAAGGGCGAAACCTAATATGGTGTTCCGGGTTCCAGATATGACCTGCGAGCATTGCGTCAGGACCCTGGAGGCCTGCGTTTCTGAGGTTGAGGGCGTGGAAAGGGTCTGGGTCTCACTGGATAAAAAGACCGTTTCTGTAAGGGGCGGGGCAGAAGGGGGGGTCCGGAAGGCTATAGAGGAAGCCGGATACACTGTTGCAGAAAAGTGAATGGAACCATGGCATGGCTCGCCCGCTTTTCCGGGATAGGTTTCAACCCTTAGGCAGGGCAGACATAGAACCGATAATGTCTCCAAGCGACAGCGCGAGAGAGACCTGCCCCTACTTCAGCATCCACCCCGCCACTATTATCCGCATTATCTCGGAGGTTCCCTCGTATATCTCGGTTATGCGAGCATCCCGGAAATGTCGTTCTGCCGCATAGTCCGTGGTGTAACCGTATCCACCGTGTATCTGCAGGCATTTTGTCGCGCAGAACGACGCGGCCTCCGCGGCCTTGAGCTTTGCCATGGCGGCCTCGCGGGTGTAGCGTTCGCCTCTATCCTTTAGCCACGCGGCCCGGAGGGTGAGCAGTCTCGCGGCCTCGTATTCGGTTGTCATGTCCGCTATCATCCACTGGATGGCCTGGTTTTCGGCTATGGGTTTTCCGAACTGGACGCGTTCCTTCGCGTGGGCTATGGCCTCCTCTATGGATGCCCTCGCGATGCCAAGGGCCTGGCTTGCAACCCCTATCCTGCCGGCGTCCAGGGTTGACATGCACACCTTGAAACCATCTCCAGGATTCCCCAGGGTATTCTCCTTCGGTATCTCGCAGTTCTCAAGTATGAACTCAGCGGTTGAACTGCCCTTTATGCCGAGTTTGTCCTCCAGCTTGCCTAGCTCAAAGCCAGGCGTCCCTTTCTCAACTATTGCCGTTATCAGGCCCTTAGCACCCAGGCTCCTGTCCACTGTCCCAAGGAGAACAACGATGTCCGCCTCGCGGCCATTGGTAACAAATATCTTTCTGCCATTCACGAGCCAGTGGTCCCCTTTATCTTGGAATGTAGTCTGGGCCGCGGCCGGATCAGAGCCAGCGCCCGGCTCGGTCATGGACAGAGCACCCAGCTTTTTGCCAGAGGCCAGGGGCACGAGGTATTTCTTCTTCTGCTCCTCGGTCCCAAAGGTATATATGGGGTGGCAGGCCAGGGAGTTGTTGACCGAAACTATGATTCCTGTTGACGCACAAACCCTGCTTATTTCTTCCATGATGAGCACATAGGTAACATAATCCATGCCGGCACCGCCGTATTCCTCCGGTATGGCTACACCCATGAAACCGAGCTCTCCAAGGAGTTTTACCACATCCGCGGGGAACATGTGCTCCTTGTCTATCTTGCCTGCTATGGGCCTCAGATGACGCTCCGCGAGGTCCCTCGCGGCCTCCTGGGCCATGCGTTGAGTCTCAGTGAATTCAAGGTTCATTTCCGTGGCTCCCTTTTTGGTCCTGTGAAATTATACGGGCCCGGATAAGGCATTTGCACCATAGCCTTGCTCTGCCTTGACCGATTGCGAGGAGAACACGATGAGCTCCTGTGCCCCAAGAACTTAGAGGCTATCCTAAATCAGACCTTGTTTCTGGGAGGCGCGGGTATGTGAGAGCTCAGCAAATTCACCTCACCCGACCCATCTCAGCCCCCCACGGATTGAAGATGGGGCATTCAGTTCCCCGTAAGCACCTGTGGCACAAGGGCCTCGCAATCGGGCCAGGGTTCTGAGCCTGAGCAGGAGGACAAGGTTCATGTTGCTCATCCCACCAGACAGGGATGGCCTTGCCTGAGGGTTTCTCATAAACAGCGAATGTTAGGAGGGGTTGAAAGTGTGTCGGGTGAGGTGATCCTGCGCAAGAGGGTGGGTTATAATTATCACAGCTTCTTGGAGGTTCACATGAAAAAGCTCTTATACATAACAGCAACAACGGGTGTCCTCTTCACGCTTTCGTGCGGAGGCGGGAGCGAGGAGACACCGCCCCCTGATCCCATACCATTGGCGGTCGGAAACTGGTGGCTAATGCAGGACATAACGGACACGACACAGTGGTACAAGGACAGCATCGTTGCCAGGGAGGCTTTCGGCTCTCACCCCGAGGCCTATAAGGTCATAGAAACCGGTAGTGACAAGGGATTTGGCCAGCTCTTAAGGTTCCCCTATTCCGATACCATGTGGGTTTTCTATGATGGTGATTACTTCATGGTTGCCATGACCGCAGAATACCCGATGGATACCATGGAGCTGATATGGTTCAAGAAGGACCCAGCGGTTGGGGACAACTGGTCCACCCGGCTTATCAGGATAGAGGACTTTGAACCCGATGGAACCCCAGATACCATTATCGTGCGCTTCAACGGGAGCATAGTAGGCCAGGCTGATGTCACGGTTCCCGCTGGCACCTTCAACGACACCTATAAGGCCTTCTATACCGTAATGGATAGCCTCTGGTTATCCAGCTATGGCTCCTGGCAAGTTGAACAGGACACGATGGGTTGGACATATTGGGCCCTAGGGACAGGCGGAGTGAAGACAACCGATTATCCGGATGAGTCAACCGGCAGTCAGCTCAAGGATTATCATGTAGAGTAGGGCATGCAGGACAAAAACCGACCCGCCCCGCGGGGCGGCTTTTTATCGCGGGAAAATGAAGCCCGGAGCGGATCTTATCTGAGACAGCTTCTCAGTAACCCTATTCTGGGACAGGCTCGGTATGGGATGAAATGCCCAAGGCCAAAGCCCGGTCAGGATAGTCCCCCTGCCCATTCCCCGATGAACCGCTCCCCTTCTTCCGGGGTATGCATTTTCCCAAGCCCGCGCATGAAATAGGTCTGCCTGCGCGCGAATGTCCTGGTGTTCCTCTTTATCAGCGCGACGGCATCATCCAGGCTTATCTCGCCCAGGATGTGCCTGCTCAGCTCCTGGTAACCGATTGCCCGCAGTCCCGGCGCGGAGGCTCCATATGCCATAACAAGTGCCCTGACCTCATCAAGGAGACCCTCATTCATCATTCGTCCAACGCGCTGGTTTATGCGCGCGTAGAGGGTTTCCCTGTCAACTGGAAGCGTGATAAACAGGGGCCTGAACCGGGGCTGTCTGCGCTCGGCCCAGAGCTCGGACATAGGTTTTCTAGTCAGATAATATATCTCAAGCGCCCTCTCTATCCTGACCCCATCGTTGGGATGAATGCGCGCGGCTGAGACCGGGTCAACGCTTGCCAGCTCCGCGTGCAGTGCGGGCGCGCCCTCGTGGGTTATCCTGGCCATCAGTTTTTTCCTGAGAGTCCTGTCCACAGGCGGCGCGGGAAAAAGCCCCTCAAAAAGTGCCTTGAAATATAGGATGGCCCCCCCGACCAGAACCGGAATCTCCCTGTTTTCAAGGACGCTCGTTATGGCGGTTTCGGCGTCTCTGGCGAAGTCCTGAGCCGAGTATACCTGATCTGGAGTTAATATATCCATGAGCAGATAGAGGCTTTTGCGGATCTCCGGGCTGGGTTTTCCCGTGCCGATATCCATACCAATGTATATCTTGCGCGAGTCCACCGACACCAGCCGGACAGGATATTTTTGTGCCAGAAATAGCGCGAACGCGCCCTTTCCGGACGCGGTTGGCCCGACTATGGCGGGGATCAGGTTATGCCCCGGGCGAGTTCCTCCCATCTGAACCTCACGGCTGTTACCCCGCCACCCGGCGCTATGAACGGGTTCTCTGAGGAGAAGAGCGCGTCCACCAGCTCTGCCGCGGCCCTCTGGGAAAGGGGCCTCTCGGGTGAGAGAGCGAGCCGTTCGCACGCGAGGACAATTGCTTCGTCTATTGCAAGGGGTGGCAGATCCACCACTCCAGAGAAAAAGGATTCCAGGGCCTCCAGGCCCATATGCCACGGAACCCTCGGAAGCGTCTTAACAACCGCGAACCCCCTGGAAACCTCAACCGAAAAACCCATCCTGGCCAGGAGCGAAACCCTGTCGGAGAGTCCGGGCGGACACTTTATTTTCAGGGGAAAGATCGGGTTTTCGGCCCGTGGAGCGCCGGACCAGAGCGCATCATGCAGAACCCTCCGGGAGGCCTTTGTTGGATCAATGAGGACAAATCCATCTGCCATGAATGCCATGATGAAGCCTCCGGAGACCTGTATGACCTGGGGAAGGTTCGGGGGATCCGGCTCCCGGATTATCTCGCCAAACTCAAGGGGTCTGGGCATCACTTGCCTCCCAAAAGCCGCCTCAGTCTCGCTGAGAACCTCTCCTCCGCTCCCTCGCCGTGGGCTCTGGCTAGCGCGTCCAAAGCGAGAACCTCCACTATGGTGGCCAGGTCCCTGCCCGGCCTCATCGGGTATCTCATTGAGGGTATCGTTATGCCGAGGATCTCCTGTGTCCCTCTGTCTGGCTCGCTGAGGGTTCCGGGTTCCTTCTCAATCAATTCAACGATCAGGTTTATCTCCTTCGCTTCCTTCAGGGCACCTCTCCCGAATACCTGTGCGACATCAACTATGCCCACACCCCTTATCTCCATGAATCCCCTGAGTTCAGGCGGGCCGCCAGCCATGCCGTGCAGGTGGCCCTCTGGAAAAGCGATTACCCTCACCAGGTCGTCAGCCACAAGAGAGTGCCCTTGTCTGATAAGACAGAGCGCGGTCTCGCTCTTGCCCGTTCCCGGTTTTCCAGTAAAGAGGATACCCGCGCCAAAAACATCCACGAGCGTTCCGTGAACGGTCTTTGAGGGCGCCAGCAAGAAACCCAGGTGATCGGATAACAGGTGGGTAAAGGTGCTCGTCTTCATCGGGGTTACGATTGTGGGCACACCGGCCTTCTCCGATTCCTCCACTAGCTCCCCAGGCGGCAAAAGGCCCCTGGTCACGAAAACGCCAGGTATGTCCGTCGCATAGAAATCAGCGAGTAGCCTTCTGCGCTCGTCCGATGGCCTTGAGAACAGGAACGCTATTTCGGTCTGGCCTATTATTTGGACACGCCTGGTGGGGAAAAATTCCCTGTAGCCCAGAAAGAACATCCCTGGCCTGTGAAGGTCTGGCCTGGTTATCTCCCTGTCCAGGCCACCCTCCCCCGCTATGATCGCGAGGCGCCAGGGTTTGGATTTCTCCGAGATGATCTGTCGGAGAGAAACCGTCAATGTCTGAGCTTCTCCTCGTAGGCCTTCAGATTGTTGGCCATTATGTCCCTGAGCTCATCAACCAGGGCCATGGGGTCTTTGCTGGAAGACTTTGCTTTCAGGGTTTTCCCCTTGACCTTGACGATAAACTCCCCCATATAAATGCCCCTCTGTTCTTCTAGCAGGAGCTCAGTGTGGATGATGTTCCTGGAGAAGCGGTCCAGCTTGGCGAAGCGCTTCTCGGTGTATTCCTTCAGGGATGGCGTCAATTCAAGGTTCTTTGTTCGGATGGTCAAGGTCATCTCTCTTGCCTCCTTGTGGGGGAAATTATAAGGACTGTCCCGGCCACGGCGCAATCCCTGCTCGCGGATCCGGAGGCAATGGTTCTGGGACAGGCTCTTTTCTTCTTTGGGCCGGGGGAATATTTTCATCCATCTTCGTGTCCCTGGGTTCCAGAGCTTTTGCTTGTGGGATAAGGGATTCAGGAGAAAAGAAAGTCTGAGACCTCAGCGTCCACCGATCTTGCAATCCGGCGCGTTCATGGGTTATCATAAGAGGCCATGGATTACCTGAGGGCCTTTCTTGAATACCTCTCATCCCAGAGGGGGCTTTCCCCAGCGACTGCGGAATCCTATTCCAACGACCTGCACGGGTTTTTTGATTTCCTCAGGGATGGTCTGGACATAGATGATCCAACGCAGGCCGACAGGGAGGGGATCAGGGCATTTGTTTCAATGCTCCTTAGGGCTGGTATGAACCCCAGGAGCGTCCAGCGAAAACTCTCGGCCATCAGGAGGTTCTACAGGTTTCTGGTAAGCCAGGGCATTGTGAAAAAGAACCCCACGCTCGGGGTTCCAGCGCCAAAGGCCCCGTCGGTCCTGCCAGAGGTAATCCCAAAGAAGACCCTTGACATCATGCTGGAGTCATGGCGGCCAGAGGACAGATACGGAAAGAGGGACAAGGCAATAATAGAGCTTTTCTACTCATCCGGCCTCAGGGAATCAGAGCTCGCTGACCTCCTGGTCCATCAGGTCAACCTGATAAGGCGACAGGTCATGGTCCTGGGAAAAGGCGGAAAGGAGCGAATTGTCCCTGTCGGGCAGAAGGCCGTTTCCGCCATTCTGGAATACATGAACACGAGAATAGATTTCAAGCCGAAGAGCTCCCACCTTTTCCTGAACAAGAACGGCGAACCTCTTTCCAGGATGGGCATCTGGAACATAATAAACTCCCGTTTCAAGGAGCTCTCCTCCCTATGGGGAGTTCATCCCCACGCGCTCAGGCACTCGTTCGCGACGCACATGCTGGACGCGGGTTGCGATATAAGGACAATCCAGGAGCTCCTGGGGCACGTTTCCCTGGGGACAACCCAGATATACACTCATGTGTCCCTTGAGCGCATCCGCAGAGAATACAGGAAGTCCCACCCCAGGTCAGGGGAGGAGCCTGACGAAACCGACGAAACCGAGGATGAGAAATGAGAAACCTTTTGTGTCTTATGGCGCTCGCTGTTTCATGCTCAGCGGGGGGGCCTGTTAACATAAGAGCCATAGCGAATAACCCTGAGGCCTATGTTGGCGACACCCTCACCCTCAGGGTCAAGTTCTACGGCTGGGGCGCTGTTGATAAGCCCCTGTATGGCATAGCGAAAACCAGGAGCGACTGGGTCATCGCGGACGAGACCGGCGCCTGCCATGTCACGGGCAAGTCCCCGTATCCGGTGGTTGACCCTGAGTTCAGGGGAAAGGAAGCCGAGATAAGGGTAATAGTCCACCCGGAGGACACGACATTCTGGCTCCAGAGGGTTGAGTAGGCGTGCGTCTGTCCCTTTACTCGTTCCCTTGTCCCCTGAGCTCCATGACCCTGTCCAGGAGCATTTGGGTCTTGGCCCCTGATGCAGGCCTACTGATCCTTTTATCGTAAATGTATGCCCCTGTTACACAGCCCCCCGCGGCGCCGAGACAGGTCCCGCTGTAGAGCGTGAGGTATGCCAGGGCAATGGCTGTCCCTATGTCCCCATAGAAATCGCGGGTCTCTATATAAATATAAAGTAGGCCGAGCATTGTCGCCATCCCCACCGGCACCCCAAGGGCCGCACAGCCCCCCATGACCAGAGTCCCGTGAATGGGGCCCAAATCCTTTATATCGTGCAGGGGCAGATAGACCCAGACTGAGTCAATCTCCGAGAGCGAGAGCCCCAGATATTCCTGACCAAGACCCCGCCTCTCACTCTCCCATACGGATTCCTCCAAAAGAAGGTCCCCGGCCGTCAGGCCCTGGAAACGGACGCGCTTTTGCTTCTTGTCGTAGAAGACCTCTATGTCCTCGTCCAGGAGCAGGGTCGCTACGCTCGTGTCCCTGAGGTATTCACCGGGCATGGCCAGGTGATCCGAGAGGAGAGCCATCAGGAGGATCATTTGGATTCCTCCAACCGCCTGAGAAAAAGCTCGGTCTTGTAATCCGACTCGCCAGCGTGCCTGATATACTGCCAGGAATAATAACCCCCTGCCACGGTTAGTCCCGCGGCCAATCCAATTGCCACGAAAAAGTTGAACCTCTCGGTGGCCTCGGTGTTCGGGTATGTGGGATGATTTATGTGCTCAAGAACGAGGTAGGCAGGGATGAAACTCATGATCCCCCCGCCGACGCAGCCCACGGGAATCAGGATGCACCCGCCCCCCTCGTGCAAAGGGAGCCAGACCAGGACGCTGTCAATATCCGAAAGGGCCAGGCTTCTGGTGGGCATGTATGCGAAAGGGCCAGCCTGGAAATAGACCAGAGTGTCCCTGACTTCCTTGAGCTTCTGGTAATAGATGGTGTCCCGGACGCAAAAGCCCACCCTCTCGCCCACGAGCAGGGACCATATCCTCTCGTCACGGATGACCGGATCGTGAAGGACAACAGGGATCCTTTCCTTCGCGGCGCAGGAAAGAACCAAAAACCCGAGAAGGGCTTTTCCCCTCACGGGATATATTATAAAGAGGCAACAGGTTCGGCCGCAAGCGCGCGCGTTTGCCGTGATCCTTTCCCCGGATGTGCTCATTTTTGATTCTCAGCATACCCCCCTGGTTTGAGAAAGCCCGGATGGGTCAG
>JBMFOM010000075.1:0-9683 GCA_049969615.1 Caldifarciminota bacterium
ATAGAAATCCCTTAGCCTGAAACCTTATCATCTGGTCGCTTAGGGTTAGTTTTTTATTTTGAGCGATTGAAGGCCCTGAGGTTAGGGTTTAGTTTTGAGCGAAGAGGAAAGGGGTAGCGCCACCAATTTTCACCCCTCCGTAAATCAGGCGCCATTATTGACTCTGATCCGGTTTTACTTTTATACTTTCCATATGACGATGTTGATGTTTGTGTTAGTATCTAGCTTCAGGCTCAATTCCGATACTGGCCAGCTTGGTTCGGCCGCGCAAGGCGAGGTTGTCTCCGCGAGGGCCGCAGATGGCAGTGTGGTTGTGGCATGGGAGGATTGGCGCAACGGCAATGCTGACATATATTTTAGCCTGTTTGGGCCCTCTGGTGCCCCCATAGTCCAGGATGTCCGGGCCAACCGGGACTCAACCCTCGGAGATCAGGTTTCCCCTTCGGTTGCTTTTGGTCCAGGCGTTTTCGCTTTAACCTGGGAAGACAGAAGGACAACATATCCCAAGGTTTGGTTCAGGCTTTTTGACGCCAGTTCCGGCAACCCGATCTTCAAGGCCTACCGTGTTGATGAATACTATGAGAACAACTCGCAGAGAAACCCCATGTGTGCCTGGGCCGATTCAATGCTCTGGATACTGTGGGAGGACGAGAGGATAGGCACAGAGGCCATACACGGCAGAGTTTTCTACAGCAACGGTGCGCCGGCCTCCTTTGTTCTGGATGTCTCGGCTGATACAAACAAGAACCACGCGAATCCCTGGGTGGCCGCGGCTGATTCCACGGTGATGGTTGCCTGGCAGTCCCTCAGGAACGATACGACCATAGACTCTTATTACAGGGTTTTCCGTTCCGATGCTACCCCAGTTGGTTCCTCATACTGGTTGACCCCTGTGCTGGGACAGCAGTCTAATCCTGTTGTGGTTCGCTGGAGCGGAGGTTTCGCGGCCTTCTGGCTGGATGAGTTTGGCGGTAATCAAAATGTAGTGGGCCAGCTCTTCACCGAGTTCGGCTCCTCCATCGCTCCGAGCAAGGTCGTTGTGTCTGGAAGCACCGGAAAAACCAGACTGTGGGCAATCAGTTTTGGTGACACCTTTGCGATTGCATGGCTCGAGAACAGCCAGATCATATGGGCCCTTACGGACATAAGCCTCGCCCTCCTGGCTGGTCCGACACGGCTTGATGACAGCCCCGAACTGGTTTCGTCTTTCTCGGTCGTGGGGGAAGGCATGAGCCTTATCCCATACTGGACAGACAGCCGGAGGGGCGATCCGGATATATATACCACTGGCGAGGTGAGGTTTAACGCGGAGCAACCTCCCCAGTGGACCCCCTCAGTCTCATCCCTTGGTGGAAGGTGTCTCGCGGCCTGGACGGATTATAGAAACGACTCCGGCCCTCGTGATAATCCAGATATCTATGCCAGACTTTTTGATGGTTCTGGCCCTCTAGGCAACGATTTCCCTGTTCCTACGCTCAACTCCGGCAAAGAGCTTTACCCCTCTGTGGCCGCTGTGGGAGATTCCTTCCTAATTGCATGGCAGGACAACAGGGATGGACTATATCAGATATACGCTAGGTTCATTGACACCCTGGGCATTTTCCTGGGCGGTGATTTTTCACTGCGTCCCAGCTCTGATTTCCAGACCAGGCCATCGCTCAGCGCAATTCCCGGTGGCTATGTTGCCGTATGGGAGGAGCTCGGCTCGGACTGGGCCATAAAAGGTGTCCTAAAACCCTCTGATGTGGATCTATTCGTTTCCCCTCCCGGAGATGTTTATCAGCCGAAGGTCGCGGCTCTTCCTGATGGCAGGTTCTGCGTTGTGTGGGTTCAGGGTGGTTCGGCTTATGCTCGTTTCTACGCGGTGAGTGGTTTTCCCATTACATTACCCATGAGGGTTTCTGATCCAGGCCATCAGGTCTGCGATGTTGCCGTGGGAGCCACGGATTCTCTTTTCACGATTGCCTGGGAGGACATAGCTTACATATACGCAAGGACATACAGGCCAACAGGCCAGCCCGCCTCCTCCACTATAATACCTACAACATGGGAAAGATACCAGTACAGACCAGCCGTTGCAACATTCGGAGACAGCATAGCCATAGTCTGGGATGGCTGGATAGATCATCCCGGACTCTACATACGCCAATATAATATTGATGTAGATAACCCGGCGGGTGGTTTTGCAGAAATTGACGAACCGGGTTCTCTCCCCAGGCAGTCCGCGGCAATGGGTCTCGCTGGGATGCGGGATGGCGTTGTCATTGTTTGGTGTGATTGGCGAGACTCAAAGGGTTCTGACATATACGCGGACACAAAACCCTGGGATTTTGTTCGGGTCGCGGAGGAACGCGGAAAGGCCTGCGGCTTCTATCTCCTGGGTAGCCCTGTTCGCGATTATCTCAAGATCAGGATAACGCCCCCCGGAGAGCAAATCTTTTGCATATACGACGCGACCGGGCGAAAGTTGAAAGAAGCCAACTCTGCCGGCCCCGGCGACCTTGTTGTCCCTGTTTCTGATTTGGGAGCGGGTGTCTATATTATAGTCTCATCAGTGGGTTGGCGAGAGAGTTTCGCAGTCATCAGGTGAACGGCCTTTTTCATTACTACGAGGTCCCCCGTTTCAGGGAGATAGCCTTTTTGCTCTGGCCACTGCTTTTTCTGAAGCTCGCTACCGAAAAGGCCGCCCTGCGGGCCATAAAGGCCCTTTCGCCTTCCGAGATTATGGAAATAGGTGGCGGCTGGGGAAAGTTCGCCAGGCGAGTCGCGCTTTTGCTTCCGGGCGCTCGGGTTATTTCCGTTGATTCGGAGCCAGCTATGACCCGCGTCGCGTCAAGGCATAACAATCTCAAGAACCTGATCTTTATAACCGGAGATTTCTACAGGCTGGAGCATGGCGCGGAGTGCGTTTTACTATCAGGGCTTTTTGTCCTCCTCTGGCCGAGGGAACTCGCAATATTCCAGCTATGGAAACTAACCGGCAGGGCCGCTGTTGTTACCTTAACGGGGTCAACATGCTTCACGAGGGCGTTGAGGTTGTTTCACAGGTTGACCACCGGCCTTGAGATACACACCATAGAGCCAGAAGAATTCATTCGGCTCGCGGAATCCTGCGGTTTTGCCTGCGAGATAATTCCTGTCCACGGGTTTGAGAGGAGCTATGTGGCAATTCTCAGGAAGAGCGAGCATTGAGCCGTTCGGGGTTCAAATGGTCTGATTATCCCGTTCAAAAGCCTCCGGAAGCAGCTCCTCTATCCGGTAGATCCGGCCATCGTTAAGGTAAATCACGAGGCCCGGTGCGTATTCCGCTAGCATCTGTCTGCAAGCGCCACACGGGGTGATCCCTTTCCTTTCAACCCATTCATCTCCCCTCTTTTTAAATGCGGTTATTGCCATAGCTTTGAATTTCCTCTCGCCCGCCATCAATGCCACAAAAAGCGCGACCCGCTCCGCGCAAACTGTGAGTCCGTATGAGGCTGATTCAATATTGGCGCCAAGATAAATCTCGCCCGATTCCGAAAGGAGTGCGGCTCCCACCCTCAGCCTTGAATCTGGCAGGACGCACGCCAGTTCACTGGCTTGACTGGCCCTCGCTAACAATTCCCTTTCCAAGCCGGAGGACCTCTATCTTGACCTTGGCAAGCCCATTTTTGTCCAGGCCTATCTCCTGTGCCGCGCCCAAAGAAAGGTCAATTATCCTTCCCTCCACAAAAGGCCCTCTGTCGTTGATTATGACGACGGTGTTTTTCCCGGTCTTCAGGTCAGTGACCCGGACAACCGAACCAAACGGCAAGGTCCTGTGCGCGGCAGTCTTTCCATACATATCATAGATTTGGCCGGACGCGGTTTTCCCACCGTGGAACTTTGGGCCATACCAAGATGCTATCCCCACCTCAGATAACAGTACAGCAGGTTCCAGGTTCATGGTCCTTGAGGTGTAGGGGATGCACGAAGATAGAAAAACTACCAGGAGGCTGAGAAGCGCAACCCGCCATAGGCTCGCACGGGCTTCATGGGACAGCATACACATCAAATATAGTGGCGGCGCAGGGACTCGAACCCCGGACACGAGGATTATGATTCCCCTGCTCTGCCAGCTGAGCTACGCCGCCTGGCCCGTAAATTATAAAGGTCAAGTTGGTACCGGAGCAAACATTTTAGGCCGGAGTTTTCGCGTCGGATAAACAAAACTTTTTGGACTGGCCGAGTCAGTTTGAAATCAACGCTGGCACGGGAATATAATTTTAGCTATGATCCTGGTTGACAAAAACCTTATTCACAAAGCAAAGACAAAGATCATTCTTTTTGTGATTGACGGTCTGGGCGGCATCCCTAGGCCAGAGGATGGAAAGACAGAGCTTGAGGCCGCGAACACGCCAAACCTTGACGCGCTTGCAAGAAAGAGCGTCCTGGGTCTGATTAACCCGGTTGCCCCAGGAGTATCCCCCGGTTCCGGCCCAGGCCACCTTTCCATATTCGGATACGATCCCTTGCAGAACGATGTCGGCCGTGGTGTCCTAGAGGCCCTGGGCGTCGGGATGAAACTCACCGAGTCAGATGTCGCGGCGAGAGGAAATTTTGCCACGCTTGACCAGAATGGCCTGATAGTTGACCGGAGGGCTGGCCGGCCAAAGGACCAGGACGCGGCGATGGTTGTGGAACTCCTGAAGAAAAATATCAAAGAAATAGATGGCGTTCAGGTTCTCCTCAAGCATGTGAAGGGCCACAGGTTCGTGGTTGTTTTTCGGGGAGAAAACCTCTCCGGCAGGATTCTTGAGACTGACCCACAGCAGGAGGGTGTTCCTCCTCTTTTCCCGGTGCCCGAAAAGCGCGAGGCAGAACACACCGCGAGGATAATATGGCAGTTCATCCAGAAGGCTCACTACGCCCTCCTGAACCAGAAAAAGATGAACTGTATACTCTTACGTGGTTTCTCAAAACTACCATACCTTCAGCCCTTTGCTGATCGTTATAAGATGGATGGCGTTGGCATAGCCGTTTATCCGATGTATAAGGGAGTCGCGAGAGTCATTGGCCTGAACATACTTGGTGAACCCCGGAGCTTTGAGGAAGAGGTTAAGCTCCTTGAGGAGAGCTGGGATGACCACGAGTTCTTCTTCATTCACTACAAGGACACGGACGAGGCCGGAGAGGATGGGGATTTTGAAAGGAAGGTCGCGAAGCTGGAGGAGGCAGATAGCTACCTTCCCAGAATGCTCGCGTTGAAACCGGATGTATTAGTGGTCACTGGCGATCACTCCACTCCTGCTCTTATGGCAAAGCACTCCTGGCACCCGGTACCATTTATGATCTATGGCCCCTATGCTGGCCCGGATGATTGCACAGCTTTTACCGAGCGCCAGGCAAAACACGGATATTATGGGCGCATAAGGGCAACTGACCTCATGTCCCTTATACTCGCCAACGCTGGCAGGGCGAAGAAGTTCGGCGCATAAGTGTGGTAAAAACACATCGTTCCTATCTGGAAGCGGGTTCCAAGGCATATAGGGTATATGTTGAGACCTTTGATAAAGTAGCAATAACCTACTGGTTTGGGGGAGGAACACATTGTCCCAGATAACAGGGTTTCATGTTGTAAACCAGCAATCCTTTCCTCAAATGATCTCCTGTGGTCCTTGTCATAACTCAAGAATCCTAATTTTTGCTCTGAGATCACCAAACCCTTGGCCCAACTTTGATAGGGCCAAGGAGGGACATCCGGGTGCGAAAGATCACCTTTAGCCCATCTTTTTGCCCCCACAGAGCCGGGTGCATTATAATTAAAGCCTAAGGGGATAGACCATGTTTAAGTGGATAACTGAGCGTGTTATTGGCACCCGAAATCAGCGGGTGGTCAATCGCATAGCAAAGAGGGTTGAGGGGATCAATGCCTTTTTTGAGGACTTTAAAAATTTCAAGGATGAGGATTTTCTCAAGAAGACCGAGGAGTTTCTCACCAGGCTTAGAGACGGCGAATCCCCGGATTCCATGCTTGAGGAGGCTTTTGGCCTGGTAAAGGCAAGGGCCCACACACTACTGGGGACGCAGTATCAGGTCAGGGGCCTGCCTGTTACCTGGGACATGGTTCACTACGATGTTCAGCTCATAGGCGGGATAGCCCTTTTCCAGGGGAAGATCGCGGAGATGAAAACCGGCGAAGGAAAAACACTCGTGGCCACATTGCCCCTTTATTTGCACGGCCTCATTGGCAGACTGAGGGCCGAGAGGGGCGAAAAAAACCAGGGTGTTCACCTGGTCACGGTCAACGATTACCTTGCCGCTAGGGATAGGGAGTGGATGAGGATAATCTACGAAGGCCTTGGTCTCACTGTTGGTTGCATTCAGTCACAGATGCCCCCTGAGATACGCAAGAACGAATATGCGGCTGACATCGTCTATGGCACGAACAACGAGTTCGGCTTTGACTACCTGAGGGATCATATGGCTTTTACTCCCGATGATAGGGTCCAGCGCGGCCACTATTATGCCATTGTTGACGAGGTTGACAGCATTCTGATTGATGAGGCGAGAACACCCTTGATCATATCCGGCCCAGCGGAGCATTCCCGCGTTGAACAATACAGGGAGATGAAGGGAGTGGTTGATACAATGGTCAGGGAACAGAACTCTCTACTCGCGAGGTTTCTTGATGAGGGGGAGCGTTTCCTCAAAGAGGGCAAGACACAAGAGGCTGGGTTCAGACTATTGCAGGTCAAGCGGGGATCCCCAAAGAACAAACGTCTTTTCAAGCTATTGCAGGAGCCAGGCGTCATGAAACTGCTTGACCGCTCGGAGCTCCAGGCCATGAAGGATAAGGGCGAGACGATGCGTCGTCTGGACGCCGAGCTGTTCTTCGTTATAGACGAAAAGATGCACACAGTTGACATTACAGAAAAAGGCCGGCACTATATAGGTGCGAAATATCCCGACCTCTTCCAACTGCCCGACCTAGCCACCGCACTCCCTGAGATAGACAGGATGAGGGAGCTCAGCCCACAGGAGAGGTTCTCGCTCAAGGAAAAGCTTTTTGCTGAATACGGATACAAAACCGATAGGATACACGCGGTCCAGCAATTGCTGAAGGCTTATATGCTTTTTGAGAGGGAGGTGCAGTATGTTGTCATGGACGGTAAGATAGTCATAGTTGATGAATTCACAGGAAGAATGATGCCGGGCAGGCGCTGGTCCGACGGCCTGCATGAGGCCGTTGAGGCCAAGGAAGGCGTCAAAGTGCAGGAAGAAACCCAGACCCTCGCGACCATAACAATACAGAACTATTTCAGGATGTATGATGTCCTGGCCGGAATGACCGGAACCGCGCTCACCGAGGCCCAGGAGTTCTGGGATATATACAAGCTTGATGTTGTCTCCATTCCCACCAACAGGCCTGTGCGCAGGGTTGATTATCCTGACAAGATATTCAAGACCAAGAAGGAAAAATATCAGGCGGTTGTTGATGAGATAGAAAGGTGGCACAAACGGGGCCGGCCCATCCTGGTTGGCACGACATCCATAGAGGAGTCTGAGCTCGTTTCCCGGCTCCTTAAGCTCAAAGGTGTTCCGCATCAGGTCCTGAACGCTCGCCATCACGAGCGAGAGGCCCTTATTGTCTCCAAGGCTGGACAGCCCGGAGCGGTTACCATTGCTACCAATATGGCTGGCCGTGGAACCGATATAAAGCTCGGCCCGGGCGTGGTCTCCTGCCCTGAGGACATTGACCCCGCGTGCAGAGGTAGAACGGGGGTCAAGGAATGCGCTATCAACACCAAGCGTCACACCCCTGGTGTTACATGCCCGCGTAACCCAAGGGATTGCATAAAGGGTTTCGTTCCGTGCGGCCTTCTCATAATTGGAACCCAGAAAAACGAATCCCGACGTATAGACAATCAGCTTCGCGGCAGGTCTGGCAGGCAGGGGGACCCAGGCAGTTCCAAGTTTTTCCTCAGCCTTGAGGATGACCTCCTCCGGCTCTTTGGTTCTGACAAGGTTGTGGACATGATGGAACGCTGGGGAAAGAAGGAGGAGGAACCTGTTGAGTCCAAAATGGTCACTAAGGCGCTTGAGAACGCGCAGAAGCGCGTTGAGATGCAACACTTCCAGATGCGCAAACGTCTTCTTGAGTATGACGATGTGATGAACCGCCAGCGCGAGGTCATATACGGCCTCAGGGATCAGATACTTGAGGGCGCTGACATGCGCGAGACCATCCTTGAGGAATACATACCCGAATTTGTCTATGAGAAGATGGATGAACACTTGAGTCTGGAGAACCCCAAGGAGGAGGAACGGAGGGCTTTCGCGGACGAGATGTCTTGGGCGTTTCTGGGGGATTTTTCTTTCCTTGAGAGTATTAAGGAACCCCAGGCCATGGCCGAAGCGGCGATTGAGAAGATAAGGCAACTCTACGAGGAGCGTGAGGCAATGTTCGGCCCCGAGGGCATGAGGGAAGCTGAGCGCATAACCCTCCTTACTGTCATGGACAGGTCGTGGCGGTATCATTTGTATGCCTTGGATCACTTAAAGGAAGGAATGTTCCTGCGGCAATATGCGCAGAAGGATCCCCTGGTTGAATACAAGAAGGAGAGCTTCGCCCTGTTTGACGAGCTCATGAAAGACATAAGGACAGAGACCCTCCGGCGCTTATTCAGGCTCAGGGAGGTTCCTAAGCCCATAGAGCGTAAGGCGCCTGTGGGCAGGGCATACAAGCCCGATATAGCCGCGGCCGGCGTGGCCGCAATGGGGAAGGGCACCGTGGGTGCCGAACGCAGGGGAACCGTACCCCGCGGGGTAAGGATAATAGAGGATGAGACAAAGGGGAAGAAGTAGCGAGAATAACCAGCAGGACACCTTCGTCCGGAAATCTAAACCTGCGCCCATAACTGAGACCTCCTTATACGGCCCGGTCAGGGATTTCCTGGTCGCACAGGGTTTCACCGTCCGGGCAGAGGTCTCCGGTTGCGACATCGCCGCAAGTCGCGAGGATGGCCTAGTCATAATTGAGCTCAAGAGGAATTTCGGCGTTGATCTCCTATTCCAGGCAACCGAACGCCAGCGAATAACAGACGCGGTTTATATTGCCTTGCCTTTGCCGCCAGAGGGTTTTACTCGTTCCCGATGGAGGATTATGAGCCGTCTTCTCAGAAGACTTGAGCTTGGTTTGATCCTTGTCTCCATGATGCCAGGACAACCACGGGTTGAAGTCGTCATGCACCCAGAACCCTTTGAACGCAGGAAGAGCCGGAGGCTGAAGACAGCCCTTTTGGACGAGATGGGCGGCCGATCCGGCGATTTCAACTTGGGTGGGAGCACCCGGCGCAAGCTCGTGACCGCCTACCGGGAGAACGTCATTTATATAGCGTGTTGCCTTGAGCGTTTCGGCCCCCTTTCTCCGAAACAGCTCCGTAATATGGGAACGGGCCCGAAAACCCTCTCCATTCTCCGCAACAATTTCTATGGCTGGTTTCGGAGGGTCTCGCGGGGGGTTTATGAACTAAGTCAGAAGGGCAGGGAAGAGATTAGCCAGTATCCGGTTTTGGTCAGCTACTATAGGTCAGAGCTGGAGAAACTTTGACTCAACATTGACGCCAAACCCTCATTTTAGGGTGATCCTTCTACCTTCTGGTCTAACTGACCTGTTCCCCCCTTACCCACACCCGCTCGGGGGTTGAATCAACTGAACAGAA
>JBMFOM010000076.1:0-9665 GCA_049969615.1 Caldifarciminota bacterium
CTTCCAACGGTGATGTATCGGGAAAGAGACCTGCTGGAGCAGAAGATTGTCAGGGAGATGAACCTGGCCTTCGATTATACGGAAGACTTCTCTCTTTATCGTGCTTACATCTGCAAAGCCATTACCTCAAAGATCGGATCTTTTAGTATCTTCGACGATCTTGTTCCCAAGGTTAGGACTTATATAGAGAGATACCTTTTTGACCAAAGTGTGGACGGCGGAGATCCCGAAGTCATCAAGAAGCTCAACTATATCCCTATCAGGGAAAAACTAGTGGAGATCTTTGTCGAAAAAATCAATGCCCTCTCCAGCAGGGAGGAGAGAGTCAGATTTCAGAGATACTTCAAGGTAAGTGAGACTCAGCCGTTTCATACCTCCGAGCCGGTTACAAAGGTGACAAAGTCGGTTTTTGAATATTTGCCCTATCCCAAACGCAGCGCTTTTGAAAAGGAATTTATGAGCTACCTTGATGAGAAAGACGGGGTCCAGGCTTTTACCAAGGTACTACCCAGACACCCGCTCCACATCCCTTACTACAATCAGGAAGGGTATCTCCGATATTATTTGCCTGACTTTATAGTGAAGGTGGAGGAAGCAATGTATCTTGTTGAAACTAAGGGCATGGAAGGGGCAGAAGTGTGTAGAAAAGACAGGGCAGCTCAGCAGTGGTGTGAGAATGTGGAGAGGCTTACTGGAAAATCTTGGAGGTATATGAAGGTCAGACCACAAGACCTTGAGACTTACAGGGCCCAGGACTTTCAGACTTTAGCTAGAGCCCTGGCTATAACTTCTTAGTTCCACCCCATCAATGGGTTAGCGTTCCACATGTTGATGAGCATCACGGCAAGGCCGCGGTCAAAGCGTTGCGTAGAAACTCACGCGTTTTCTCACGCCTCTCACCCACCAGGGCAGTTTCCCGGCTCTCAGGAAGCCCTTATGCACAGGTTTCTATCAAGGGTCTTCCGGGTGGGCTTGTAGTATCTGTATCTATCTGGCAAGGGGATGTCGTTTTTCCTAAACAGAGCAGACAGCCTGTTGTTGGATAGCCCATATAGTCCCTTGACGATCATAAGGAGCACGAAGAAGCATGGATTATACTCCCTTTTCCTTCCAGGGACAGGTTTAACAAAGCCCATGAAAGGGCACCGGATGGAAATACTTCAGGTGCCTACTCGGGGGGAATGGTACCGTTTCCCATGCTCTTCCTAAAGGCCAGGCGCGAGAACCTGCCCCTACATTATAATCTTCGGGATGTTCCGGATAGACCGCGCCCGTGATTTCGTCGGCCAGGAAGTCACCCTAAGAGGCTGGCTTGCCAACCTTCGGTCATCGGGCAAGATACATTTCCTCATAATTCGGGATGGAACAGGCTTCATGCAATGCGTTGTCGTGAAGGGAGAAGTCCCTGACGATGAGTTTGAGCTCGCTGGTTCCCTCGGCCTGGAGAGCTCGGTGGAGATAAAAGGCCTGATAAGAGAGGACCCACGCGCACCTGGCGGCTATGAGATGACTGTAAGGGGCGCTAAGCTTGTTTCCATGGCGGTTGATTATCCCATATCGAAGAAGGAACACGGGGTCGCGTTCCTGATGCCCCTGCGGCACCTCTGGGTTCGCTCACGAAAGCAGTGGGCGCTCCTTCGCATAAGGGCGGAGGTTGAGAGGGCCATCTTTGACTGGCTTGATGGCCACGGATTCATCCGTTTTGACTCGCCCATACTTACTCCATCTGCTTGCGAGGGCACATCAACCCTCTTTGAGGTGGATTATTTCGGCGATAGGGCCTATCTTTCCCAATCGGGTCAGCTGTATCAGGAGGTAGGCGCCTATGCCTTTGGCAGGGTCTATTCTGCTGGACCCACATTCCGAGCCGAGAAATCAAAGACTCGCAGGCACCTTACCGAGTTCTGGATGATTGAGCCGGAGGTCGCTTGGGCGGGTCTTGAGGATGTTATCCTGATAATGCAGGAACTGGTTGTTTATATTGTGGAGAGGACGCTTGAGAACCGAAAAACCGAGCTTAATATGCTTGAGCGGGACACGAAACCCCTAGAATCCGTCAAATCTCCGTTCCCCCGTATAACCTTCAAGCAGGCATGGGAAATAGTCGGCAGGGCAGGGCTTCCAGTCAGGACCGACGATGACTTTGGCGCGGACGAGGAGGTCGTTATATCCGAGGCCTTTGATAGGCCCGTCTTCATAACCCATTATCCGGCCGCGATAAAGCCATTCTACATGAAACGCGATCCTGATGACCCCTCTTTAGTGTTGAACACCGACCTCTTTGCCCCTGAGGGCAGAGGCGAGATCATTGGCGGCTCTCAGCGTGAGGAAGATCCGGATATCCTGCTAGAGCGCATGAAGGCCATGAATATGCCTGTGGAAGATTATCAGTGGTATCTTGACATAAGACGCTATGGCCGCGTCCCGACCGCGGGTTTCGGTCTCGGCCTGGAAAGGACAGTTGCCTGGATAGCCGGGGTTCACCACATACGGGAGACAATCCCGTTTCCGCGAATGCTTGAGAGGATATACCCATGAGGGTTTTCGTTGTTCTCTGCACTGTACCGCCAGATGGAGCCGAGGCCATGGCAAGGAGTCTGGTTGAGGGCAGGCTCTCCGCGTGCGTTAACATCATCCCTTCGGTTAGTTCATTCTACTGTTGGGAAGGGAAACTCTGCGATGACCATGAGTCGCTTCTCGTGATAAAGACAACCGAGGCCCGTTTCCCGGATTTGATGGATTTCATAAAGGCTCACCACCCCTACGCTGTCCCGGAAATAATCGCTCTATCGGTTTCCGATGGGAACCCGGATTACCTGAGGTGGGTGGAGGAGTCGGTGGAATGATTGAAACCCACTTCCTGCACAGGATCAGATTTTTGTATTTGTGAAGACCGGACAGATCTGAGGCAATGGTTCTAAGTCTTTATGTTTCTTAGGGATCCCAGATTTTGCCGCGCTCGGGTTCCAAAGATAGACCGAGCAATCTTATCTGGGCTAATCCCTTAATAATTCAAGGCTTACAGCCTGCCACAAAATCTGGGATGAACATCCTGGGGATACCCAGTGGATCATTACTACCCACAGCCCGTTTATTCTGGATGGCATAGGACTTGAGAAGGCCGAGACCGTGTTCGTTTTTGAGGATAACGAGGCTTTCCCTTGCAATCCAGAAGCCATTGATTTTGATAAACCTCCCACCTATCGGAGCTTTTCCGGAGATGCGGCAGGAGCTACAAGGAAACCGAGGACGGCGTGAATTTGCTTGAGAAAATAAGTCCGGATAGGGTTATTGATATATGTCCGAGCTTTAGGGAATTCTGGACAGCCATCAGAGGGTAAAGAGTTTGCTGGGCCATTAGCTTTTGTAGTATAATTTCTTTCGAGCTGGAGACAACATGTCTGATGAATTAACTGCCGCAAAGATTGAGAAAATGGAAGCCAGGTTGGAACGTCTTGACGCATCTATTGAGCGCGTGAAGGCACAGGTGGAGGAGCTGACCTCAAGGCTGGATGGAATGAAGGCTGATCTTGTCGATCTGCTGGAAGCGTTGGTTGGTGAGCCTGAAGATGAAGAGGAGGATGAAGAGGATTAAATAAGCCCTCTCAGAAACTCATACTCCTCAGCCCTGGTCTTTATTCTTCCATTAAGCCTGGCCCTTTCTAATGCCAGGATTGCCCGTCCGAGGTTAGCACCCGTGAACCCCATTGCTTTCATTTCCTCCGTGTTAATGAGGGGCCTGGCCAGATGCTTTTTGCGCCGGTAGTCATCAATCAAGGGATTCAAAACTCCAATGGCAATGAGGGCTTCCTCCGGTGCTGTTCTCAGCGCCTCGTGCGCCTCTCCTAGGCCCCTGAATTTCCTGTCCGCGTTCCTGAGAATAGCGACCAGGATCTTTCTTTCTGCCCTCGTCAGGCCCGAGGGGATGCTCCCGGAAACCAGGCCGTAGAACATTACCCAGGACTCACGGCTGAGCTCCACGCTTTCCGAGAGCTTTTCAAGAACGCCACGGTTGGGCACCCTCTCCCCGACAAGGCCATTTTCCACCATCTCGGCCCATATACTAGCCCTTTCTGGTCTCTCGGATGAGCGCGAAAGCTCGTGTTTTATCCGTTCAAATGAGACCGCGGCCATGTGTCTTCTGGCCAACGCGAATTCTTCCTCGGTCTCAGGGGAATAGGAAAACCCCAGCTGGTGCTTGTAACGAATTGCCCGGAGCGCTCTGGTCGGGTCATCCCTGAGACTGCCGCGATATATCACTCTGAGGATGCGTTCACCTATATCCCTGATCCCCCCCAAAGGATCAATCAGCTCGCCCCTCGCGCTCATTGCAACAGCGTTCGCGGTGAAATCCCTCCTATGCAGGTCCTCCTCCAGGCTGTTTGCTGGCCTCACTACTGGCAAAGAACCAGGCTCAGGGTATTCTTCTTTTCTTGCTAGCGCGATGTCAATCTCTCCCTCATCCAGGAGGAACTTCCCGGTCAGGAATTGACTCCTGGTCGGTCTGATCCCCAACGCCCTTGCCAGCCTGTTCATGGCGTTTCTGAGTTCCCGGTCGGGTTCGCTTGTTCCTGGAACCAGCACCAGGTCAACATCAAGGCAGGGCCTCCCCAAAAGCGCGTCCCGGACAATTCCGCCGACAAGATAAACCTCAGACCCTACGAGGGCATCAAGGGCGCGCATGGCAATAGGGTTATTTTCCAGGGCCTTCAGCATAATCTAATTATGAAGGGCAAAACCTCCCTCGTGCCATCCTGTGTCCTGGTTCTCAGAGAGTAGCTGGCGTTGCCCAAATTTTGCGGCAGGTTGTAATCCCTGAATTGCCGATAGAACAGCCCACCTGAAGCCCCTGAAAAATCCCGACGCGTCCTTCGTCCCCATACGGGATCCCTTTGAGAAACATGAAGACTTAGAACTATTGCCTCAGATCTGTCCGGTCTTCACAAATACAAGCTTTGATCCTGCGCAGGAAGTGGGTTATAATTTATGTGTGCGTGGCATATTTGCTCTCCTGTGGAAAAAGAAGGGCAAGGTTGGGGTCGGCATATTCTTTCTTCTGATTATTGACGGTGCCCAGTTGATCGTTCCCCTGATACTCCGCAGGGCGATTGACAACCTAGCCCTGGGCGTTGCCACCCCTGGGATGATAGCCACATATGCGCTCTGGCTCGTTGGCATAGCTCTTTTCGTCGCGTTCTTCAGGTTTTTCTGGCGCTATTTTCTCATGGGTGCGTCCAGGGAATCCGAGCGCGATCTCAGGGACAGGATATACGCGCATGTCATGAAGCTTCACGCTGGATTCTTCTCCGAGGCCAGGACCGGCGATATCATGGCCCTGGCCACCAACGACGCGGAGGCTGTCAGGATGGCAATAGGAATGGGTGTTGTCGCGGCGTCGGACGCGGCCATAATGGGATTGTTTTCCCTGGGAGCTATGATCTGGATATCCCCCTCCCTCACCATCTATACTGCTATTCCGCTCGCGGCAACCACCCTCATTGTCCTGTTCTTCAGCAAGGCCATATTCAACAGATTCAAGGCAGTGCAGGAGGCCTTCGCTGAGATAACCGAACGGGTCAGGGAGACTATAACTGGCATAAGGATAATCAAGGCCTTTGTTCAGGAGGATGGCGAGATAAGATCTTACCGAGCCCTCAACGAGGACTATGTTGCCAAGAACATGTCCCTGGTCAAGATATGGGGTTTCTTCTGGCCATTGGTCACATTTTTTGGAGGCTCAGCCACCGCGCTGGTTATATGGCAGGGAGGAGCAAAGGCAATAACCGGCGCCATAAGCCTCGGAGATGTCGTTGCGTTCATGAACTACCTGTGGATACTGGTCTGGCCAATGGTGGCAATAGGCTGGGTCACCAACTTGCTCCAACGTGGCTCCGCTTCCATGACCAGGATACAGGAACTCCTTGATACGAAACCAGAGATAACCGAACCAGCCAGACCCCACAGGGACAAGATCACCGGCCGTGTTGAATTCAGGGGACTCATATTCTCCTATGGAAAGGAAACCGATCCTGTTCTCAAGGACATAACCATTACCCTTGATGCAGGGATGACCCTGGGCATAGTCGGGAGAACAGGCTCCGGTAAGACAACACTCGTCTCACTCCTGCCAAGGATATTTGATCCTCCGCCGGGGACCGTGTTGGTTGATGGGGTTGATGTCAGGGATTGGTCCCTTGAGACCCTCCGTGGCGCGATAGGCTTTGTCCCGCAGGAGGCGTTTCTATTTTCCGCGACCATCAGGGAGAACATAGCCTTCTTCAATCCAGACGCTCCCGAAGAGGATGTTATTGCCGCGGCTAAGGCCGCTGGTATATGGCACGAAATAGAGGACATGCCGGACGGTCTTGAAACCATTGTTGGTGAGAGGGGTGTGACCCTCTCCGGTGGCCAGCGTCAGCGCGTTGCCCTTGCCAGGGCGCTGATAAAGGATCCGCAGATACTTATTCTGGATGACACCCTCTCTGCTGTGGATTTTGAGACCGAGGAAAGGATACTGAATAACCTCAGGAGATTTTTGCCCGGAAGGACGGGCCTCATTATTTCCCACAGGTTATCCGCTGTTGCTGAGGCCGACCTGATAATTGTTCTTGATTACGGAAGGATTGCGGAAAAAGGGACCCATGAGGAGCTCCTAAAGCTCGGTGGGATATACGGGAAGACATGGGAACTTCAGCAACTGGAAAGGGCGACGGTCGCCTGAGGGTACTCATAGTGGGTCCTGACATACACGGGGTCTCAGGCGAACCAACGCACATAAGAACCCTGCTTTCGTCCCCCCTTTCCGAGGAGTTCTCGCTGTATTACTGCAGGGTTGGCGGCGGAGAGCGCAGACCAAAACCGGAAAACTTTCTGAGAAGGAACGCGGCCCGGCTCCTCTCACCCCTTGGCGTCGCGATGAGGATCATGCTTGAGAGGCCCCATCTGGTTCACATAAACAATACCTTCAATTTCAAGGGCCTTATTAGGGATTGTTCCCTTTCTGTAGTCGCAAAAATCCTTGGCCGCAAGGTTGTATTTGAGATGCACGGAGGCCATCCAGAGGCATGGCTCTCCCGGCACCCGATAATGAAACCCCTTGTCCTGTTTGCCCTCAGACGCGTTGACAGGGTTATAGCCCTTTCTGCCGATCAGGAAAGGTTTCTCCTGGGATTCATGCCAGTCGGACGTTTTAAGCGCATACCGAATATGGTCAACCCTCATGATTACGTCCCCTCTGAGCCGGCTGAACCGCCGGTTTTCCTCTATATGGGTAGATTACACGAGTCAAAGGGCATTTTCGTTCTCGTTGAAGCCTTGGGAAAGCTCAGCGGGGATTGCCGGCTCTGGTTTGCAGGCGATGGGCCTGACAGACTGATGCTTGAGAGGGCGATCCGGGACAGGGGGCTTTCCCGCAGGGCAAAGGTTCTCGGTTTCGTGATCAACGACGAGAAGATACGGGTTCTCTCGTCCGCGTACGCGATGGTTCTGCCCTCTTTTCACGAGGGAATCCCATATGCTATTCTTGAGGGATTGGCGTCCGCGCTTCCGGTCATTGCCACCGCGGTTGGTGGAGTGCCGAGTGTTGTCCGGGACGGAAGCGATGGTTTTCTCGTTCCTCCTGGCGACCCTGCCGCGCTTGCCTCCGCTATGGAGAGGTTGCTTTCGGACAAGAGCCTCAGGGATAACATGGCCGCCAAGGCCCGCGAGCGCAGTTTTGATTTCTCAGTAGGACGCATATCAGCGCAATACATTGAGGTCTATAGGGAGGCAATGGGGTGAGCGAGAAATTCTCCGAACAGGACAGGCTCCGCGAAGCCTTGAAAGTAAATCCTGAGGATGCATAGGCCTACTACAGATTAGGGAATTTGCTTGATGATCTTGGCGGGAGGGCGGAGAAGGCCAGAGAGCTTCTGGAAGGATTGCTATTGTGAAGCCCCGGCTCCTTGCCATTGTATAGGGTTGAGACCCTCCTTCCCATGATGTCATATAGCGCGAGGGATGTGTTTGCCCCTGTTGGAACCGAGAACTGAATGGTCATCCTGCCCTTAGCTGGGTTGGGATAAGGTGCGTAGAGTGCAAAGGGCGGGGTCATGTCCCCTGGAAAGCCCGCCGGGCCTCCCTGTCCCTCCTTCTTGGCATAGGCCATGACTCTAGCGGCGCCAGGAAGAGAAGCCCTAAGCTTATACTGCAAAACAACGGTATCACCAACAGAAAGACGGATTACCGTGTCGGAGCCGGAAACTCTCTCTATAAACGAGGGGTGAATAAGCCCTACCCGGTATTCCTGAATGCCAGAACCGCTTTCACCCCATAACCTTATACAGATTGAGAAGGTGTCTGTGAGGGAGAATTGCCTGTCTTGAACCACCATCTCACCAAAGAAGTGGACTTTGGGCACCCAGACTGTTCCCCACAAGGGGGAACTTAGAAACCAAAACACGCAGAGCATTTTCGTGGTTAAGCCTCCTTAGAAAAAGTCCTTTATGTTCCGATAGATCCACACCTCAAAGTCGTGGGGATGTCCCCCTAGGCAAATAAAGACCACACTCATTCCGTCAGGAGACCAGGAGAGTTCCCGGATCTCACCAGCATTTAAATAGGGCGAAATGCCTTTTGTCTTCCAGCTGAAGTCATTTAGGTTGTACAGAGTAACCGCTGTATCGAACGGAGAACCCCAGCAAACGGCATATTCACCGTAAACCGGGTTCACCTCTATGTGTCTCGCCTTATCCTCAGTGCCCGGGAGCCCGCTCATTAATAATCCCGTATTAAAGGAGTAGCTTCTTATTGGGCGATAATTGCATAGAAAGCCTGTATCCTGGGGCAAGAGATCCTGGAAAGGTCCCAAGGTGTGCATATCCATAAGAGTGTCCACCACATCTGATATGAGATCCCAAACCAGGAGCTTTGAACCATCCCACCGCCCCTGGAAGAATATCTTGCTTCCATCCTCGTTGAACCTAGGGTGTATGCGGCTACAATACTGGCCGGTACCCACATAGACGGAGTCCCTCAGCTGAGATGTCTGGCGCGAGGTATCTATCAAAAAGAGCCTGACATCTGAGGTTGAATCCGCTACAGGGACCACTAATGTGGAAAGATCCGGGGATATATCCATGTCGGAAGGTATGAGTTCTTCTTCTCCCCCATCTACTAAAAATCGGAACCCCGGCGGCAATGGGTAAATTGTAAAAGAATTGCCAGTGGCAGTATCCACTCCGATAATACAGGAAGGGTCAGAATCAATAAGATAAATAACCCCATTACCCTATACCGGATACGCCACCTCAACATCATCAAGTAGGATTTTCAGGTTTTCGTCCTCCCGAGGATGAAGGATAACGCATCCCATCCCCAAGCCTCCAGCCCAGACTGTCAACGTGACCCAGGCAGCTAAGCTCTTGATCCTTTTCATGTTCTAAACCTCCTCTCCCCTCAGACCAGAAAGTCCTCGGAGACCTTTAGCAAGGGCCTTCTCAAACTCAGCCGCAAGCGCTAACCAGAACATCTTTCAACCTTCTTTCTAAGCCCGAACATTATATAGCACGGGGGGAGGCCGTGCAAGCGCTCTGTCAAGCTGCAGGGTGAAACAGATATAAGAGGGCAGGAGGGCCTTCAGGTTATCCGAGCACGCGAGAAAAGACGCGGCCCAACAATTGATGAGG
>JBMFOM010000077.1:0-9665 GCA_049969615.1 Caldifarciminota bacterium
ATCATCTGGTCGCTTAGGGTTAGTTTTTTATTTTGAGCGATTGAAGGCCCTGAGGTTAGGGTTTAGTTTTGAGCGAACAGGGAACTGGTCTAATACGTTTTAGACGGCCGTATGATCAGCATCGCGTCGCCATATGACCCGAACGCGTAGCCCTTTTCAAGGGCCTCCGCGTATGCCCTTAGAGCCGTTTCCCTCCCACAGAAAGCCGCGACCAAAGCGAGGGGGGTTGAACGGGGAAGGTGGAAATTAGTTATGAGCGCGTCCGGCACCCGGAAATTGTGTCCCGGATAAATGAAGAGCCTCGTCCAGCCGTTTTTCGGCCCCTGGCCCATTGCCCAGGTCTCCAAGGCCCGGGTGCATGTTGTGCCGCAGACAAAAACCCGGTTTCTACTCCTTTTGGTTTCTAGGATTGCCTCTGCTGTTTCATCTGGCACCAAGTAGTATTCAGCCTCCATCTCGTGTTGGGTGAGGTCAGGAGACCTTATTGGGTTGAATGTGCCTGGGCCAACATGCAAGGTTATCTTGAGAATTCTCACCCCTTTCCCCTTTATCTTTTTCAGTATCTCCTCGGTAAAGTGCAGTCCAGCTGTTGGCGCGGCAACCGAACCCGGTTTTTCCGCGAAGACGGTCTGGTATCTGAGCTCGTCCCCTGGCTCAGAGGGCCTCTTTATGTATGGGGGGAGCGGAACCTGACCGTGACTTTCTAGCAATGCCATGACTCCAGGTCCACTTTCTATCAGGAGCTCTGCTTCCCGTTCATTCCTGGCCACGACCCTGATTGTGGCATCCCCAACTTTTATGTTGGTTCCTGGTTTGAACCTTTTCCCTGGCCTCACCAGGGCACGGAAACGTTTCCCGTCCACGGCCCCAGTGAAAAGCATCTCAACCCTGCCTCCGGTATGGGCCTGCCCGATAAGCCTCGCCCTAATGACTTTCGTGTTATTTATGATCAGGAGGTCTCCCCCGACAAAATATTTCACTATATCAGGGAATGTCCCGTGGGCAAAAGACCCGTCCTCCTTTATTGCGAATAGCCTTGACTTTCCCCTTTCGCCCGCGTATTGGGCTATCCGCTCAGCCGGAAGATCAAAATCATAGAGAGAAAGATCATCATTCAACATTACTGTACAGATTTTGGTCCAAAGAGGCTTCTATATTGCGCGCTATTTCCTAGGCCTACTCGTTTTCCTCCGGTTGCCCCATGTCAGTGTCGTCCTGGGGAAACTCGCCCAGGTCTTCTTCCTCCCGAAACTCCTCCACGCCTCCGGAGACCGTGAAGAAATCATCCTCCCATTTGGTTGTGGAAATGCTGAAAGGAATGACAACACCCTCAATATCGTCCATATTCTCGTAAATGTCGGATGCGCGGATGAGCTCTATACCAACCGCGCCCTTTTTTGTTCCTATGACCCATATCTTTTTGCCTAACCTGTTGAGTGTATCAATAAGTGGCACGAAGTCGCTATCGCCGGAGACTATGACTATCATGTCCAGATACTCTGCGCCAGCGAGTATCTCCAGGGTTATCTCCATGTCCATGTTGGCTTTAACCGAACCATCGGGGAGGCGCTTGACCTGCTTGGATTTGACCCTATAACCCATGAACGATAGAGCGTTTATTAGCCTTTCTCTGCGTTGATCCCTGGGATCAAACGGCACAAATGCAACAGCCTTCCAGAGATTAAGTCCCTCCTTTTTGCACTTTTCTGCCACGGCTTGTATTAGCTTATCGTAGCGGACTTCGTTACCAGCCTTTTCAAAGGTTACCTGGACATTCTGCACATCAACGAACATTCCAGCTTTTCCTGTTACCATTACTAATTAACCTCCTCTTAGCAGTGTGCTCATATTATAATACCTGCACGCGGATGCTCGCCATCTCAAGTCGTGTTTGAACCTAGCCCTTCTCTGGCAATATCCTTTACCCCATGCAGAGGAAATACATCCTGACTTATCTTCTGGTTTCTCTGCTGCCATCGCTGGCCGCGGCCCTCGCGATCTGGCGTCTGGAGCCTGGCCAGGGACGGCAGGGTTTCGTGTGGGTCGCTTTTGTCGTCGCACTGGCTGGCTCCTTTGGGGCTGAATACCTGGCTAAATGGCTTAAAAGACGGCTTGCAGGCGCAATTGCCGAGGCTGTGCTCTTGTTCAACCTCGTGCTCATGACATTCGCTCTCATAACCCTCTCCTTCAACTCTGCCGCGCTTCTGGCCTTCTTTCTGGGCGGAAACAGATTACTGGCCTGGCTCCTTCTTCTCTTTGGACTGGTTGACTCTGGCCTCGCGGCCTGGTCAGTCCTCAGGACAGGGCAAAAATGAGGGTCTTCTTCGCCGGAGATTGCCACTTTGAACCCAGGCCGGATCCGGATCGCGTCAGGTTGTTTCTGGAGTTCATGCGCGGGGTGGAGGAGGGGGATGTCCTGGTTCTCCTGGGTGATATATTTGATTTCTGGTTTGAGTATCCGGCCATCATCCAGAAGGGCCATCTACCTGTTCTCTGTGCTTTTCGCGAGCTCTCCGAAAGGACAGAGATAATTTACATACCCGGCAATCACGACATATGGGCCGGGGCCGGTCTAGAGGCTTTCGGCCCCAGGGTAAGGAGACAGGGCGTTATGTTTGAGTTCGGTGGCAAAAAACTCCTGGCCATCCATGGAGATATGATAGGCAGACGCAACAGCCTTGGGCGTTTGATCCTGGGGAACCCCTTTCTGACATGGCTTTATTCTCTGATCCATCCCAGCCTAGGAATTCCCTTTGCCTCATGGGTCTCAAGGCTCTCGCGTGTCCGTTCCGGAAGAAAGGAATTGCCGCCAGAGGTGACAGCCTGGATATTGAAGGAGATGCCGGAAGGCCTCGCGTGCCTCGTGGTGGGCCATTTCCATGTTCCCTTCATATATGAGGAAAACGGAAAGGTGATCGCGTGTGCAGGAGACTGGCTGACTGGTCTCACCTATCTAGTCCACGAGGATGGAACTCTCAGGCTCATCCGGTTCCCCGGAGAGTCAATCGCGGAGGCAAGGTTTTGATGATCTCAGGACACCCCTGTCTCAAACCATCGGCAACCTCCCCATGAGAGTCCTCGCGGTTGTCCCCCTTCCTCCGCCTTTCACGGGGCCGGAGAACGCGACCGCGCTACTGCTTGAGGGTGAACATCCCTTTGATCTTTCGCTGATAAACACGAACCACAGGCGCTCACCGGAGACAAGGGGAACTCCGGGGTTTACGGGTTTCCTCGGCCTCGTGAGGCTAAAGGCCTTCCTGATTGTCCGTCTGATCTCCTGGCGGCCAAGGCTTGTCTATTACTCTATCACAGCGACCAGGCTCGGTTGGATCAGGGATTCTCTGGTGATACTACTCGCAAGGTTTTTCGGTTCCAGACTACTCCTTCATTTTAGGGGAGGCCACTTTGGTTTCTTTTTCGCGGATACTGACCCCGTAACGCGATTTGTTGTGAGGTTTTGCCTGGGCCTAGCCGCCGGAATCATTGTCCAGGCTGATCGTCTGAGGCCTATGTTCGCCGGCCTAGTGAGGAGAATCCATGTTTTGCCCAATCCGGCGCCGGATTTTCCGGATGCCCCTTATCCCAGGCCTCGTCGCGTCCTCTTTGTCGGCCACCTTTCCCAGGCGAAAGGCTACACTACTCTTCTCAGGGCTATCCCTTTGGTTCTCATGGATGTTCCGGATGCCATATTTTCTGTGGTTGGCTGGCCAAAGAGGCATGAGACAAACATATTTCGGAATGCCGCGACCGGGGAACAGCTTATTCGCGAGGATGCGGCAAGGGTATTTCAGCAGGAAATAACCCAGAACGGGCTTGGGGATCACATTGAATTTCACAGGGACATTCTTGGCCAAGATAAAGCCCGAAAATTTCTCTCCTCAAGGGTGTTTGTCCTACCCTCTTATTCCGAGGGCTTCTCGGTCGCGCTCGCGGAAGCGCTTTCAGCTGGTTTGCCATGCGTGATAACCCCTGTCGGCGCGGGACCCGAGATAATCACCGAAGGCAAGGAAGGTTTCTTTATTCAACCTGGCGATCATCTTGGGTTAGCTGAGAGGATAACCATCCTCCTTAAGGATAATGAGCTTGCGGAGCGGATGGGAAAAGCCGCGAGGCAAAGGGCCAGGGATTTTTCTCCTGAGAAGGTGAGAAGTATATTCTGGCGAATAGTTAATGAATCAGTCAAATAAGAAAGCAGGCCCCGGAGGGCCTGCTAGATTTTCAAGGGTTTATGCTTATTTCAGGATTACTTTTCTCTGCAGTTCTCCCATCTGGGTCTCTATCCTGATGAAATAAACGCCTTTTGCCAGGGCAGAGACATCCTCGGTTATCTCGTGCCACCCAGGCTGGAGGTGTCCCAGAGCATTTGTGAGTACTATCCTGCCGGTCGCGTCGTATATCGTCAGCGCCACCTTGGTGTCTCCGGGTAGCCCGAGGCTGAAGGAGAGCTGGCTATTGACTGGGCTATTCCGTAGTTTCATAGTCAGCTCTCTAGGAAGGTCTCCGGGCATCTCCTCGGCATCAAGGGCGCGCGGGCAACGGTATATTATCTGGAAATTCCCCGCGTTCATGTTCTCAGAGAAGACCGCGAGGCCATATATGTCACCCATATCATCTGGCGTCCATATGAGCATCTCGTCGCCACCACCGCCAGAGGCATTCGCTATCGTGAGGCTCCCTCCGCTCCTACCCTGGAAATCGCCGTTATCCGGGTCTGCCACTGCTATTCCAACATCAACCGAGCCGGAGGTAACATCTACATATATTATGAGGCCATTGGTGTCCGAGGGCGGGCACTGGACCGGTATGATGTCCCACGACCATGCTGTCTGATCGGCGGAGTAATAATATGTCCCGTATGTGCCGGTATCCGGGATTATGCCGTGGCTCCTACACCACTCGCCCCTGGCAACACGGTTGCAGGTCATCTTGTTAAACCTGACGAACCAGTCCACACCCGTTATGGCGTTGCCGTAGTTGTTGTGGTAGTTGATCATGACAAAGTCAGTCAGATCGTTCCCGGCAAGGTTTGAGAAACCCAAGAGGGTCGGGTCCCATATGGAATTTATGTCGTGTGTCGCCTTGATGAACACATCGTAGTCGTCAGTGCCCCCCGGCTTTGTCCCTACAACAGCCCAGCGCTTGACCGTGTCTGGTTGGACGAACCTGCCCATTCCACCATCGGGTATGTTTACCGGTGTCTCGTTGGTCATATTGCTGTAGTAGGGATAGAAGCCCACACCGAAGGTGTCTTCGGCCGCGGTCCCTTGGTTCCACTGACCTATCTGGATGGCGTAGCGGCCGGAAGCCGTGGGAGTGAACACCACCGACTCCCCTGAACCAGCGCCTGTGTTGTTGTACCATCCGAGGTGTTCGCCCCTTGCTTGCCAGTTGTCTGTAGGATTGTTCTGGCCACGGTGGATAGCCATGTAGCCGTCAAAGCTCCCGCCCACTGGGAATGTATAGACATAGAACACATAAGCCGAGCCAGCTGACAGCTGGCCAACATCAAAGGGGACTCCAGGGTAGCCGGCGTCACATGTAAAGAGTATCTCGTCTCCGAGCATGTTGCTGTTGCTCATGTATGGGCTGGTTGCATAGCAGTCCACGAACACCGCTTCGCTGGACTCGGTGTAGGAGCCTGAGCCGTATATGTAATAAGAGCCTTCCGGCGGACCGGACGAGCCTCCGGTGAATATACCCAGGTATCCTATGTTGTGGTTCGCAAGGACATAGTTCAGCGCGTTCGCGCCCGTGTAGTTGGAAGCGGCCCGGTAGCTATCGTCGCACCAGCTATCATTTGAGCCATCGTCGTTCCAGTATAGCTCCTCAGTTATACCGTCTGAGCTCTTAAAGGTTTCAGCACACCAGAAGGCCCAGTCGGCAGGCGCGGCCGTGTTGTAACAATAGATGGTCTGAAGTGGTTGAGCTTCATTCCCATCGCACCTGTTCCAGGCTATAGCGGTTGCCATCGCGGGCCTCTTCATGGCGGATACCGTGGCCATCCCGTTCCCGCCACTCACGAGGAAAAGGCCAGGGTCATAGAAAAAGCTGCCTAGCGAGGACCTCTGAACGGTTAGGGCTCCTGTGATAATTAGAAGATACATCAACATACTTTACCTCCCTTTCTATGTGTGGATATTATATTCCCACGTCAAGCCCTCGCGCAATCAGAGGACCCGTTTCCTCACGAGCCAGGTTGAGGCCGAAAGCAGGATTATCCCGTATATAAATAGGATCAACGCCTGAGGCCAGAGCTCCCGGAAACCCCATCCCTTTAGGAATATCCCTCTCATGGCCTGCAGGAAATATGTTATTGGGTTCAACCATGCTACTGTCTGGGAGAGCCTCGGCATGTTCTCCACAGGGATTATGAAACCGGATAGTATTACGAAAACCGGGGCCACGAAATACGCCGCCATCATTGCCTGTTTCTGCGTTTTGGTTATTACTGAGATGAAAAGCCCTAGGGACAGGGTTGACATGATCATGAGGAGGGCGAAGACCACCAGAGTAAATATATTACCCCTGAACGGTATTCCAAACCACACTATCGCGACCGCCAGCACCAGCGATACCTGTACAGCCCCAACCATAACAAAAGGAAGGGTCTTTGAGAGTACGAACTCCCATGGCCTCATGGGAGTGACTATCACCTGTTCAAGGGTTCCCTGTTCTTTCTCTTTGACAACCGCTATAGCTGTCAGGAGCATGGTAAAAACCAGAAGGACCAAGGCCACCACCCCTGGAACCATGAACCAGGAGCTCTTCATCAGCGGGTTATATAGGATATGCACCCTATCGTCTATCGGTATGGTGCCTGCGAATCCCTTCAGGAAAACGCCCATGAAGTAGAACAGCGCAGTCTGACCCAGGGATGTGTTGGAACCATCAACCAGAACCTGTATCTCCCTCTCCAGACCGGAGGTGAATCCGTGGGGTATAACTATGCCCAAGACTATCTGGCGCCTGTCCAGCATTTCCGTCAGCATCCTCGGATCCGAGACCTTTTTTACCCTGAAGTATCCGGTTGCCTCCATGGCCGAGACAAGCCTCCTGGTCTCGGATGTCATGTCCATGTCGCAGATGCCCGCCCCAATCCGTTTTATGTCCAGGGTAGCGCCATAGCCCAGGATGATAACCTGAACTACCGGCACTATGAACAGTGGCGCAAGAAGCCGCCTGTCCCTCATTAGGAGGGCGAATTCCTTTTTTATCGCAGACCTTAGCCTGCTGAGAGCCATTCTCTCATCCTCCTTCCAGCCATTGCCACCATTGCAAAGCCATAGAGCAAAAGAACGAGCGCGTGTGGCCAGAGCTCCCTGATTCCCGTCCCTTTTATCATAACGCTTCTCAGGATGACCAGGTAGTGCCTGACAGGCATTGCTTCGGCTATTGCACGGAGCCAAAAGGGCATGCTCTCAACCGGGAAGACGAATCCCGATAATATTATTGATGGCAGAAGGGTTGTCGCCAGCGCGAGGAACCATGCCTCACGCTGGGCCGTTGCCAGCGAGGATATGACCAGTCCGAGTCCGAGTGCAGGAAACAAAAACAATAATGTAAATCCAGTCAAGGAAAGGATCCCTCCCTTTATGGGGACACCATAGAGAGTAGTGACCAGGCCAACTGTTATGAAGAAGTCCACCAAACCTATCAGGATATATGGGATGGCCTTTGCCACCACAAACCCATATGGGTTCACGGGCATGGTTCTCAGGATGTCTATCTTGCCCTCCTCTCTTTCCCTCACCAGCGAGAGCGCTGTCAGGGCAGTGGCGATGAGCATCAGAATTATAGCGGAGAACCCCGGAGCAAGGAACCAGCCGCTCCTGAGCATGGGGTTGTAGAGATACCGGGGTCTGATTCCTACCGGAGAAGACACCCCCATCCTCTCAGCTCTATTCAGGAGAAACCCCGTTGAAGCTGAGAAAAGGTATCCCCTGGCTATGTTGGTTGAGTTACCCTCAACACCCTCAAACCAGCCCGCATATGTGAGCCTCCCCCGAGCCATGTTTTCCTCAAAATCATCTGGTATAACTAAGCCCAACTTCACTCTCCCCGCTGAGACATCTTTCAAAAGAGCGTTCTCATCGGGGTAATATCCCCTCAGATCAAAATATCCATGAGCCGTTAAGTTGGCCAGAAAATCCCTTGAGCCAGAAGAATTCTCGTAATCCACAACACCCATTGGAACCCCTTTGATGTCAAAGGTTATTGAGTATAGGAAGAGAAACAGATATGCCACTGGCATCGCGAGTATCACGGTAAGCGAGAGCGGGTCCCTGAGTATGTGTTTTATTTCCTTGAAGATCACGGCCCTCATTTCGTCAACCTCACGAAAACATCCTCAAGCGATGGTTCCCGTTCTCCGAACTCGGCTACCCTTATACCCTTTTCCGAGAGAGCGGATAGGATGGATTGCGGGTCATCTCCTTCCAGTAATATCCGTGAGCCAGACGCGTAGGCTGTTAGACCCATATCGTTAAGGAGGGCCAGGGCCTTGTTGATGGGCTGGGCCTTGATTATCCAGAACCCCCTGGCGAGATCAAATTTCGTCAGGCTCCCCGGCGTCCCTTCCGCTACTAACCTTCCCGAGCTTATCATCCCTATCCTGTCCGCGAGGTGCGCTTCCTCCATGTAGTGCGTAGTAATCAGGACGGCAGTCCCACTTTCCCGGAGGGAATATACCAGGTCCCAGAATTCCCCTCTTGCCTCTGGGTCAATCCCGGCCGTGGGTTCATCCAAAAACAGGGCCTCCGGATTGTGACTGGTGGCCGCGGCTAAGGCTAGCCTTTGCTTGAAACCAAGGGGCAGGTCTTTCACCTGGGTCTTCAGATATGGACCCAGACCCATCCTCTCAATCGTCCCCTCAATGGCCTCTTTGGTTGAACCATATACCCCTGCAAAGAAATCCAGATTTTCCTGGACGCTTAGATCCCTGTATAGGGAGAATATCTGGGACATATAACCCATTCTCTCCCTGGCCCTGTAGGGTTCTCGTGCGACATCCAATCCTCCTACTATTGCCCTACCGGATGTGGGTTTAAGGACGCCCGTGAGTAGTCTTATGGTTGTACTCTTACCCGCACCATTGGGTCCCAAAAGCGCATAAACTTCCCCCCTGGAAACATGGAATGAGACGCCATCCACAGCATAGAAATTGCCAAAACGTTTCGTCAGGTTTTCAGCAACGAGGGGAAACATCCTGAAGATTATATCCACACTCCCCGCACAGGATCAAGCATTCTGTCGCTCAATCTGGTTTATATGAGCTAAGGCCTGTCCTCTGCTGGTTGGGCCCGAATGGTTCGTCGGGGTTGAAGCGAGTCAGGAGAAGACATTAAGCTATCTCCGTGAACAAAAAGGGGGCCCGGGGAATTTTGCCGAGGTCTCTTGGGATGAACTCCTTGGTTCATCCGGTATTTTTGGATAGGTCAAAGACACGGCAACAAAAATTAGGAATTTCAGGAGCTTGTAAAGGTGAAATACGCTATCATAGGCGCTGGAAAGATGGCCAAGGCTGTGCTTTACGATTTTCTCAGGCACAACGAGACAGAACTGGTTCGTCTCGGGGATGTTGATCCGAAAAGGTGATCCTTTCCCCGGATGTGCTCATTTTTGATTCTCAGCATACCCCCCTGGTTTGAGAAAGCCCGGATGGGTCA
>JBMFOM010000078.1:0-9464 GCA_049969615.1 Caldifarciminota bacterium
GGCGATCGCGCCGGGGGCCGGCTTCCTCTCCGGCTTAGTGAAGACATAGGTATAGTTCAGGGCGAACCATCCTCCCCAGGTGGGTTTCCAGGTGGTGAGCCAGAAGTCCGGCGGGAAGCTCTGGTTGAACTCATTGTCGGTTTCCCTGTCCCCGAACATTTTCTCGCCCGCAAAATCCATAACCAGGCCGTTGCCGAAATCAAGCCTGAAGCCTAGGGTGCCGTATGTGGGGCCAGCGCCGTGATTGCTCGCAGCATCCATGACGAACTGCTCGGTATAAACCTCTATGAATGGCTTGAACAGGCCGAGGGATGGCATTATTGCTATGCCGCCTATGAATACATCGTCAGTGTTGTCGCCGATGGACTTAGTGTTGTAGCCAAGGTTCAGGTGAACCGCGAGGGCCTGCATGTATTCCTCTCGCCAAAGCATGTAGCTCATCAGGAACCTTCCGCCAAAGCTCAGATCTCCATATGTGAATGTCCGCCAGTATCCTCCCTTGTTCCTTATGCCCCAGGTGTCAGTGGTGTCTATTATGTCAAAACCCTTGTCGCCGGTCGGGAAGGTCATCTCGTATGCCGCGCCCAGGCCTACCTGCTTATTGGCAAGGGGATAACAGCCCTTTATAACCAGGCTCATGTCTCCCCAGCCAGGCGCGGAGGCGCGGTTATAAGGGTCCTGGCGCGATTGCCCGGATCTCTCTCCCTGCTTGTCCCAGGCATCGCCCTTGGCGTTGCCCGTGAGGCCTACCTCAAACCAGGGAACCGAATAGCCAAGGCCAAACCACAGATCTCCGTAGCCCCTGCTGTCCCTGAACTGGATGTATGTGCCTCCCGCGGTTAGGTCTGTCGTGTCAAAGTTGTTGACAGACCCGTTTAGCCTTATCATATTTATGATGAGGCCATTCATACCGGGGGTGGTCGCCGCGTAGACACGCTGGACCCCTTCTACGGTCAGGTAGCTGGGACCATAGGCCCACAGCGCGCTCGTCATCAGTGCGACGAGAATTGCTCCCTTGCTTTTCATATATAACCTCCTTCTGGTTATCTCGCAAATTTTAACCCACCCCTCCGCGCGCGCGCAACCCCAGATATACCCCCTCAGCGGCCAACAACGCTATTGCCACCATTATTAGCCACGGAGCCATGTTCACGGCTCTCCCTCTCTGTTTGAGAAATTCCTCAAGACTCACAGGCTCGGTTCCGAATGCCTCTTTTAGCTCTTCGCGGGAGAGCCTTTCTGTGTTTGATTCTTCCCTATCAACATTTACCGCGAAAAACCTTTTGGGTTTTCCGCCCTCAACCAGGGTGTAAAAGCCTGGTTTGTCCGGAGAAAATGCCCTCCTGGCGAGACGCCCCTCGGGACCAGTTATGAAACCTTCTCCCATTCCGGGGTCAAGCATTTCTCCGACGGTCGCGGTCTGGGCAAGGGGTGCTTCACCTAGTGAAATGACCCAGTTCCACACCAGAACAGGAAAATCACCCCTGAAAACGATATCCGTGGCCTCCGGGACCGGATTGAATCCCACTAGCACCCAATCTCCCCATCTGATCGCTATTGCCCTTCCAGCGTCATCTGTCAGGAGGGGCGTTCCCTCACGGAAATATGCCCCCTGTTTCACGGTTGCTTTGCCGCCCAGAATGCTCGTGTTCGCGAGAACTCCGCACCTGATCCCGGCCAGGGCCGCGGTTTGGGAGTCGGGGATGAAGGCCACGCCATTTTTCCCGGCAACGGGTCTGCCTATGACAACGGCAATTTCGGCACCCGGAAGCTCCCTTATTGGCGACGGGTAACCCACGGGGAATAGCGCGGCCATCAGAAACGGATTATCCGAAAGGAGCTCGCAATTCGCTTCCGGCATTGATGAAACCGGGATGTAAAAGGTATCGTCAAAAGCCAAAAGGTCCCCTGGCTCCAGTATGGCTATAAGCCCTGTTGTTCCGGGCGACAGCTCCACCCTAGCGATCATGGTGGTGTCCTTTCCTGGTGCCAGTTCGGTTGTCGCGGCGTATATCGTTTTATTCCTGTCCGAGACGGTTACTGACCTGGTTTGCATCTGATTTGAGTAGTTCTTGATAGTCATTTCAAGGGTGAACGAGCCTGATGGCGCTGGGCTTTCCGGGACTGCTGATGCTATCGCCACATTCCCATCCTTTGGTTCTGGCAACAAAACCGGTACAGACCCTTTCATTTTTACCCCACGCCACTCGCCTGCTTGAAAGTCTGAGACGATGTAGCCGGATGACCCAGCCAGCGCGTTTGCGGGGTCCCCCCTTTCTTTCGTAACCCCTGTCCACGCGCCCCATTCTCTTCTGGCAAAATAGCGGGCGCCCGGTATATCCAATTGGGGAGAATACGGCTCCATGCTCGCTGAGACATCAACGAACACACTGCCGCCAGCCTTTCCTAGGCTCGGCCTGGAAAACGCTAGGACTGCCGCGGCTATAGCGAGTGTCCGTGCGGCCAGAACCAGCCACTCGGTTATCCTCCGCCACCTCTTCCCTTCAGCTTTTGCGGATGTCAGAAGCTCCACCCAGGGGAATGGCCTCCTTTTCTGCCAGAATATTGATATGAGGTGAATGATTATCGGCAACGCCGCCAATGGCGCGAACCACAAAGCGGAGGGATTGCCTAGGGACATGGTTTCTCGTTCCTGGTTCCCTGTTCCTCATTAAAACGGACAACGAGCAACGAGTCTGGTTCCTGGTTCCTGGTTGAGACGAACAACAGGCAACGATTCTGTTCGCCGGTTTTGGGGAGCGACGAGCACTGAGCAGATATATTCACGGCAGTCTTGCCCTTTTTGAGAAAAAGGCCGAAAGGGCCCTTGAGAGCGGTATATCCGTGTTCAGACCATGATATTCCGCGCCGGCATCGGTCAATCCGGCTTCCATAGAGGCTTTCCATGCGCCAAAGGCCTTCATATAATCCCCGGCTCCGGCTGAGGGATGGAACCGGACCCTCTGGCCCGTTTCCATGTCCTCATATAGGCCTGGTTTCTTCGGCGGAATGCTTTCTTCCCTGGTCAACACATGGAAGACCATCAGGTGGTGTTTCCTGAAACGGAATGCTCTCGCACCCTTCACCACCTCGTCCGGCGAGGCCATGAGGTCCGATATAAGCATGACCAGGCCCCTTTTCTTCGCGAGGCCAGCGAGCTCCAGGAATGCCTTTTTGGGCGTCGTCTTTCCCGAGGGTTTCAGTTTGGCCAATCTGGACAAAACCGCATCAAGGTGAACCCTGCCAGTCCTCGGTGGAATGACCTCGCCTATGCCCTCAGAGAATGGAACGAGTCCGACCGCGTCGTTCTGCAGATACAGAAGGTATGCCAGCGCACCAGCCAGCGAGGCCGCGTATTCCATCTTGTTTCCGTAGGCCATTGATCCGGAGGTGTCCACCATCAGATATGCTCTCAGGTTCGTTTCCTCCTCAAAGACCTTCGTAAAGGGTCTCCCTGTCCTGGCCATAGCCTTCCAGTCAAGCCACCTCAGGTCATCCCCAGGCGTATATGTCCTGTGTTCGGAGAACTCCGCCGAAAAACCGTGGTAAGGGCTTTTGTGCGCGCCAACCAGGAATCCCTCAACCGTGCCTCGCACCCGCAGCTTGAAGTTCTTTATCCTTAGAAGCTCGGAGGGGTCAACAAAGAAGGGCATAATCAGATATCGGAGGGCGGTTCTTTCCGTAGTCGCATTGGAGTAAGACCTCTGATAAAGCAGTAATAACTTACTGGTCTGAGCGAGGAGCACTTTGCCAAAGAGAACATGGTTCTAATGGGGGCCCCTTGAAAAATCCCGACACGAGCGCATTTCATCAGGATTCTCTTTTTGTTATGATGAGTCTCCCCGATAAGAATGAACGACAGACCGGGATTTTTCAAGGGTTTCGGAATAGTGGGCCGCCAGGCCATCACTTCAGCCCCTTGATTATCTTTCTTATTTCTTTTGCCTCATCCTTCTTGCCCTGTGATTCGTAGGCCGAGGCCGCGGCCTCAAGATATGCCTTAGCGTCTTGTGGTTTATCCTTCTTTATGTAGCTGAAGCCTATGAACTTTAGCGCGTCAGCAGAAAATTTGCCGCCAGGATATTGCTTCGTGTAGCCGGTCAGAGTTGATATCGCGCCGTCATATAGCTCCAGCTGATATAGACACGCGCCCAGGAGGAACAAAGCCGTCTCCTTGTTCTCATAGGCAGGGAACTGTCCCAAGAGGTGCTCAAAAGCATCCTTCGCACCCTTCGCGTCCCCTTTAATGTAGTAGAAATACCCCGCGGAATAAAGGGCATCGGGAGCCTTAGATGATGTCGGGTTCTTTTTCGCGAACTCATATAGCGCGCTAGCCGCAGAAAGGGTGTCTCCGGTCTGAATGCTCCTCGCCGCAAGGATGAACTCGTATGTGGATTTGAGGTCCGGAACCTTCCAGGAGGTATAGTTTCGCGCCCTTAGGGAATCCGCGTAGCTTGCTATAATAGCCTCTGCTCGCTCTTTTGACCTCGCGGTCATGTCCGAGCCCGGATACTTTACAATGACCTCCTGCAGTATGTCCAAGGCCTTTATATAGCTTCCGCCAGGAATATAGATATTGGCTTCAAAATAGAGCGCGGTGGCCATATCCTCGCCCTGGGGATACTTTTCCTTGTAAAGCGTTATCGCGTCCAGGGCCTTCTTGAACCTCTGGGCCTCATAGAAGCTCTGTGCCGCGGCTATGAGAACCTTCGGCGCCTTCGGATGGTTTGGGTTCTTCAGGGCGAATTCAACCCAGAGATCCGCGGCACCCTCCTTGTTGCCCTCGTTGAGCATCTTTCCGGCCTTGGTCAACATTGCCTCTGCCGCGACATCGGATGACTTCGGCTGATATGTTAGCTGATCCCCTGCCTCATAGATTATCGCCTGCATGCGTTTTTTGGCGTCTTCTACGGTTGTGTGTTGGGGGTATTTTGAGACCAGCATGTCATAATAAGCCATAGCGCCATTGTAGTCCTTTTGCGCGAGTAATGCTGACCCGGCAATATACAGCGCGACCGGCTCATCTGCATCCCCAGAATATGTGTCCAGGTAGCGCTTCGCGAGCTCAAACGCCTTCAGATAATCACCGAGCTCGTAGTAGAACCTGCAGGATAACAATGTCGCGTTCTTTGCCTTGGGATCTTTGGGATAAGCGTCTATGAACTGGGAAAACAGGTGAGCGGCTCGCAGGGTGTCCCCATCCTCAAGGGCTTTCGTCGCGGATGAATATAACGAGAGAGTGGCTATCTCCGGGTTCTTGACTGTGTAGCCCTCTATTGCCTCCGGGTACGCCGCGGCTATTGCCTTCATGTGTGTGTCAGCGTCAGACCCATATTTGCCTTGGGGGTTCTCGCTCACATACTGATCAAAGTATCGGAAGGCGTCCCGCCAGTGCTCAAGAGAAAGATGCACTATTCCGAGGAGGTATTTCAGGTCCTCCGTGCCCGGCCTACCTGGATACTGGGTGAGTAGCCTCTCAAGGTATGGCAGGGCATCCGCGTATCTCTCTTTTTTTATCAGGCACTCTGCCGCTAATCCGAGCGCGTCCGGGATCCGTGGGTCAGCAGGGTAATCGTTTATGAATTCCTGGAGGAAGGCCAGGGCCTCGGTGTATCTCCCGTCCTTGTAAGCGTTAAGCGCTGGAAAATATGCCAGGGACGCGGCCAAGCTAGGGTGTGTTCTCATGAAAGCGCTATCCGCTGTTATTTGGGGCCCATACTTGATAAGCAGTTGCTCCATTTTTGCCTGCGCTATCCCCACATAATCCGAGTTCGGATAGCGGGAAACCACCTCGTCGTATTTCTCAAGTGCGGCCTTGAAATCGTCCCCGTCCAGGAGCAGATCACCCTCAATTATGAGTGCCTTTGGCGCGTCAGGTGAGTTCGGAAAATTTTGCCTGAACCAAGTGAGCTTTTCCCTTGCCTTGTCGGGTTGATTGGCCTGGATATAGATACCCGCGACATCAAGCGCGGTTTTCGCGGCCCTGGGCGATCTGGGATACTTTGTCAAAAGCCTCTCCCATATGGCGACCGCGTCCCCATATGCTTCCATCGCGAACGCGGACAGCCCCTGGTAATACATCACATCAGGGACAACATCATCAAACTCCGGGTAGCCCGTGACCACAGACGCGAAGCTCCTGTATGCTCCCTGAAAATCCCCTGTGTTGAACTGGGCTATACCTATGCCATAGTAAGCAACCACCAGGAATTTTGGAGACCCCGTTGCCAGGGTCACGGGCCCGAGCTGGTCCCTCGCGTCCTGATACTTGTCCAGGTGAAGATAACACCAGCCCAGGCCAGCCTTCACCTGCCTACGCCTGTCAGCCAAGGAAGAGAACTCGTATTCATCAACCAGGGACTTGAATTCCTCTGCGGCTGAGGCGTAATTCCCTGCGTAATAAAGGCTCTCCGCTCGCCACGCGAAGCGCGAGGCCATGAAGTTGGCCTTAAACGGCTTTATAGCGTCCGTTATCTTGAGGTCCGAGGCAAGCAGGGCCAAAAGGAGCATGAGGAAATTATAAACCATAAGGAGCGCTGAGGGAAAGTTCAGGTCGCCCCTGAGCTCTCACATATGGGTCAGACCAGCTTTCTGAGCTCAATAAGACACAGGTGTCAAACTGAAGCCCGTATTCCCTATGAGTTATAACCCGTATCGAGCCTATCCCAGAATAGGGTTATTGAGAAGCTGTCTCAGATAATATTTGCTCCGGGCCTCATTCTTAGAATTGAGGGGCGTCAAAAAATCATATTGTGAGACAGGCTCAATCTGGATTGTAATTGGCGTGAGCGTGTCGCAATCCAAACCGAGGGATTCGGGTTCAGGACAGAAAGACAATAGAGCAAACGCTTGCTCATTCAGAGCTTAGTCAAGATTGTAATGATTTTGGACCGGGCACTAGCTTGACTCACCCCATAGGAAAGCACTACCATTATCAAGGTTATCAAACAGGAGGTGTGATATGTTGTATGTTCTTATCCCCTTGGTTGCACAGAATCCCGTCTGGTGGCCGATGTATGGTCGTGACCTGGCGAACACCCACTTCTCCCCCCTCAGGGGCTCAATGAGCGCGTCGCCTGGCATAAAATGGACATACGGTGGCGCGGGCTACCCAGAAAACGCGCTCAGCGTTGCCCAGTTTGACGCTGATCCGCAATTGGAGGTTGTTATCGCCAGCTACGGCACGGGCCAAGTCGCGCTGGTTGATGGGATATCTGGCCTCGCGCAGTGGTTTGTCCAGCCATACGCGGGCGCTATCTGGGGCCAGCCCGCCATAGAGGATATGAACGGGGATGGAACCCCGGACATAGTGGTCACCTACCAGTCTATCGGTGGCATATACGCGCTGAACGGTTTGAACGGCGCAACCCTGTGGTCAAGGCCCTCCACGGTGGTGAGCGGTTATCCATCACCGAAGATCGTTGATATTGATGAGGACGGCAGCCTTGAGGTCATGATTGGCTCTGACAACGACACCCTCTATTGGCTCAACGCGGCAACGGGTGCGACCGAGCGCGCGCTGTGGCTCCAGGGTGATTGCGATGTGGCGCCGGCAATAGCGGATGTTGACGAGGATGGCAAGCTTGAGATAGCTATATCCTCCACATCAGCGCTGTTTTTGCTGAACGGCGAGGACGGCTCCTCTGTCTGGACGGTCGCCGCGGCCGGCGGCCACTACTCCATGCCCACGGTAATAGACGCGAACGGGGACGGCCACCTGGATGTGATCCATCACTCTGATGCCGGAAGGGTCTATTGTGTGGATAGGAACGGGGTTGTCCTCTGGAACACGAATATAGGGGCTTCCTACCCTGGCCAGCCTGCTGGGACAGCCGCGGCCGACATAGACTTGGATGGCATGGTTGAGATAATAGCTGGTACCGATACCCCGTCGGACGCAGTCTATTGCCTGAACGGCGTTACAGGCGCTGTTGAGTGGAACTGGCCCGTTCCCGGCGGTAACGGTGTCCACAGGTCCGTCTCTCTTGCCGATGTCAACGGCGACAACCTGGTGGAGATAATGGTCCCTGCTCCTGGAGTGAACCCGCATCCCCTCTGGTGTCTGAGGTCAAACGGAACCCTGCTCTGGAGCGTTGACCTGAGCTCGGGGGACATTCACGACCCCTCCAACGCTGATGTTGATAACGACGGTTGTGCGGAACTCCTGGTGGGCACCACGAACGGCGTGAACGGAGGCTTTCTCCTTGATGACACTGACGGTGCATCCGGGTGTGGCCTTCTGGCATACGAGGACTACGGCGTTCCGTGGTTCACGGGCCCCACGCTCAGGTTCACGGCCGAGGGGTTGGTTCTCTCGATCCCCTCAAGGTCTGAAGGCTCGCTTCTCATATACGACATAGGCGGCAGGCGAGCGTCCGCGCTCTTCTCGGGAACGCTGGATGTAGGGGAATACACCTTCAGGCCAGATGGCCTACCCACGGGAATCTACCTGGCGGTCTTTGAGCACAAGTGGGGCGTGGCGTCCTGCGTTCTGCCGGTGATCCGCTAGGGTTTCGGTATCCCTGAAACAGGAACGGGCAACCCGCGGGTTGCCCCCTATATCCCCACCATCCTGGTGATCAGCTCCACGGGCACGGCCTCAAAATATCTGTTGACGACGGTAATCCCTTCGGGCACGGGAGAGATTATCTCCTCCTCCGGCATCTCCCTTACCTGATAATAGGACATTCCCTCCTGGGTCAGGAGCTTGTCCCGACTGACCGACAGATAAAAGGGCCTGCCAATGGCCCTTGATATGAGTGCGAGGCCAAGGGTTCCGGTTTTGTTGTAGAAAAACTCAGGGCCAACAGCATCCGCGCCCATTATGACCATGTCGCACTCGCTGATAAAGGAGGCCAGGGCCGAGTCAGTTCCCAGCACGACCCTTATGCCAACCCCGGAGAGCTCCCTGGCGAGTGTCAATCCCTCCAGTCCAGGTCTTGATTCCGTGAGATAGGCCAGGAAATCCTTTCCCTTTGCCTTTGCCTCAAGGAATGAGGCCAGGATGGTGCTTGACCGGGAATAGGTCAAGACCTTTGTCCCGGTTTCCAGGAGCCGGGAGGTCTCGTTGACTGCCCTGGCAAAGGATTTCCTGTGCTCGTGCAGGAAAGCCCAGATTATCTCGCTGGTTCCAGCCATGCCGGCATGTTTTTTTATCTCAAGCGCGAGGTTGATTACCGAGGCCATGTCCGGCCTCGCGACCAGGAGGCCATCGGCTATCTCGCTGGCCGGGACAACCTCCGAGTATTTCAAGGCTATGGTCGCGGCCTTTTGTAGCAGTTCTGCTGCGCCGGAGACACTGTCCCCGGCAAGGGCAAGGAGGTCATCCTTGAGTGCCATATGGAAATTATATTCTAGCGGGCTGGGTTGGCGCTACAATAAGGGGATTAAGTGATCCTTCACCCGGCTGTCCTCTAGCTGGCCCCTGATTGACCACTTGCCTTATTCTCTGGGTATGAAGGAGA
>JBMFOM010000079.1:0-7506 GCA_049969615.1 Caldifarciminota bacterium
TGACCCATCCGGGCTTTCTCAAACCAGGGGGGTATGCTGAGAATCAAAAATGAGCACATCCGGGGAAAGGATCACTATGTCAGCCTTTCCCATTTTGAGGCCCGCCCCAAGGTTGATTCCTAAACCTGAAGTTCCGTAGGCGCCTACAAACCCAGGCTCGGCCGCGAGGTTCAGTCCGACTCCAGCCGCGCTGGAGCCAATGGCCGCACATATGCCGGCCACTAACATTCCCATATGCTTAGCTTTTTTTGTGTTGTTCATTTCGTAACGCTCCTGTAAAGCAATATTTGTTTTGCCACATAGGAAGATGGGGTGATATATAAGCTGTATCTCTTTCCCTGCTCAGTTGTTTCCTGGATTAGAAATACAGCTTGATCTCTTTTGGGTGTTAGGGCAAAGTCCACGAACTTTTCGTCCTCTGGGAGATCCCACCAGGCACTATACATAGTTTTTTCCTCAACGGAGATATAGCCTAGGTTGACTGAACTCAGGTCCGGGAGTGGGAGGGCAGACACGAGGTCCTTCTGAGGAAGGAGGTAATACCTCGCCCGGTGATTATAACCTTTTACTGCCCGGTAGGGCCAGCCGTAGCCCCGGTATGTCGCTATATCCGGTACAATAGTTTCGCCTAGTATGATTTTTTCTACCCCGATCCCCGTCATCTCTTCTCCTTCAACATAAGCCATTCCCCCAACATGTTGCCGGGTCTCTTTTACCTCCAGGTCCCAAGTTACAAGGATCATGGTATCTTTGGAGAAGGATTTCGTAGCGCTAAGACTGTACCTTTCCTTTACAAAACTCCCTTCGCTCAACAGATACATACTTAAACAACCCAGACATGCTTGGGCAGCTCTTTCCTCACCACCCATCGTGCTCTCAGTGTAGCTCGTCCAGTATGGATAGTCCACTTTAGCCACGGATGTGGACGCAGGCACCACAGAACCAGAGAGGCTTATTTTCCACAGCTTGTATTCTGCATCACCTTTCCGCGTGTAAAGGAACAAGGTGTCGCCTTTGGTCTTGTTGTCCTGAAAGGTCGGACCCATGTAGAGACACTCCTCATCCGAGGGTACTCCGGTTACAGGGACTTTTTTGAGTTCCGTGGGTTCAAGGTCTACATAATAGTAGATCTGTTTTGTGGCGCATCCCGCGGCCAAGATACCCAATATAACAACCAAGTTCAGCCTTTTCATCTCTTAAAACTCCCGTTTGGTGTTTTAGAGTGCTATATTATACAGGCCGACCTCCGGAAAACCTCCGGAGAAATTCGTGTAGCCCAATTCCCAAGCGGATTAGCGCGGTATCAACCCTAGCCCTTGCGCGCGGTTGAACTGGTTCTGGGGCCGGGGGTATAATCTTGGCATGTCCAAGAGAGAAGTAGACCTGGACAGGACTATGGAGAGTCTTAATAAAGGCTTACACCTCTTGAGTTGTGGGCCTGAGCATCCAGAGTTCATCGGTTTCCTGAATCAAATAAGAAAAGAGGATCCTCTAGCCTTTCAGCTCCTCAGTGTCGCGCGATTGGTTTCCCAGTTTAAGTCAGATGAGGCAATTGAGAAGGCGAGAGGATTATTTCCAAAGGTAAGCGGGAACTCCGCTCTTTCCTTATTCCTGAACAATAGGCTCGCGATGGCCCATTGTCAACTCGGTAACCTCAAACTATCAGAGGATTACGCGGAGAAGGCTATTGAGATAAGCAAAAATTCTAAGATACCGACGAATGCCTACATGAACCTCTTTGAGATCATGCTCCGGCGTCGTGACCACTATCGATTGAGGGATGAGATCAGAAAATTTCTGAGCTCTTTGAAAAGTGACGAAATTCCGCTTCCTGATGGAGAATGGCGAGAACATGCTCGCCTGAGACTGAAGCACTGGGCTGAGTATCTCTTGGCATATGTTGGCACCCTTGATGGCTCCTTAAAGTCAGCTGGAGAGAAACTCAGGTCCATTCTCAATGACAAGACAAGCGTGGGCAATACCGATACACCTCATGTGCTTGAGGTCTATGCCCTTTGTCTCAGGTTCTCTGGCAGGCTAGAAGAGGCTTGGAAGCACTACCAGTCCTCACTCAATCTGTGCCTGGAAAACAGGATGGCAAGGGCCGCGTTTCCGTGCGCGAGGCTGATTGAACTATCCATGTTGGGTGAGTTTCAGGCCCCTCCCGAAGAGACAATCAAAGCCTGTAAAGCCTTATCTGAGAAAGGGGGCCAAGCTAATGTGGCCGCGGCCATTGAGATGGAAGGTCTTTGGGAGAAGGACTGGAAAAAGCTTCTTGTGGCCGCAGAAAAATACAACTTGGCTTCTTACCCAGTGGAGACGTTTACAGCAGGGCTTCTGGCCGCGTTCGGTGGTTTCAAAGATGAGAGTGAAGCGTTTCCAAAGGCCCTAAACTTTCTCAAGTCCCTTGGGTATATCTACGACGGTTTCAGACAAGATCCGCTTCTGGGGGACTTCCTTAAAAAAACGGAACCTTTCCTCAACAAAAATCAACATAAACCACGAATTAGGGCATATGTTATCGGGGAGCTCAGGGTCTGGGTTGACGGAAATGAGATCTCCACGACGGCCTGGGGGGAAAGGAAAGCCCTCTTGGCCTTAGTGTATCTCCTTCTTCAAGAAAAGCACCGGATACCAAGCGATCACTTGGCATATCTTCTCCGGGCCAAAAATGACTCTAATGAAAAGCAGAAAAATCGTCTTTACAGGATTATTTCCCTCCTGAGGAAGGAGCACCTCCGCGATTCCAGACTGCTTGTCAAAACGCGTGACTTCTACCAGCTTGAAGATGTCTGGACTGACCTCGGGGAGCTGGAAAATCTCATCCGGTTGGCAGAGGCGACCCGTGATCCAGCGGAGAGAGAGGAATTTTTGACCAGGGCAAGGGAGCTGGCGAAAAGAGAGCTATTGCCCGAGTTCCCGTATGATAGGCACATTGACGAGTACAGAGAGTATTACAAGAGGCTAAGAAGGAAGCTTTTCGGAGAGGATCAATTCTGATTCCTGCTTGCCCGCGCGTTCCCTCCGGGTTTAACCTTTGCCCATGATCCTCTTCCTCCTGTATCAGGTTCTCCTTGACACCTCGGAGACAAAAGCCCTCATCCAGGCCCTCAATTATCTCAACCTCAGCCCCGAGGACCTGTCATACAACAAAGACTGGTCCGAACGAGACTCTTTTAGGCTCAAGATAACTGACAGATTAATGGCAAGGCCCCTGAATGTGCCGACCTTTGCGGATTCCCTCCGGTCCGAAATACTCAGGTCCCCCGGCAACCCTACTTTCGCCCTGTTCCTGGGGTTCTCCCTGCTGGATGCTAGGCTTTCCCCAAAGGACACGGCGGATATGCGCAAGAGGTTTGAGAAGGCCATAGGATCAAAAAAGAGCTGGGAGGCTGGCCTGGCGTATTTTCAGGCCGCGTGGGATGAGGCCGAGGCGCACAGACAAAAGGCGTTCTCGCGGCTCAGCCGGGCCCAGATTGACACGCTCCTATATTACTCGCTTTCTCTGTGGGCAGACGAGGGGGATACCCTTCTGGATACCCTTCGTGGCTGTTTGCTCAGGGAGTTCGGTGTCCCAGCTGATACCTCCTGGTGTGATGACTCCGCGAGGCTCCTTGAGCTTGCGGCCGCGGTTGATTGGCAGGAGCTCGCGCTCGGCGCGCTGGCTTTCTCCATGGGCATGGACGAGATCCTCATATTCTCAAAGGGGATTCCAGAGGGACCCCACCAGGTCGGCAGGTGGAAGATTCTCGTCGGTGGCGAGTTGGGAGATGTCTATCCCGCGGAAACCACGGCCCTGTATAACCTGATCTTAGACAAGGGCGGTCCGGACACCTATTACGGCAGGCCCGGTGGCGCGGTCGGTTTTCTGGGCAACCCGCTATCAGCGGTTATTGACCTGGCCGGTAATGATACCTATATGGCAGAGGATTTTGTCTCCCTCGGTGCAGGGCTGATGGGTTTCGGCGCGCTGGTTGACCTCTCAGGGGATGACCTCTATCGCGCGACTCACTACACAATGGGAATGGGGCTTTTTGGGGCTGGTTTCCTATCGGACAAGGCCGGGGATGATCTCTATTACTCCGGCTTCTTCGCACAGTCAGCCGCGATGTTTGGAGGGGCTTATCTCTATGAGGGCGGCGGAGACGATGTGATGAGGGCGTTCTCCTGCGCGCAGGCATTTTCATCTGTCAAGGGCTTTGCTATCCTTGATGAGGCATGGGGAGACGATGTCTATTACGCTGGCGGGGAATACCTGCACAAGCCCCTGCTTGAGAATAACTACAGGGCATTCGCGCAGGGATACTCAATTGGGATGAGGCCGCGCGCGTCAGGCGGAATCTCGGTTCTGCTGGACCAGGATGGCAACGACCTCTACCAGGGCGAGGTTTACGCGCAGGGCTGTTCCTACTGGTATTCGGTGGGCATCCTTCTTGATCTCTCCGGCGATGACTTCTATTCCGCTGTGCAATACGCGCAGGGCTCGGGCATCCACCTCTCGGTTGGACTCCTGGGCGATTACTCTGGCTCGGATCACTATTACTCTCGCTTCGGCCCATCCCAGGGCGAGGGCCACGACCTCGCGGTTGGTTGGCTAGTGGACAAGAAGGGCAACGACAACTACCAGGTCTCTGGTGGACTTGGCATTGGCCTGACGAATTCCGTGGGAATCTTCATAGACTCTGACGGGGACGACACCTATTCAACCAAGGAGGACATGGGCATGGGCGACGCGAACCGAGCAAGGGACGCAGGCGGGGTCGGGGTTTTCCTTGACATGGGAGGGAAGGACAATTATCCCGGGGGCACCCCTTGCAGGAACGGCAGGGCATGGACAAGGGGAATGTGGGGGATCGGGTGGGACAGGTAGTCGGATCAGGCAGATATAAGCTGTTATTTTGGGTCAAAACCATCCGCTCTATGGGGTTATGGAACTAGCGGAGCAGCGCCCTCTCCGCTATCTGCACCGCGTTCAGCGCCGCTCCCTTGAGCAGGTTATCAGAGACAACCCACATGAGGATGACCTTTGGGTCGTCTGGCGAGAACCTGAGCCTTGATACGAATACCTCATCCCTACCCTCTGCCTCCTTTGGGGTGATGAAGCCATCGCTGAGAACCAGTCCCTCTTGCTTTGCCATCGCTGACCTTATTTCCTCAAGACTCACGGATTTTCTGAGCCTCACGGCCACGGCCTCTGAGTGCCCGGTTATGACCGGAACCCTAACCGCTGTTGGGTGAACCGGGATGGCAAGTCCCATTATCTTTTTGGTCTCGCGAATGAGCTTAGTCTCCTCTTCGTAGAAGCCTTCCTCAGATTTGCCTATACCTGGCAAGACATTTCTGTGTATGATGCCGAGGTGAGGGGAATCCTGGAGCCTTGTACCCTTCTCTTCGGCCAGGAGCGCGTCAATCCCGATCTTGCCGGCGCCCGAAACTGCCTGATAGGTTGAGACGAAGACCTCCTTTATGCCAAAACGAACCAAAGGCTTAAGCGCAACTACCATCTGTATTGTTGAGCAATTCGGGTTCGCAACAATACCAACAGGGACATCCCTGAGTGCCTCCGGGTTGACCTCCGGAACAACCAGGGGAACTCGTGGATGTTGGCGCCACACGGACGAGTTATCAACAACAAGAGCGCCCTTCTTCGCGAACTGGGGCGCGTATTTCAGCGATACATCCGAACCGGCTGAGAATAGGGCCAGGTCAAAAGCCTTCACGCTAGATGGTGTGAGTCTGATGGTCTTCAGTTCACTGCCACGGAAAATCAGGCTGTCACCAGTCCTCTGGCCGTAGAGAGCTATCTCCGAGACCGGAAAGTCTCTTTTCTCTAGGACACGGAGCATGGTCCTGCCAACCAGGCCAGCCGCGCCAACAACAGCAACCTTCATGGCTTCCTCTGTAAATTAAGCGGGCAAAGGTGGCCCGCCAATTCCTGCGATTTTTCTAAGCCGTGATCCCCAAAATTCGCCGTTTTGGGGCTATTTATGCGAGGGGCGGGAGTTGAACCCGCACGGGATTACCCACCAGATCCTAAATCTGGCGCGTCTGCCTTTCCGCCACCCTCGCAAGGCCTGAAAATTATAAGCCATTCTCATGCACCGGGGAAACTAAACGTGGGAGACAGGTTCAATTATAAAGCAACCATTCAAAGGGCCGGTAGTTGGCCTATATGGAGGTAATAGTTTTGGGACAGGCTCAATCCCGGAACAATGGCATTTACTCAGGATCCTCTTTTTGTTGTGATGGGGCTCCTGGACGAAAATGAAGGACAAACCGTGATTTTCGGGGATTTCCGGCTGATCAATCTCCATCCCTATATCTTCATGAGATTTTCCGGCTTCCCCCCGTCTTCTTCTGTGACCGGAGGTCTGCCGGCCACCAACCTATAGACCTTTCCTTCCTTTGCTCCAAGTCTCCTCTTGTATTCCTCACCTCCCCTGCCGAAATCTAACCAAGAAAACCCCCGCTCAATCGCGTTTTCCGTTATGCTCTTGAGCAAAAGGATGCCCGCGGACAGTTCTGCCCCTACCGCGTCCTCCGCGCTCATATAAACGAAAACCGTATCCCTGTTCTCAAGAACCAGGTGGCCCGCGACCCTGGCACCGTTGACCTTGATGTAATAAAGTCTACAACTGCCTTCCTTTGCCGCCAGGGGCATGACCTCTTTCAGGAACGTCCCTCTTTCCCTTGTCATGAACTCCTTTTTCTCGGTGGACTCGGTCACAAACATCCAGAGAAGCTCGTCAAGGTTCTCGGAAACCTCCATTGGTTCCCTCAAACACTCAACCTCAACCTCGTGGCTCCTGGTGAGCCTGTCTTCTCTCTTGAGGAGGGATCTCCTATCCTCTGGCCTGAGGACCTTATATAGGAACTCATCAGGGTTTTGCGGGAGCTTTATGGCCAGGTGGGATGAGATCATCCTGCTTTTGCCTCCGAACACCTGCTCAAGCACTAGTAGGTTCGGTGAGTTGCCCCTTATGGGTTCAAGGACAACTCCGAATTCCTCATCCCCCATGAAATCCTTTATGGTCTCGACTATCTTCACTATCCCTTCTGCCCTTATTGCTGGCGCGAGGATGATATCCGCGTAGTCCGTTAGCCTTCCATCAACCGCGAACCTGACCGTATTTCCCACAGGCCCTATGGACAGGGGCGCAATACCAACGAGTTTGCCTCGTTGCCTCAACGAGATTAGGAACGAGAGCCTCTGTCCACCGAAATAATCGTATGAAAGCCCGATCCAAAGGGGCATAAAGAATGGACTGGTTTCCCCAACCTGTTCAAGCAGTTCCTTCCATTCCGGCCCCAACATCCAGTAATCAGCCGGATCCGGATGAACCTCAGCCACTATATCACCTGCCAAAGCTCTTTCTCCTTTCTGTTTCCGGCCATCCCTGTCCTGCATGAACTAGAAACAAGCTCCGTTTCCGGCCCCAACATCCAGTAATCAGCCGGATCCGGATGAACCTCAGCCACTATATCACCTGCCAAAGCTCTTTCTCC
>JBMFOM010000079.1:7605-9404 GCA_049969615.1 Caldifarciminota bacterium
CTTTCTGTTTCCGGCCATCCCTGTCCCCCAAGCCCTAGAATTGGGACACGCATCAAAGACCACGGTTCTCGTCAAGGCACATCCTCCATATCCTCATGGTGTCTTCCTTGGTCATGCTTGAGAGGCTCCAATCATAGAGGTTCCAGAGATCTTCGTTGAAATCAGCGAGCTCATCCTCCCCGATCCCCAGCTCGGAGAGGGATACGGAGAGCTCCACCTCATTCAGCCAGGCCAGGATCTCCTTTCTGAAATCACCCCCCCAGAGGAGATCGAGGCGATCGCCCCTTCCCGGATAGATCTCATACATCCAAGCCAGCCAACCCGATGTAAGCGCGGCAAGGCCAGAGCCATGTGAGATCTCGTCGTGTCTGCCAGAGAGGACATGTTCAAAGGAATGCTGGGTGAAACCCCCTCCGCGGCCCAGGTTGGTCAGCTGGGTTATTGCCAGGGATGAGAGAAGGGCCAAGGATTCTCTCGCGTGAATCTCAGAGAGGTCGCGGTTGAGCCTTCTTGCGTTAGCGACGGTTTCCTTCATCAGCGCGACAGCCAACGCGTCGGCGACAGAGCTCTCCCCGAGGCCACCGAACCACCGGTCAAGAACATGAGAGAGTATGTCTGCCGCGCCGTCCATGGTGGGTTTGCGGGGAAGGGTCACGGTGGTCAGGGGGTCCCAGAGGGCTATTTTGGGTTGGATGTGAGGCGAACCCACCCCTATCTTTTGCCTGATCTCAGGCTTAGAAATGACCGCTCCGGCGCCAAACTCTGAGCCGGAGGCCGCGACGGTAGGGATTGCCATCAATGGAAGAGCTTTAGTTATTGGCCTTGCCTCCGTAACAAAATCCCATGCCCTGCCTCCCTCTGCCGCGACAACAGCGGCCAGCTTCGCACAATCCATCACAGAGCCTCCACCCAGTGCTATTATGAAATCCGCCTCTCCCGCGTTCGCGGCCGCGCCGGCCTCATCTGCTTCCGTGTCCCTCGGGTTGGGTGATACTCCCTCGTAAACCATTGAGGAGAGGCCCGCCTGCCGAAGGCTTGCCAGCACAGTGTCCAGGTATCCGTGTTTCCGGGCCGAGCCTCTGCCAACCATAACCAGGCATCTTTCGCCCAATTCGGTTGCCCAGTGGCCTGTCTCTCTCAATCGCCCTTTTCCAAAAACCAATCTCGTCCTAAGGCTGAAAACGAATTCTTTCATCTGCTGATCACTGAATATTCTAGCCTTTTTGTCGTGGACGATCAAGGCCAGGTTTTGCCAGATTGAAAATCTTACCGAAAGGGACACTAATGCCTCAATAAGCTATTTATAACCCACTTCCTGTGCGGGATCAACACTTGTGTATTTGGGGAGACCAGGCAGAATCTGAGGCGATGGTTCTAAGTCCTTGAAACCCCTGAAAATCCTGGTTTGTCCTTGGTCCCCATCCGAAAGCCTCACCATAGATAGAATGGAACCACGAGGAAATGCTCTCGTAGCGGGATTTTTCAGGGGAGTCCCTCTTTTAGAAATCTGTTCTCTTTTATCAGGGGTCTCAAGAGATGATTTCGGGGTCCTGAAGGCCCTCTCTATCATCTCCTTGTTCTCATAAAGGATGTCAAACGCCCTGTATAGGTACCGGAGCTCAAGGCCCTCAGCCCCAGGTATGGAGAAAACGGCCCTCTGGGTGGCCCTCTTTCTCTTCTTGCCCCAGATGTTCTCAACTATCTGGAGGTAGCTGTATTCCACGGAAAATTCCGGATCATACCCACGATTTTACGCGGGTTTCCAAGGACAGACCCCCTAAAATGAGGGTTTTGGTGTC
>JBMFOM010000080.1:0-9384 GCA_049969615.1 Caldifarciminota bacterium
TCAGAAATCCAACGAAGACAGCCAATCCCATGAGCGCGAGGAGCAATATTCCCAGCCAGAAATACCGCCACCTCCTTGCCCTTGCCATGCCCACCATCGCCCCGATGATCCCCACCGGCGGCAGTGCGAGGAGTGTCGCCACGCCCCAGAAAAGGGCCAGGGGCCAGGCCATCCCGATGGTCATGAGGACAATTGCCAGGCCAAGGGTGATGCCCATAGTCAAGGACATCGGTTTCAAGTAAGGATTTTCCATAGCATTTGAAAAGCGGTGTATAAAAGCAGGATGCCGAAGGCTATCCTGAGCCACTGTGGCCTCGCGCGCTTGGCAATCCATGTGCCTACTGAAGCTCCAATGATTATCCCCAATACTATTGGAGGTATTGTCAGAAGGACTACATCCCCCCTCAGAAGATATATGACTGCCCCCGTGCCCGCGGCGGTTCCTATCAGGAATGATGAGGTTGCGATGGCCATCTTGGTCGGGATCCCCATTACCAGGTGCATTACAGGAACATTCATTATTCCGCCGCCTATGCCCAGTAATCCGGACGCAACTCCGGACAGCCCGCCCAGAAAAGCGCCCAGAGGTTTTCTCCGGGGCTCAACCGGGCGAACCGCGGCTGTTTCATCCTTCATTCTGGTAGGGAGAAACATGCTTATCGCGATATAAACTACCACGCAGGCAAAAAGGATGCCCAATATCAGGCCCGGCATGAACCCAGCGGTCAGAGCGCCGAGGATTGCCCCAATGACCATGGCTGGACCCAGGATAAACGCGGTTTGCATGTCCACCCAGCCCTCTCTGAGATGAAAGAGGGTAGCGGTTCCATGAACCCCAATTATGGCAACCAGGCTTGTTCCTATTGCCTGATGGGGTGAACCCATCATTATGGTCAAAATCGGCACCAGGATCACCCCTCCCCCGACGCCGAGACATGATCCCAACAGGCCAGCGCCTAGGCCTGAAAAAAGAAGTATAATTGCTTCAGTTATTATTGAAATCTCCCGGGTGAGCCAATGTCCTTTCTGAACTGCATCCCTTCAAAGCTTATCTTGGATACGGCCTCGTAAGCCCTTGCTCGGGCCTCTTCCGGGTTATTGCCTACGCCGACCACTGAGAGCACCCTTCCGCCATCTGTCAATAGTTTGCCACCCTCTTCCCTGGTACCAGCGTGGAACACATTTATGCCTTCCATTTCGTTGGCGATCTCGGCGCCCATGATCACCCGCCCGGTAACAAGAGAATCTGGATAACCCTCAGACGCCAGGACAACGCAACATGAGGCTCCTTTTGGCGACAGGAACTCTATCTGATGCATGGACTCGCGCGTCCCGGCTACACATATCTCCAGGAAATCATTTTCCATCAGCGGTAGAACAGCCTGGGCCTCTGGATCCCCCATCCTGACATTGTATTCAAGCACAAATGGCCCGTCATCCGTCCACATCAGTCCAAAATAGAGGATTCCCCTGTAGAGTATACCTTCCCTTCTGAGAGCCTCAAATGTTGGCTGGATGACCTCTCTTTCTATGCGTTCAAGGTCATCTTTGCCCAGAAACGGCACCGGGGAAATGGTTCCCATGCCACCAGTGTTCGGACCCTGGTCGTTGTCCTTGAGTTGCTTGTAGTCAACGGCCCACCCGATGAACCTGTGCGCATATCCGTCGGAAGCCACGAAAACCGAGAGCTCGCGGCCCTTGAGAAAATCCTCTATCACGACCTCTCGGCCTGATGTCCCGAACTTCGCCTTTACCATGATAGTATCCAGCGCGAGGAGGGCCTCTGATTTACTTTTTACCACGAAAACGCCCTTGCCGGCCGCCAGGCCATCCGCCTTGATCACACAGGGATATTCGCATGCCTCATAGACATACTCCTTAGCCTCTTCAAAGTCAGAGAAAACCTCAAAGCCGGCGGTCGGTATCCGGTTGCGCCGCATGAAGCTCTTTGCCCAGACCTTTGATGCTTCCAGCTGGGCCGCGTCAGAGCGCGGTGCGAAGACCGGTATGCCCAGCTTTTCAAGACGGTTCGCTATGCCCATGGCTATTGGCGATTCCGGGCCCACAACGACCAGATCGACCTTTTCTCTGTTGGCCAGGGCAACCAGTTCGGGTATGTCCGCGGCCGGGACAGGTATGCAGTTTCCAAGCCTCGCCATGCCGGGGTTCCCTGGCGCCATCAGGAGTTCGGACAGCAAGGGCGACTGGGAAATTTTCCACGCCATCGCGTGTTCCCTGCCACCTGATCCGACAAGGAGAACCTTCATATTTAAATTCTAGCCTCCTTCTCTTTCCTGTTGCAACATCACACAACCCTGAAGATTACAGCACATAGCTTCTGTCCGCTCTTTACCGGAACCATCACCTTATATTTAACGGTTTCCGGGTGGATTTTCAAGGGCCGGATCCTCTCAGTGTATCAGGCTTGGGTTTTCTGGCCCAACAACAGGCCGAAATGCCTGCCACGGTTGAGCCTGACTCTTTACCAGCTCCCCATCCTTATCTTGGCCTGGCAGTTTGAACCTGAAATTGAAGTTTGAATGCCTGCAACAGAAAAAACATAGCCCAAGCATAATCGCGACTGCCGTGGCAATCACAGCAGCAATTGTCCAGCGAATGCCTCTCTTGTTCACGAATATAAGGCCCTTAGACCAGGAATTCTCCCAACATCCGGCGGAGCTCCTCCATTCTGGCTTTTATCTCATCATTTATCCTTGCCAGTTCCTGCGCCGCGGATGCTACTTCTGCACCACTGCGAGAAACCTCGCTTACCTGGTGGGTGAGCTCGGTTATGACCTGGGATTGTTCCTCGGACGCGGTTGATACCGTTAGCATCTTGTCCGCAACCTGCTCAACCGAGTTGGAGATCAGGTGGAAGGTCATCCTGAGACCCTGTATGTCGCCGGTCAGGTCTTGGACAAGTGATGAGGCCTCCTGTATCCTTGAGACCACATCCTTGAGCGATGTCATCACTCCCTCCACGACCTCCCTGACCTCTTTGGAGGCATTGAGCGAGCGTTCGGCCAGGTTTCTTATCTCATCTGCAACCACGGCGAAGCCCCTTCCAGCCTCACCTGCCCTGGATGCCTCTATGGCCGCGTTCAGGGAAAGCAGGTTCGTCTCCTCAGAGATGTCGTTTATAAGGGCTATGGCGCCAGTTATCTCCTCGGCCACCCTCTCCAGCCGGGAAACCTCTTCCACCAACCTGTCCATTGACTCCCTTGCCAGGGTAGCCTTGTCAGTTATGGACTCAACGCTCATCCCACCCTCGGAGGCCATCCCTCTGGCTTCCGAGGAAAGCTCGGTCGCGGACTGAACCGCCATTGCAACCTCCCCGACGCTTGTGGAGACCTGACCCAGTGCCGCTGACGATGCCTCTATCCTATCCTGTTGTTCCTGGATGCTCCTTCCGGTTTCCTCTGCCGCGACCGCGGCCTGCGTCACGGATTCGTGGACAACGTTGCTGACCTCACTGACTTTCTTTATGAGGTTTTCCAACCTCTCTGTTGCTCTGTTGAAATGTCTCCTGAAGGCCTTCTCCTCTCCTAGCCCCTTTTCTTCCATTCTGAAGGAGAGGTTCCCCTCTGCCAGGGACCACATTGCTCCGGTCGTTTCGCCTATTATCCTCCTCGTTGGGCCTGCGCCTATCAACCCCACCAGGATTGAGCACGCTAGGCTTATGAAGAAGGCGAGAATCGTTCCGATAATCAGGAACCAGGGCCCTGATGTTCTAATAAAAGCAAGCCCCAGGAGGAGAAAGAGCGCGGCCCCTCCCACGGCCACAGCAAGAGACACCAAAAGAACATGGATAGTATAGGGTATCCTTTCCATCATTATTTTCGCTCCTTTTTTAAGAAAACCGTGAGGCCCTCAATCTTCTCTTGGTCAAAAAGCCCGAATGTCCCTCCGGCTATTTCAATCTGTCCCAGGATCAAGTAACCGTGCTCGCGCATCGCGTCCCGGATGTTTTTTAGGACACGGGGCCTCATCCCAGGCTGGATGTATATCAGGGTATTTCTGAGGAGGACGATGTCAAAAGGCCCAAGGCCATAAAGGCCTTTGAAAAGATTGCCATGCGTGAATTTTGCCATGCCCCTTAGCCTCTCGGAGACACGCATCTCCCCGTTTTCGTCCTGCCGGATGAATCGCTCCATTATCGCTTTGGTTTGCTCGTCCGCGTGTCTGACCGAGAATTGTCCGAAAACCCCCTCCCTGGCCCTCTCTATGCTACGGGTGTTTATATCCAGGCCGATCAGACTGATCTTGTCCATGGGCAAATTATAGTGCAGGGCGAGCATGATTATGGAGTATATCTCCTCCCCGGTGGCCGATCCGGCCGAAAGCAGGGAAACCGTCCCTCTTTTTGATATTATCTCCGGGGCAATCCGGCGGGTTACCAGGTTAAGAAACCTGAACTCGCGCATGAAATAGGTCTCTGGTATGGTCAAGAGGTTGACAAGCTCCTGAAACTCTCGGGAATCCCCTTTCAGTTTGCGGATATAATCATCAGGGCTGGCCGCGCCGTTTGCCTTTACCCTTTTCTCGACCTGGGAGATAAGGAGGTAATCCTTCTCCGGCGGGAAGAACAGGCCCGTTTCCTCCAGGAGGAGATTTTTCAGGGCCGCGAGGCTTTCGGGGCTCATTTTTCTTTCTCCAGCTCCCTGGACAGCGCTTTCGCCGCCCTCTCCAGTTCCTTTGATTTTCTCCTCTCGGATATCTCTGATAAGGCTTTAGCACAGAATATCAGGAATTCATCTTCTCCGATGAGCCGCGCCGCTTCCCCGGTTTCCGTGAGGGTTATGACCCTGTCCGGCTCAATGGCCCAGACCCTCTGTTGTCCGATGACTCCAGCAAGCCATTCATCCGACCCAGGCGGAGCCTCATCAAGCTCATCAATCTCAAGAAAACCGGTTGCCCTGTCGGCCGGAAATCCTACGGGCACCCCCCTTATGTATGTCACGATCGCGAACCCCGGCGAGGCCTCTCTGATGCCGAGCTTGCCGGGTTCCAAAACGGCAAGGGTTTTGTCGTGCCACGAGACAGAACCCATGTATGCTTTGCCGGGCGAAGGTCCGAGCAAAAGAAGCCTCACTATCTCTATTACCCTGTCACCCGGCAGAGCGAGGGTCTTGTTCCCCAGATTGAAGATCAGATACCGCAAAGCCTTTCTATCTCCGTAGTGTTCAGGACGAGCCTGGCCTCACCATAAACCCCAATGATCAAGTCCTCTTCCACTGGCGTCATCTCGGCCGTTTCAATACCCGTTACCGCGTCCACCAGAATGGCAATCGGGCGGGATTTTCCCTGAGCCGCGCATATCCACGGACCACCGGAGCCGGTTGTGCCTAGAAAGACCCCCAGATCAACCAAAGGGCATATCTTGCCATGCCAGTTGCATATTCCTACGACACCTTCTGGCGCGAGAGGAAGCCTACACCACTTTATCCCTTTGGCAAAACCCAGGACATCCTGAACCCTGATGGCCAGGAACTTCTCTCCTATCATGAATTCAACGAACCTGTCCAATTCCTACTCCCGCCTGTTCCGAAAGAAAGGCCGGATCCAGGACGAGTATGGGCGTCCCATCAGGCCCTATTATCGCGCCTATGAAGACTTTCCTGCACAGATTACCTATTGGCCTCATGACCCCAGATCCCTCTGGCATTACCTCGTCAACCAAGAGGCCGAATTCCCCTCCGCCACCCCTTATCGTGATGATCATTTTGTCAGAGCCTCCACCGCCGAGGGTCTTCCCGAGGTCCAGCAATGGAAGCGCCCTGTCCTGCGCCTTAAAAAAAGCTCTGTCTCCTACCGAGATTACCTCCACATCCTCTCGCCAATCCACCCTCACCAGCGAGGCCAAGGGAATACCGAATGTTTCGTTGCCTGCCCCGATGAAAGCGAGAGGAGTTACCAGGAGGGTCAGCGGCAGATCAAGGGTAACGGTTGTGCCTCTGCCCTCCGCGGTTTCCATAAAGACATTCCCGCCCATTCTCTCGGTGCTTTCCTTTACCACGTCAAGCCCAACACCCCTTCCGGAGACTTCCCCTGCTTCATGTTTCGTGCTGAAGCCGTGTATAAAGAGAAGCGCAAGGAGCTCCTTGTCATCCATTTCCATCCCGGTACCATAGAGTTCCCTTGCTTTTTGCCTCAGACTCTCCATGTTGACTCCGGCGCCGTCATCCGAGATCGTGATCCTCACCCTGTTCCCCTGCTGAGTTATCTCTACGAGGATCTGTCCAACCAGAGGCTTGCCAACCCGCTTGCGCTCTTCTGGTGGCTCTATGCCGTGGTCAATCGCGTTCCTGAGCAGGTGGACCATCGCGTCCATCACTCCATCAGCAACCGCTTTGTCAACATCTATATCGGCCCCACGCGTGATGAGCTCAACCTTCTTTCCCAGGTCAGACGCCATTTCCTGGACAAGAACCCCCAGCTTTTTTAGGTAGCGCCCCATGTTGACCATCCTGAGGGTCATCACTTCGTCCCGCAGAGCGGCCATGTTCAGCTCCAAGTCATGAAAAGCCCTCGCGATATCGCGCGGCAAGCGAGCCGTTTCTCTGGAAAGCCTGTTCTTAATGACCTCCACCTCACCCAGAAAAGTCATTATCCTGTCAAGCTTTTCAGGTGTTATCCTTATGCCCGGAGTTTCGGTGAGCCCTTCTGTTTCAATATATTCCGAATAGTCCCCGGCCAAGAGGGCATCCACGAGCGGTTTTATCCTATCCTTGCAGGATGGCAGTTCAGCTCCGGTCTCCTCTATCTCGTCAAAGACAACTGACAAGGTCGCAGATAGTGCCCTGAGGAACCGCGGAAACCCGCCGGGTATCTCCTTCATGGAGGATAGCCTGTCCTCGGCGATGTGGCATAGCTCGGTTATCGCGTCAAAGCCCATGAACCCGGATGATCCCTTGAGGGTATGCAGAAGCCTCATAACTTCCCTGATGAGCATCGGGTCTTTTCCGATCTCGTAGGATGCGGCTTCAATTGCTTGGCAGGTATTCCTGGCTTCTTCTAGGTAATCGCCGAGCATCTCGTTTATTCTCAAGACCCAGCCCTCATTTTTTCAATTGCATCCGCCATCTCTCCGAGGTTCATAACACCTTGGGCAAGTCCCTCATTCACCACCGCCCGTGGCATTCCCCACACGACGCTTGATTCCTCGTCCTGGACCCACACGGTCCCTCCTTTTTCCTTGATCCTTCGCACGCCCACCAGGCCATCCTGTCCCATACCCGTGAGGATGAGGGCGAGTGCGCCGGCCCCCCAGACATCCGCGCCCGTTTCCAGTAGCCTGTCAACGGAAGGGTTGTATATTGCCTTTGGCTCCTCAGGCCTCAGGTATATCTCGTTTCCTGTTGCCATAACGATCATATCCTTGCCTCCTGGTGCCACATATATAACCCCTGGTTCCACTACAACCCTTTTGGTGACCTCCATTGCCGGCAGACCCGTTTTTTCCGACAGGTGCCTGGAAAAGGGACCCGTGAATCCCGGAAGCATATGCATGGCTATTACTGTAGGCCAGGGCAGTGGGCCATTTATCATGGACAGTAGTGTTGTTATCGCGCGTGGGCCTCCAGTTGACGCGCCTATGAGTATGCTAGAGCATGATTTGGGGAATACTATGGATTGTTTTTTCCTTTTTCGTATTGGCGCGGCAGAGGCGGCGGCCGCTTCTATTTTTGCCGTGAGCAGACAGGAAAGCGAATCAATCTCCTGGGTTTTTGAGGGTTTCGCTAGGTAATCTATTGCTCCGGCCTCAAGTGCTTTTATGGTTATCTCTGCCCCGCGTGTGGTATATGAGGAAACCATTATGATCTTCCAGGGCCCGCCTGCCAGATGCCTGAGAGCCGTTAAGCCGTCCATTCCAGACATCTCCACATCCAAGGTTATAATGTCCGGAACAAGCTCGCGCGCCATCCGTATGGCCTCGTTTCCGTTGCTCGCGACACCCACCACCTCAACCCTATCGGAGGAAGCAAGCATTCTCGTCAGGGCCATCCTCGCCACGGACGAGTCATCAACTACCAACACCTTTATCTTGTTCACCGGAATGCCCAAAGGATAATGTGTCCTCTCGCGCTTGCTCAACTGCCAACTGAAGGCCCATATTTCTCAGAGACCCCAGATTTTGCGACGGCTGGATTCCAAGGCTGTGATGAGGGATGGTATATGTGCTGATCCCCTAATAATTGTGCTCCTTTCCTCAAACGGCCTTTAGAATAACCGTGGCCCTTGCCCCAACTTGGACAGGGCAAGGGAGGTCAGCCGGGTGAAGGATCACAATAATTCTCAATCCTTGTAGCCTGCCGTTCAATCTGGGTTATAATTTCCTGTTGATGGAGATATTTCCCCTCGCGTCCGAGAGCTGGCCCGGTGTCAGAAGCTCCTCGGTTCTGGCAAAAACTCCAGAGGTCTCAATCGTGATAGACCCTGGTTGTGCCCTTGGTCCTAGGAGATATGGCCTCCCGCCGCACAGACTTGAGTATGATGCCCTCGATCTTGCCTGGAAGACCATATCAGCCGCGCTTACCGAGGCTGATGTCGTCGTGATAACCCACTATCACTACGATCACTTGAACCCCAAGCATCCTGAGCTCTTGCAGGGTAAAACACTCTTGGTCAAGGATCCCCAGAACACTATAAATCTCAATCAAAGGAGGAGGGCAGAAGAGTTCCTGAAAGGCCTTGAATTCTCTCCAGCCGATGAAAAGAACTTCCGGTTTGGCGAAACCGAGTTGATCTTTTCGGAACCATTGCCACACGGCCAGGAAGGGGCGAAGACGGGTTGGGTAATATCCTTGACTATACGGCGCGGGCAAGACAGCTTTGTTTATGCCTCAGATGTGGGCGGGATACAAACCCAGGTACAGTTTGCCTTCATCGCGGACAATCGTCCACAGGTGCTTTACATTGATGGGCCACTGACCTACATGGGGGTGGGCGACCTGAACGTTTCTGTCGGCTACCTCTCGCGACTCGTAAAAGAACTGAAACCAGAGGTCATTATCCTTGAGCACCACCTGCTTCGTGACCTGCACTGGCGGGAGAAGATGGCCGCTGTCCTTGAATTGGGAGAGGCCTGTGGCGTCAGGATTACCACAGCCGCTGGGTTTGTGGGGAGGCCTGAGACATTTCTTGAGGCCAAGAGGAAAGAACTCTACGGGGAAACTTTGTGATCCTTTGCCCACCTCTTCGCTCAAAACTAAACCCTAACCTTAGGGTCTTCAATCGCTCGAAATAACTCTAAGCGACCAGATGATAAGGTTTCGGGCTAAGGGATTTCTATGAGGAGGACTCGTGCGGTTCCATTCCCTCTCAGTAGGCGCGGAGATGGGGTTTTGGGCCAAAATATGGCCCTCCCCCATAAACAAGACAAAG
>JBMFOM010000081.1:0-9304 GCA_049969615.1 Caldifarciminota bacterium
GTTCAGTTGATTCAACCCCCGAGCGGGTGTGGGTAAGGGGGGAACAGGTCAGTTAGACCAGAAGGTAGAAGGATCACGGTTGTGATAAAGAATGGAAAGGTCTATACCTTAGACCTCCACCTAGAGGAGATCAGGGTCGCGAACATAGAGGAGTTTCAGTTCCAATAGACTTACACCCTGAATATGTGCACCGCGGCCCTGTGAACGTCCTCCGCGGCCTCCATTATCGCCTCGGAAAGCGTGGGATGCGGGTGGACGACCCTGCCGAGATCGCACGCCTTCACCCCTGCCTCCATTGCAAGCGTGAGCTCCGCTATCATCTCCGAGACATGTGGTCCCGCGAGGTGCGCGCCGAGTATATAGTCAGTATCGGCATGAGCTATGATCTTAACGAATCCGGAGGTCTTGCCTGCGGCAATCGCCCTGCCGTTGGCCGCGAAGGGGAATTTTCCAATCCTTATTGGAACCCCGGAGGCAACGAGATCATCCTCGGTCGCGCCCACCGACGCGAGCTCAGGATCAGTATAGACAACTCCGGGGATAAACCTAAACCTCTTTCCCTCGGAGACGCCGGCAAGGTTCTCAACGACCTGTAGGCCCTCCGCGGATGCCTTGTGGGCGAGGAGTGGGCCGCCGATCACATCGCCTATGGCGAAAATTTTGGGATTGGTTGTCCTCAGGCTTTCGTCAACCTTGATGAAGCCCTTTTCTGTTGTCTCAACCCCAGCCTTTTCAAGGCCTAGGCCAGCCGAATTCGGTCTCCTGCCAACGCAAACGAGCACCCTGTCTACTTCGGCCCGCCTGGCCTCTCCAGCACAGGTGAAATCAACCGCAAGGCCACCCTCGCATGCTGCGCAGGCAGAAGCCAGGGAGTTGAAATTGAATTTCACGCCCAGTTTCTTCATCTCGGCCTCGGAGAGCCTGACAAGGTCCTTGTCCATGCCGGGCAGGCACCCCGGCATCATCTCTATTATCTCAACCTGGGAACCGAGCCGCGAATATATGGTGGCTATTTCAAGGCCGATGACTCCAGCGCCGATTATGAGGAGCCTTTCGGGTATTTGCCTCACGGAAAGGGCTTCCGTGGATGTTATTATCCTTTCCCCGTCAAAGGGAAAGCCCGGTATCTCTATGGGCGCAGAGCCGGAAGCGATTATAGCGTGGTCAAAGAGGAATTCCTCTCCGCCAACGGAGACAGCCTCCGGACCAGCGAAAACAGCCTCGCCTCTGACCAGTTTGACTCCGTTTTTCTTGATGAGAAATTCAACGCCGCCGGTGAGTTTCTTAACGCAGGATTCCCTAAATGAATCAAGCTTTTCTAGGTCATACCTCACATCAGAGAGAATGCCCATCGCGCCGGCGTGAGCCGCATCGTGGCCGAGCTCGGTAGCAGAAAGAAGCGCTTTCGTGGGAATACACCCAACATTCAGGCAAACTCCGCCCACATTATCCTTTTCAACCAGGGTCACATCAAAGCCCAACCGTGCACCACGCAGGGCCGCGACATAACCACCCGGCCCCGCGCCTATAATGAGGAGTTTTTTGTCAGGCATAGGCCTAAATTATAAACCAGATTGAGCCGCACCCGCGTTCCGGCTCCGGGCATTCGCACGGGGTCTTCCCGCACTTCGGACAGCCTGTCCCGTATTTCCTAAGGGCGTTTTCCATGTCAATCCCAGCCAGATTTGCAACCGTGAAAAGCCAAGCCGCCGCGTCCGCGAACTCCCCTTCCAGTTCCTCTCTGTTGGCCCCCCTTAATGCTTTTGACAGCTCGCCGATCTCCTCTACAAGCCAGCCGAATGTCGGCCAAAGGCCTCTGTGCGAGTCCTTTTCGCCATAGGTCTCGCGGATTATCCGCTGAAATTCCTTTATTTCCATGAGGAAAAACACGAGGCCGCGCAGGCCGGTTCCACCCGATGCTCGCATATGCCCTGAAATCCAATCATTTCCATAGGTTTATTACGAGGTAATACGCTGGTATCGCGAACAGCAGGGCGTCTATCCTGTCCAGGATTCCGCCGTGGCCCGGCAGGAGCCGGGACGAGTCCTTCACCCCGACATCTCGTTTGACCGAGGATTCAAAGAAATCCCCTATGTGCCCGACGGAGGCAATAGTCCCGGCTATCGCGATCGCCTTGTGCCACGGCCAACCAATCAGCAGGTTGACCAACGCGCCCGCGGCGCACGCAAAGACCAATCCGCCGGCGAACCCCTCCCAGCTCTTTTCCGGACTTATCCGTGGGAATATCCTGTGTCTGCGCTCGCCCACTGCCTTGCCGGCGAAATAGGCGAATATGTCAAATACACATATGACGAGGAAGGGGAACGCCGCAACCGCGAGGGCCTCGCTCCGGCGCAATGAGATGGCTATGGCGCCCGGTAGTGCGGTGTAGAGATAGCCCGTGATCGAGAACGAGGCATCTTTCCAATCCCTGGCCTCAGCTCCGGCCAGGAAGGGGTGAATCCCCAGCAATATGAATGCCGAGGCCGCTATTATCAGGAGCGCACCCGCGTCCATGCCCTGATAATGGGCATATGCCATGAGTATTACGCCCGCGGCCATGCCGGTGAAACGGTATGGCCGCGCGTGGCCTGCCTGGCCCAGGCCGTAGAACTCCCAGAGCGCGCCAAGTATGAACAGGATGATGGCGAGGCTGAAGGCTTCGCCCCCTATCCACAAGAGCAGGATAAAAATAACGGCCAGGGCCGCGCCGACTATCACTCTGAGGATCAGGTTCAAGGAGCAAATTATATCCCACGGGGTGCGCTATATTCAACACAGATTTTAGTGTGGGCTGTAAGCCTTGAATTATCAGGCGCTCAGGCCCACATGATACCTCTCAGCACGACCTCGGAATGTGTGATCCTGCGCGAGAGGGGATTCAGGGTCCCTCTAGAGCTTTTAGCTATTGATCCGACCTTCGCAGCAGCGTTAAACTTTCTCACTATGAGAAAGGCTGTTCTTTTCGTCATGATCGTACTCCTACTGGGTGCATCCTGTTGCAAGAGGCCCTCTGGAAACCAGGAAACGAACGGGGGAAGCCGGTCCGCAGAAACGACATCAGCGAACCCGGACGCCGTGTCGCAGGTACCGGATACCGCACGGGCGTCCGCGAGCAACTTCAAACCCGCGCCGGATTTCACCCTGGTTTCCATAAAGGGGGACACCATAAAACTCTCTGACTATAAGGGAAAGGTCGTCATCCTTGACTTCTGGGCAACTTGGTGCCCGCCATGCAGGGAGGAAATACCTCATTTCAAGCAGTTGTTCGCCGAAAAACAGGGGGCAGGCCTCATGATAATCGGGATAGTGGTCAACGATGATGTCTCGGAGGTCAAGAAGTTCGTCAGCAAGAACGCTGTCAATTATCCCATTGTGATAGGAACCCCACAGGTTGAAAAAGCATACGGAGGCATAAGCGCCATCCCAACGACCTTTATAATCGGCAAGGACATGACCATAAGGCAGAAGGTCGTGGGATACCACGAGCTATCATTCTTCAGGAAAGAGGTGGAAAAACTCCTGGAGGAATAGAGACATAACCCTTTCCTGATTAGGATTTTCAGCCTAAAGACCTGCTACCAAAGATCTGTTGTCCATAAAGGCGAAGCGCGCCTACATGCCTTGTGAGAGGAGGATTACGCAGTCCGCCACATTCGTGCCGGTTGGCCCGGTCTCAATCAAGCCGCCGACCCTCCTGAAAAAATTATATGAGTCGTTTCTCTCAAGAAATTCAAGGGGATCAAAGCCCTTTTCGTGGGCGATCAAGCATGTCTCGCCATCGGCAAAAGCCCCAGCGGCCGGAGTCGGGCCGTCCCTGCCATCCGTGGAGAACGCGACGATCGCGACCCCCCTCAATCCCTTTATGGCAAGCGCACAGGCGAGCGCGAGCTCCTGGTTCCTGCCTCCGGAGCCATCGCCCCTGAGGCTAACCGTTGTCTCTCCGCCGAATATCAGGCAGGCCCTTCGGCCCGATAGGTCAGAACTTCCACCCGCGATACCCGCGAGGATACCCCCCACAGCGAACCCAACCTCCCTAGCCTCTCCCTGAAGCGCGCCCGTGATTATAGTGGCCTCGTAGCCCATTTCTCTCGCCTTATCCTTTATGCCCAACAAGGCCGTGTGATTGTTAGCCACTATGATGTTCTGAACACGAAGGAAACGTGGGTCATCCGGCTTTGGGGTCTCGGCCGCGTTCCAAACGGCCTCGCGCGTCTGGACGCTCAGATCGTGCCATATGCCAGCCCTCTTCAGTATCGTGATTGCCTCGGCCTTCAGGGTGGGGTCAGGCGCGGTTGGGCCTGAGCCTATGTCTTCCAGCCTATCCCCAACCACATCTGATATAATCAGGGCGAGGAGCCTCTTAGCACGGCATGATACCGCCAGGCCCCCGCCTTTTATCCGCGAAAGGTGTCGCCTCACCGTGTTTGTATCGTGGATGCTGAGGCCGGATTTGAGCATGAATCCGTAGAGTTTTTGCAATTCCTCAAGGGCTATTCCCCTAATGGGTGCTTCCATCAGGCTTGACGCGCCTCCCGAGAGCAAAATGAGCAGGGTCTCATCCTCGCCGGCAGAACGAGCCAGTTCAAGAGCGCGTTCTCCGGCAAGAATGGAGTTCTCGTCCGGGATGGGATGTGAACTCTTTATGGTCTCAAGCCCGGATATATCGCAATCCTCCGGCGAGACCACCAATCCACCCACGAGCCTTCTGCCCAGGATTTCCGCGGCGACCCGCGCGGAGGGCGCGGCGGCCTTGCCCGCGGATATGAGGCGAATCCTTTCGCTCGGGCCAAGGTTTCTCAGTGGTTCCAGCAAGACCCTCTCCGGCAGGACCCTCTGGGTTCCCGCGCGAAAAAGGGCAATGGCAGTTTCCCTCAGATTCATGGGAGCCTTGTGCTGTGAATTCACGAGCCGCCTCCCGCTGGCCTCGTCCTCATGATGTAAAGGAAAAACGGGACCCCGACCAAGCTGGTTATGACCCCGACTGGAAGTTGATAAAACCCAGCGAGCCTAAGGATGAGGTCTGATCCCAAGACGAGTATGGCTCCTCCCATAGCTGAGCCAAGCAGGAGAACCGAGTGTCTCGGGGAGAGGAGCCTCCTCGCCATGTGTGGGACAACAAGCCCCACAAACCCGACCGCGCCAACGACGGATGTCGCGAGGCCGACCATGATCCCCGTGGTGACGAAGATTATAGCCTTGAGGGCCTGAACATTCACACCAAGAGAGAGTGCCTCGGTCTCGCCGAGGCTGAGGGCATCCAAATGTCTGGCCGTGAGCACGAGCGTGGTCATCCCCGCGAGAATCACCGTGGCCAGGACGACGAGGTAGGGGATGTCCCCGCTGGTTAAGACTATGCCGAGGTTTCCCCACAGGACATAGAAGGTTTTTATGACCTCGGCTTTTGCCAGGATCATAAAGACCGCGACCAGTCCGGACGCGAAAAACCCCACCATTACGCCCGCCAGGAGCATCCGGGTTCCTGAGAGCCTGCCCCTGACCGATGATAGGGCATAGACAACGAACAGGGAACCCACAGCACCCGCCGCGGCCGGAACCGAAAGGACGCCAGGGTTGCCCAAACCAAAGAAGAAACCGACGGCATATCCGAGCGCGGCGCCGGAAGCGGTTCCCAGGACATACGGGTCTGCCAGCGGGTTCTGAAAGAGAGACTGCAGTGCCGCGCCTGAGACCGAGAGGCTGGCCCCAACGAAAACAGCCAAAAGGGCCCTGGTCAGCCTGAGAGAAAACAGCAGGCCGTCCGGTAATCCACCGGGGCCGAGGATTATCTCAAGGGCAAAGAGGGACCCGAGAGCGAGGATGGTTAGAACGAGCCGGAGAATCATTTTGGGGTTCCTGGTGGGCCGCAGGAGGTCTTTTTGACCACAACTATGGGATGTTCTCCATCGCCAAGGCTAAAAAGCCGACCAAAATTGGTTCCTGGTTTTGAGGAACAAGGAGCAGGGAGCGGCGAGCAACCGATCACGGTCTGTCCCTTGCCTCAAGCTGGTCCTGTATTCCCGCGACCAGCTCGCCAACCAATCCCATGCTTATAAGCATGAGGCCGGATATGACGAGCAGAATAACCAGATACAGCGCGGGCCTGTAGCCCACGCCAGCGATGTATCTTATCAGGATGGCCGCGATGCCAACGAGCACTCCCGCGAGGCCAGATAGAAAACCAGCTGTACCCAAATAGAGTAAGGGTTTGCGCATTATGGTCAGCTGGAATTTTACCGCCAGGAGGTCCGCGAAACCGATCACAATGCGCCAGAATCCTGTGTATTTGCTCTTTCCGGCCGCGCGTGGCCGCAAGTTGACCTTCTCCTCGGTGACAGTGAAACCCTTCTCAACGGCCAAGGGAACTATGTATCTGTGCCAGTCCCTCCGAAGGCCTAGGTGCGGGAATACCTCTGCCTTCAACGCTTTCAAGGAATTCATGTCGTGTATGGGTAAGGAGAAAAGCCAGTGCGAGAGGCTGTTGTAGACCCAGGAGACGAATTTTTTCTGGTAATCACCCTGTTTCCAGCCCACAACTATGTCCCAGCCCTCCCCGACGCGCAGGGCGAGCCTCCACGCGTCCTCAACCGAGTATTGCAGGTCAGCGTCAAATATGACGAGCACTTCTCCCGTCGCGCGCTTGGCGCCTGTTATGAGGGCCTGGGTTTTGCCGAGATTGGCGGAGTGCCGGAGGAGCTTGATAAAAGGGTGAGTCTTTGAGAGTTCAAGCCCAACCTGGTATGTCCTGTCAGAGGAACCATCGTCAATTATGATGCACTCCAGCTGGCCCGAAAGGGCGTTTTTCTCAATGAAATCAGCGATCTCGGCCGCCAGGAGGGGCAAGCACTCCTCCTCGTTGAACGCCGGGACCAGAAAAGAAACCTTCACCCATAAAGTTTAATACAGGAAAGGGCCGGCGCGCAAACGCGGGCGACACATATTTGTTTATGCGGCGGGATTTGCTTATGGAAACCCCTGAAAAATCCCGGTTTGCCCTCGGTCTCCGCAAATAAATGATCCTGCGCGGGAAGTGGGTGTATAATTTACCCATGCCCGAAGAAAGGGAAGACCTCACCACAAAGGAATACACGGATGTAAGGTATATTTCTGGACCCTTGCTCGTTGTTCACGGCGCGCAGGAGCTCTCCTACAACGCGCAGGTGGACATCATTCTGGGCGACGGAACCGAGAGGGCCGGCCAGGTCCTTGAGGTCAACAGGGAATTCGCGGTCATACAGGTCCTGGAGGGAACCCTGGGTCTTGACCTTGCCACCGCGAGGATTAGGCTCAGGGAGGATGTTGTCCGTTTTGGAGTATCCAGGGACATGATAGGCCGGATATTCAACGGACGCGGCCTGCCCAGAGACGGCCTGCCCCCTGTTGTTCCCGAAAAGCGCCTGCCCGTAGTTGGCGCGCCCATAAACCCCATCGCGAGGGGCCGTCCCCAGGATTTTATACAGACAGGCATCTCAGCGCTTGACGGGTTCAATACCCTGGTCCGTGGCCAGAAACTACCCATATTCTCCGGCGCGGGCCTGCCCGCTAACGAGATAGCCACAATGATAATGCGCCACGCGACGGTAAGGGGAGAGGGCGAGGAGTTCCTCGTTGTCCTGGGGGCTATAGGCCTTACCCAGCGTGAATACGCCTTCTTCCTGAATGAATTCGCGGAAATGGGTGCTGGTTCAAGGTTCATAGCCTTCATAAACCTTGCCGATGACCCCACCATAGAGCGAATCCTTACCCCGCGCTTCGCGCTTACAGCGGCCGAATATTTCGCGTTTGACCTTGATTACCATGTTCTCGTCATACTCACAGACCTGACCAACTACGCGGAGGCCCTCCGTGAAATATCAGCCGCGAGGGACGAGGTCCCGGGCCGCCGCGGCTATCCTGGTTATCTCTACACCGACCTGGCGACCATCTACGAGCGTGCCGGGCGCATCAAGGGGCGTAAGGGGAGTATAACCCAGATACCCATCCTGACCATGCCGGACGACGACATTACCCACCCAATTCCGGACCTTACTGCCTATATAACCGAAGGCCAGATATTCCTCTCCAGGGAACTGCACCGCAAAGGGGTTTTCCCGCCAATTGATGTGCTGATGAGCCTCTCGCGGTTAATGAACCAGGGCATAGGCCCCGGCAAAACAAGGGAGGATCACCGGGAGTGGTCAAACCAGCTCTACGCCGCATACGCGAGAGGAAAGGACATGCGCCGGCTGGTTGCCATCGTTGGCGAGGACGCGCTCGGGGACATGGACCGGATGTATCTTCGGTTCGCGGACAGGTTTGAAGCCGAGATGATCGGCCAGGGCACGGATGCCAGGACAATAGAAGAAACCCTTGAGGTGGGTTGGAGATTGCTTTCAGAAATGCCGGAGGGCGAGCTGACCAAGATACGCAGGGAATACATAGGGAAGTATCTACCGAGGAAGAAAGGGGTGGAGAAGGCAAGTGCCTGAGTATCATCCCCATAGATTATCTCCTTTATCCCATATTCAGGGATCTCGGGCTTACAATGCGCAACCGGATAGTCTGGCACTTCAGGCACGGCCTCCACGCGTCCAAAAGGTTTTCGGGCCGCTACGAGGTGATCATGTGGTTCACAAAGGGCGAACCCTTTATCTTCAACCTTGACGCTGTCAGGGTTCCCCAGAAATACCCCAGCAAGAAATTTCACAAAGGGCCAAACAGAGGCAAGCCCTCCTGCAACCCACTTGGCAAGAACCCGACCGATGTGTGGGATATACCCAATGTCAAGTGGAATCACCCCGAGAAAACCCAACACCCGGCTCAGTTCCCCGTTGAGCTCGCCGAAAGGCTTGTCCTAGCCCTGACAAATGAGGGGGAGTGGGTTTTTGACCCCTTTATGGGAGTCATGTCCACGGCTATCGCGGCCCTCAAACGCAAAAGGCGTTTTGTTGGCGCTGAGATCAATGAAGAATATTACAGGACAGGGCTTCACAGGCTGAACCTGTTTTCCAGGGGAAGACTCAGGATGAGGGAAATTGGGACTCCGATATATGAGCCACCAGGCAAGAAACGAACATCTTGAGGATGGTTTATTGAGACCCCTGATAAAGTAGCAATAACTTACTGATTTGAGTCAGGAGCACTTCCTCCAAGAGAACAGGTTTCTAAGAGGGACCCCCTGAAAAATCCCGCCACAAGGACATTTCCTCATGGTTCTCTTCTGGCTATGATGAGGCTTTCGGATAAAAAGGGTTTTCGCCGAACAAGTTCGGCGTTCTGGTGAGCTCCTGAGTCTCCCCAGGATAAATCCTGGGGCATCCGGGC
>JBMFOM010000082.1:0-9242 GCA_049969615.1 Caldifarciminota bacterium
GTTCAGTTGATTCAACCCCCGAGCGGGTGTGGGTAAGGGGGGAACAGGTCAGTTAGACCAGAAGGTAGAAGGATCACTATGCGCATATCCTTCGCGGGAGATAGTTGGGATAGTCTGAGAAGCACAATGACTTATGAGCGTTGCTACGGTCCTGTTCGGTCTCGCCGAGTGCCTAAATACATGATCCTGCATAGGAAACTGGGTTATCATTTGTCCATGAACGAGAAAAAGATGTCAGGTTGTCTTTGTCTGGATTTTTATAGGCTTCAGGCAGGGAGGAAAACTTGAGGGTTCTTCAAGTAGGCTATGTTCCCCCTGAAAAGGGCGGAGAATCCGCCGGAGGAATAGCGACACACATATGGGAGCTATCCGAGGCCCTCATGGACGCAGGCCACCATGTTGAGGTGATGGCCTGGAACAGGCGCGGAACAGACACAGTTTCTGACGGAATAAAGGTTCACCGCTTCGCGAGGGGAAGGGAGGCATTCTCGCTTGCCCTGAAGGCAAGGCCCTCAATGGACATCGTGAGGTCAGCGAATACCTCAAGGGGTAGATGGTTCAAGGGCCTGGGCAAAGCATATTGGGTCAGGAACCTCCTGGATGCGGCCAGGCCGGACCTCATTCACTCGCACATACCGTCTTTTTTCTTCGTCCCGGTTGCCCGGGCCCTGGGCTACCGGGGGCCGGTTGTCCTCACGGTGCACTCCCTTCACGACCTGACATATTCTGGGGCTGATCCTGAGGGCCTGGCGAGGATGAGGGCACTCTTTGGTGATAGTATGAGGCTCTCGGATGCAATAATCGCGGTTCACCCGCATGTGCTTGAAGAGGCAAAGGCCCTTGGCCTTTTGTGGGACACGCCCTGTAGGGTGATAATAAACGCTGTTAGCCCGCGGTTTTTTGGCATGATACCGAGAGAAAAGGCAAGGGCAGAGCTGGGCCTTCCCTACGGTAGGAGGATTGTTCTTTTCTCCGGTATAATGACGGGTAGAAAAGGGGAACAGGAACTTATAAGGGCATTCTCGTTCCTGAGGGAGCGCGCCCTGCTTGTTATGATAGGTTATGGGCCAAAAGAGCCAGAGGCCAGGGCTTTGATAGGGGAACTCGGACTATCAGAGGGCGTGAGCCTCATCGGGCCGGTTCCGAGGGAGACAATGGCGCTGTATTACAACGCCGCAGACCTCTTTGCCCTGCCGAGTCACTCCGAGGGTTTTGCCCTGAGCTACATGGAGGCAATGCTCTGTGGCACGCCGTTTCTCGCGGACAGGAATATACCTTCAGAGCTGATCAGCCCCGATAATTGCGTTCTGGTTGATTCTCGTGACCCATATGACATTGCTAGGGGGGTGACCGATGCCCTTCTAAGGGACTGGAACAGGGAACGCATAGCAGGTTTTGGAAAGCGGTTTGCATGGGGGCCGGAGAAGCTCTCCGAGTATCTTGAGGTTTATGAGGAGGCGAGAGTAAGGGCGGCCTATTCCTCCTGACGGGGTACCAAAGACGCATCTACGACCCTGTCCCCTTTGGTAACAGTCATTATGCCAACGCCCCGGGAATTCCTCCGGTATTCCGGGACGCCGGAGACATCTATGCGAGCTGAAACGCCGCCCTCTGTCAGTACGACCATCTGGCCCTCGTCCTCGCAAGCGAGGAGTTTTACCAGCTTGCCGGTCTTTTCGGTGACGCGCTGAACCACAACCCCTCTTGAGCCTCTGCCAAGGGGATGGAGTTGCAGTCTGCCATTATCTTCCTGGTTGGGATCAAAACGTTTCCCACAGCCGTGTTCGGTTATGGTGAAGAGGATGGTTTTTTTGCCGACCGGTACGAGGGAGACCACAGGCGCGCCAGTGGTTCCCTTGACCGCGCCGGCCCTCCTTGACCTCGTTGGTATGTCCTTTAGCCTGAGCCGCACAGCCCTGCCATCCTCCTTTGCCATGACCACATCCTCCTCTGAGACCAAAACCGCGTCCGCGACGGAGTCGCCTTCCTTGAATATTATGACAGGGGTGCCCTTGCGGCCCCTCAGCACATCGGCGAATTTTACCTTCTTTATGAGGCCCTTTCGGGTGCCTATGACCAGAAACTTCTCCGAGTCAGCCTCCGGGTCAAAGACCAGTGCGTCAACGACATGCTCCTCCTCCCTGGTTTTGAAGAAGAGACTCAGGGGCTTGCCCTTCGCACCGAAGCTGGCCTGTGGAACCCGATAGGTCTTCATCCAGTAGGCCGCGCCGTTGTTCATTATCCACATGGTATAGGAGTGGGTTGAGGCGATTTTCGTGGCTATAGGCCAGTCGTCCTCGTAGGTTGAGAGCGCGCTCCTTCCCTGGACCCGACGCCTGTATGTTTTGTATTGGCGAAGAGGAATGCGTTTGATATAGCCTTCCTTGGTCACCAGGACGACCACATCCTCTTCCTGTATGAGTTCCTCTGCCTCAAAATCGCCCTCCTCAGGTGCTATGGTTGTCCTTCTTTCGTCCCCAAATTTCTTCTTTATGTCTGATAGCTCTTCCTTTATGACCGACAGAAGGAGCGAACGATCAGAAAGCAGGGAGTTGTAATATTCTATATCCTTCAGGAGACCGTCATATTCGGATTTGATCTTGTCTCCCTCAAGCCTTGTCAACTGCGAGAGCCTCATCTCAAGGATGGCCTTTGCTTGTGTCTCGGAGAAGCCAAAATCCTTCATTAAGGAATCCCTCGCTGATGCGGCCTCCTCGGACGCTCTTATCAATGCTATTATCTCGTCAATTATGTCCAGTGCCTTTAAAAAGCCCTCAAGGATATGCACCCTTGCTTGGGCCTTGGCCAGCCGGAACCTGGTGCGCCTGGTGATGACCTCTTCCCTGTGGGCTAAGAACTTCATCATCATGTCCCGGAGGGACATTAGCCTGGGCTGAAGTCCATCCAGCGCGAGCAGTATCGCGCCAAAAGTGGTCTGGAGGGCCGTGTGTTTGAATAACTGCCTAACCAGAACCTCCGGGTCAAAACCTTTCTTGAGCTCCAGGACTATCCTCATTCCCTCCCTGTCCGATTCGTCCCTGAGATCCGCTATGCCCTCAATCTTTTTCTCGCGGGCCAGCGCGGCTATCTGTTCTATTATAACGGTTTTGCTGACCATGTATGGTATCTCGGTAAAGACGATGTCAGGGGATTTCTTGGGTTTTTCCTCTATCTTGTACCTTGCCCTAACAACTATCCTACCCCTGCCGGTCGTGTAGGCGTCCCTTATGCCCCTTTCGCCCAGAATAACTCCGCCGGTGGGAAAGTCCGGGCCCTTGACCAAGGAGAATAGTTTCTCGTCCGGGAGTTCCGGGTCATCTATAAGCGCTATGAGTCCGTCCACGAGCTCGGATATGTTGTGAGGAGGGATGTTCGTCGCCATGCCAACCGCGATGCCGGATGAACCGTTTGCAAGCAGGTTCGGGAATGCTGATGGTAGGACAACCGGTTCCTGAAGTCTGCCGTCAAAGTTCGGGACAAAATCAACGGTCTCCTGGTCTATGTCAGAGAGGAGCTCTGTCGCGACGCGGGACAGCCTCGCCTCGGTGTATCGGTATGCGGCTGGCGGGTCTCCGTCTATTGAGCCAAAATTGCCCTGTCCTTGAACGAGCATGTAGCGCAGGGAAAAATCCTGTGCCATCCGGACCAGCGCGTCATAAACAGCGGACTCTCCGTGGGGGTGATACTTTCCTATGACCTCTCCCACGACTGTGGCGGATTTTCTGAAAGGCTTGTCTGGGGTGAGGCCGAGCTCCCGCAGCGCAAAGAGAATTCGCCTCTGCACGGGCTTCAGGCCATCCCTGACATCCGGCAGGGCGCGCCCCACTATCACGCTCATGGCGTAATCCAGATATGAGGTGCGCATCTCTTCGGTTATTGGGGAAGGTATTATCTGTTCCGGCACGACTGAGATTATAAGGCAAGGCAGGGTCATGGATCAAAAGCAAATATTGGCCGGGCCAGCGATTTTGCGATCAAAAGCAAGGACAAAGATGGGCCCAGAGAGGGCCTCAATGGCTACGAGACCCCTGATAAAGTGGTAATAACTTACTGATCTGAGCCAGGAGCGCTTTGTCCAAGGGAACGGGTTTCTAATAGGGGCCACCTGAAAAATCCCTTCACGAGGGCATTTTTTCACGGTTCTCTTCTAGCTATGATGAGGTTTTCGGATAGGGGCCAGGGACAAACCGAGATTCTTCGGGGATCTCATCTTACTACCAGAAGGAGTTCCTCGTTGAGGAGAGATTCAAATCAACCAAGACATACGAGGACCTTGAGAGCCTGAAGGCCAGGAACAAAGTTGAGCCTGTCCCAAAGCTATTGCCTCCATATGGGCCAACTACCGGCCCTTTGAATGGTTGCTTTATAATTTGGGTATGATTGAAGCAAGCAAGTTTAAGCCCTATATCCAGAACCAGCCCATGTTGTTGCCCCCTGACATAAGGGAGTTCATAGACCCGCGCGCCCAGATGTGGTTGGTGGACGAATATGTGGAGAGGATGGACATCGGGAAGATAGCGGAGAGATACAGCTATCTCGGCCAAAAGGCATACGATCCCAGGCTAATGCTCAAGCTCCTGTTCTACGGATACATGAACGGAATAACCAGCTCAAGACAGATAGCCAGAGCGGCTATCTCCCATGTAGAGTTCATATACCTCTCAGGGTTCCAGAGGCCTGACTTCAGGACCATAAACAGGTTCAGAAAGGACAACCTCGCTGAGCTGAAGGAACTCCTCAGCACATTCACGGACATGATGGTGAGGGAGGGCGTTATCACCCTGAAGAGGGTTTCAGTCGATAGCACCCAGATGAAGGCTAATGCCTCAAGCTGGGACGCCAGGAGGCTCTCAGACTGGGAGAAGATAAAAAAGGACATAGACGAGGAAATAGAGAGATACCTCAAGGAATGTGAGGAAACAGACAGGAGGGAGGATTCTGAGCTCGGCGAACACGATGGCTATAGCTTGCCTGAGAAGCTTCGGGACAAGGCCAGGAGGTCAAAGGCGATAGACTCTGCCGTGAAGAGGGTCAAGGCAAGACTGGAGAATGAGCGGGGCAAGAAGGTGGACAAGGACTCCAGGTTTTCCACCACGGATCCGGATGCCAGGACGATAGCCAGGCATGGCAAGACAATCCTCGGATACAACGCCCAGATAGCAGTTGAACACCAAAGCAGGATGATAGTCTGTGCGAGGGTTCCGCACACAATAACGGATCAAGGGGAACTCATCCCCAACATAAAGGGAGTAGAGGAAACGGTCGGCAGGCTACCCGATGAGGTCCTGGCTGACCCTGGGTATGCTTCAGGCAAGTCATTTGAGGAGGCTGAGAGCATGGGGGTAAAGGCCTATGTAAAGGAAAAGCCCTCTGGCAGAAAGGGTCGGTATTTCAAGAAGGAGGCTTTCAAATATAATCCCGACGAGGACTCATTTACATGTCCGCAGGGAAAGGTTCTGAGAAGGAGCTGGGAAAACCAAGATGTTGTCCTCTACAAGGCCAGCGAGAAGGAATGCGAGAAATGTCCCATGAGGGAGAGGTGCTTCAATACGAGGAATCACAAGGCCATGACAATCTTAACCGACCACCACGAGAGGGCAAGACAGAATCTGCGAAAGAGGATGGCCCAGGACACCGCGAAGACCCTATACAAGGAGAGGGGAAGAACAGTAGAGTCGGTCATAGGCTTCATAAAGGAGGTTATGGGCATAAGGGGGTTTAGGCTCCGAGGCCATGACTCCGTGGAATGCGAATGGGCCATCATAGCTCTTGCTTACAACATGAAAAGACTACATGGTATCCGTATGCTCCAAGGCCAGGAAAACAAGGGAAGGATTCTCGCCCCCGTAAGCTCCTAGGCCACCTCAAGGCCCACCGCCCTTCTTACACATAAGAGAAATTCAGGCGGAGGAACCCCCAAACAATCCTAACTCCAGTTTTACCCCCCTGTTGCCCCAGGGTCAAGCATAATTACCCATGAGAGTGGCTCAAGAAAAGGAATTGTGGGACAGGCTCGATTCTGGCTCAGACAGTGCGGACACCAAGGTCTTCCGGTCGGTTCAAGACCGAGATCTCCCAATTCTACTGTGGTTCCCGTTCTTCTATGTCTATCCTTCATGCCCATATTTTAATGGCCAGGGTCAATCCGGGGCCAGTAGTAGGCCAACAGGCCAACCGGGTGAAGGATCACCATTTCCAATCCCTGTTGAGCCATAATCCTTCTGAGGCTTATAATCTGAGACACATGAGAAAGAGTCTTATCCTTCACGAAACAAACAAGGGGTCAATCCCATGACCAGAAAGGCGCTTATCCTGCTCGCCACCCTGGTATCCCTATCTCCTGCCTATTACTTTGGCAAGAACAAGGTCCAGTATAGGGACTACAACTGGAAAGTCCTCCAGAGCGAGCACTTTGACATCTACTACTACACCGGGGGGGAGCGCCTCGCCCAGTTTTCCATACCCATACTTGAGGAGGCGTTTGAAGAGTATTCCGCGGTGTTCCCGAAGGTACCCACAGATCCCGTCCCAGTGATAATTTACTCATCCCCCAGAGACTTCCAGGCCACGAATATCATTCTGGAATTGCTGGACGAGGGCGTTGGTGGGTTCACCGAGATATACAAGAAAAGGGTTGTGGTTCCCTACATGGGATCATACGAGGACTTCAGGCATGTTCTAAGGCACGAGCTGGTGCATGTGTTTCAGTATATCATGCTGGAACGCTGGGGAGGCATGGGCATATACGCCGTTCAACAGGTTCCTCTTTGGGTAATGGAGGGATCCGCGGAATATCTCTCCGAAGGCTGGTCCGAGAGCGCAGAAAGCTTCATGCGGGACGCGGTCATAAACGACTATGCGGTTCCCCTGGACGAGCTCGCGCAATACAGCGGCTATATCGTCTATAAGGAGGGCCAAGCAGTTTTTAGATTCCTTGAGGAGCGCTATGGCAGGGAGGCGATAAAGGGAATCCTGGGTCGATTAGCAGGAAACCCCTCAATATCAGAGGCAGTGAAGGGCGTCCTGAACACGGACATGGAGCAACTCGCAAAGGAGTTCAGCCTTTACAACAAGAAGAAATACTATGGCTATGTCGCGGAATACGAGTTCCCCACTGAGAGGTTCAAGCGACTCACGGATCACAATAAGGACAGGGGCTGGATGAATGTGGGCCCTGCTCTTTCTCCCAGGGGCGACAAGCTCGCGGTAATATCGGACAGAACAGGCTACACGGACATATATCTTCTGTCCCTCTCAGACGGCAGCGTGTTGAAGCGATTGGTCACTGGACAGAAAACCCCTGACCTTGAAAACCTCCACCTTCTCAGACCTGGGATATGTTTTAGTCCAGACGGCTCAAAACTGGCCTTTATATCCCAGGGAACCAGGACGGACATTCTCCACATAATCAACGCAGAGACCGGAAGGACCCTAAAAAAAATACCCTTGGTCGGAGTTGACGCGGCCTACACCCCTGTATGGAGTCCACAGGAAGACATCATTGTCTTTGTTGGAACAAAGGGCAGTTCGTCTGACCTATACTCGTTCAGGTTCTCGACGGGAAAGATAACCCAGCTGACATTTGACCAGGCTGAGGAACGCGATCCTTCTTTCTCGCGAGATGGCCACAAACTGCTCTACGCGTCTGACAAGAGGGAAGGGAACAACTTTCTATATGGAAGCTATGCCATATGGGAAATGGACCTCTTCACCGGTGAGATAACCCGGCTCTCGCCCTACTTTGGTTTCGTGGGCTGGCCAGTGTATTATGCTGGCGGCATAGCGTTCGTCGGGGAATATCAGGGATCACGCAATCTCCTTCTCTGGCGCTCTGACAGCCTTTATCTCCTGACCAAGTTCCTAACTGAGATAAAGGACCTCTCCTGGTCAACCGACAGAGAAAGGCTTGTATTCTCAATGCTTTGGGAGGGGGGATATGATGTCTTTGTGAGGACAGGACCCCCTGAGCCATTGATGAACCTCCCCGTGATGGAAACCCCCTCACGGGTTGTGGACACCGCGCTCTACGCGAAGGCCCCGAAAACCCGCTACACGACCAAAATGAGCATGGATTGGATCACGGGCGGAATGAGCTACTCTTCGGCATACGGTTCCTACGGCACGGTCATGATGGGTTTCTCTGATGTTCTAGGAAATTTCCGCATAGAGTTCATGACCGATGTTTATTCCCAGAATATAACTGATGCCAATTTTGACCTGGCGTTCCTTTGGTTACCCCATAGGTTGGATTATGGGCTTGACCTGTATCAGTTCTGGAACCTCTACTGGTGGCCTGGCGAGAACGGAGACACGGTTGTGTCTGAAAAGGACCTCGGCGTCCAATTCGCGGCCCACTATCCCTTTAACAGGTTCAGGAGGCTAGAGGCCGGTGTAGGTTATTCTTACCTGACCTGGTATAGATATTTCTTCATGTCCGACGCTTATCAGCCACTGAGGACCCGCTATTACAACCAGTTCACGGCATACCTGGGTTTGGTTCACGATGATGTACTGTATTCATACGGGGCGAGGCCTCTTTCCGGGCAAAGGGCTTTTGCGGGCCTGTGGACGAGCCTGCCTGGTTCGGGCCTGGACACAAAAACTGGCATAATTGACCTGAGAAAATACTGGCGCATGACCCCCAGGGGAATATGGGCGTGGAGACTAAAGGGGGGACGCAGTTTTGGGGAGACACCAATACCACTCTATGCCGGAGGTGCTACAACCATAAGGGGTTATCCTGATTACTGGTTCACAGGCCAGAACCTTACCCTCTTCAACGCAGAGCTCAGGATACCCGTAATTGACCACCTGAAGCTGGGTTTCCTGCCCATAGAAATAGGCGGCCTAAGGGGGGTTGTTTTTTATGATATGGGATCAGCCTGGTTTGATTGGGAACCATTCATTCCATTTGCCAAAAACGGCTGGTTCTACAGGCTTAACGACCCACCTGGAGGCACTGGCCTCTATGCTGGCCTTGGTTTTGGCTTCAGGCTCTACATGGGATATTTCACACTGAAGACGGACTTCGCCAGGAGGACGAACTGGGCAAAGATACTCTCAAAGGAGGATGACGGCCTACCAAATTGGATATTCCACCTCTCTTTTGGGAGCGATTTCTAGGAAACCCCTGAAAAATCCCGCCACGGATGTGCTCATAGTTCAACTTTATCAACCCTCCAATATTTTATTCATAATAGACCCCCGTAGTGAGGACTGTGAAGACGAGGTCAACCAGTTTC
>JBMFOM010000083.1:0-9204 GCA_049969615.1 Caldifarciminota bacterium
GTATGTGAATAGGTCTCGCTGAGAACCCCATCTGAACATGGTGCCAATTTCCCGGCCTTGATTCCTCCGAAAAATGAGGCGTTGAAGTTGGGTATTACTAGTTTGTCAGGGGTCTCACTTGGAATTATGGATGGAATTTCCGGTCCCTGTCCAGATCATCCTGATCTCCATTGGCTCATCCGAGGACACAACCACATATTTTTTTATTCCCCAGGCGATCATCAGGCTTTCTATCCAGCCTGCCACGCACTCAATGTATGACTCGGTTAGGTTTAGCGGAGAGTTGATCCGGATAATAAGGTCCTCGCCATCCTTTACGAGGCTGAGACTGCCCTGATCGTGATATGTTAGCCAGAACCTGTTCAGGATAGCCGGAAGATTTATCCTCGGCGCCCTGATGAAATCGTCTGGCAAGAGGCTCTGGTGAAGTCTGCCTATGTGGACGCCTATTTCCCTGGGAAGCGCGGGGTCTTCTTCTCCAAGCTCCTTAACTACCACCTCAAACACCTGGTTGAAGAGCTCCGAGGGATACCAACGGAAAGGATCGAGCGAAGAGACAAAGAGCACTGGGTCATCAACGAGGTCCTCAAGGATCTGTATGAGTATCTCCTCATTAAACCTCTCCTTCAGAAAGGATGCGAGGGCGACGAAGGCCAATCCTTTGGTTCTCATTGGGTGTCCACACTGGTTATACGAAAAGTTTTGCTTTTCCATGATCCGATCCCTTTTGTTGAATACAGATTATAAAGTATATGCAATCTTAATATCAAGCTCTACCCGAAACATCAGATCATGCCATACCTGCGCAATATTGGGAGAAAGGGGGCATTAAGGGAAAATCTATTGTCCTGGGTTATCTATCTCGGTGTCCAGATAGCTCAGAACCTCACTGGCGTCGGAATCCGGAATGGCGACATACTTACCCCATGCCCTGGCAAAGACGGTACCCCCCTCGTCAACGAGCTTCCCGGACGAGGTGTAATATGCCCTCTCTGCTTTGCCAAATTCGGCCTCCACCGTGAGTTTCATTCCTGGCCCGACAGGCACGAGAAACCTGACCCGTATCTCCCAGGTGTAGAACATCTTGCCTCCGGTCGCTACATAGACCGCCCAGCCCATGGCCTCGTCAAGCGCGGCAGATATTATTCCGCCGTGGACGCGGTTCTTGTAGCCAACATGATGTTCTCCTGGGACAAAATCATAATAGACCTTTTGACCATCGGTTCTGAATGTCCCCATGAGACCACAGGGATTATTCCTGCCACAGACGAAGCAGGCCCTGTATCTCGGGAGGATCCTCATCTAGAATAGAACTCCTTTATGGCTCGCGCAACCTCAAGGACCTCCTGGTCGCTGAGCTCTGGGAACACCGGAAGCGAGATCACCCTCTTTGCCATGCTCTCTGAGACAGGAAAATCCCCTGGTTTATAACCTAGATAGGCGAACGCTGGCTGAAGGTGAAGAGGCAATGGGTAGTGAATCGCACTACCTATTCCGCGCTCCTTGAGGAAAGCGGAGAGCTCATCCCTCCTGTCAGCGATTATGGTATATTGATGATAGGTATGCTCACAGCCAGGCTCAACAAATGGCGTCTCAACCAGGCCGGCCAGCTCCGCGTTATATATGCTGGCTATTTCCCTCCGCCTGGCGTTCCAGGTATCCAGGTGGGGTAATCTCACCCTCAGAACAGCCGCCTGGATCTCGTCAAGCCGTGAGTTGTAGCCCAGCTCGGAGTGCTCGTATTTCCTGGCGGAACCGTGGACCCTGAGGTATCTGAGCCTTTCGGCCATTTCACTATCGTTGGTCGTGATCATCCCTCCGTCGCCTATGGCAGAAAGGTTTTTCGTTGGGTAAAATGAGAATATCGCCGAAGTCCCTATGGAACCGGCCTTTCTTCCATTTCTGGCGGAGCCAGCGGCCTGCGCCGCATCCTCTAGCATGAAGAGGCCGTGATCCTCGCATATCCTACCTAGGGTATCCGTATCCGCTACCTGGCCATAGAGGTGAACCGGAAGAATCCCCTTTGTCCTGGGGGTTATGGCCTTCTCAACCAGGTCAGGTTCCATGTTAAAGGTCTTGGGATTTATGTCAACGAAGACCGGCCTTGCACCAAGCTCGGCTATGGCCTCGGCTGTTGCCACGAATGTAAAGGGGACGGTGATCACCTCGTCTCCGGGCCCGACATCCAGGGCCTTGAGCGCCATCCTCAAAGCGTCCGTGCCATTGCCAACGCCAACAGCATGTTTAACCCCAACATACCTGGCGAATTCCTCTTCAAAGGCCTTAACCTCCGGGCCAAGGACATAGTTTCCGGATGCGGCAACGCGCACCAAAGCTTCGTTTATTTCTTTATCCAGCGAGGCATACTGCCTCTTGAGGTCCAGAAGCGGTATCATAAGTTAAAAATTTTAATTCAGGAGAGCTATCAGGGACAATCCCTGTGATCCATTTCCTCAAGAAATCCTTGGCCGCGCAAAACCGAATTTACCCCATGTGCTTGATTACAGGGGGCTTTGATCATTCAGGCTTTTTCCACTCCACCCTGTATATGGAGAGCGAAGGGTCAAACCAATTGGTCAAATAAATGTATTGTCCGTCCGGAGTTATGTCTATGCCAGAGGGGCTTTTGCCAGCGGGAGCTCGCATGATGACCCTGCCCTCCGGGAGGTCAAACACATCCATCCTGTCCGCGCCGTAATTGGCAATGAAAGCATAGCGGCCAAAAAGAACCAGGGTCTTTGGGTGGCCTCCGATTATGTATTCCCTGACAAGACTGTCGCCGGTCATAAGCCAGAGTTTGCCTGTTCCATAAAGAGTGAGATAGGCCGTGTCTCCCCGTGCAACCGCGTGCCTGGGCAATCTGGGGGCCTTGATCACCTTGATGAGTTCAAGCGAAACCGCGTCAATTACCGAAATGGCAGAACCGTCAAAATCGCACACATAGGCCCTGCCATCCTCGGTAAGGGCTATTCCTCTCGGCGCGGTGGACTTCACCGGGATGCGTTTTATCTCCACGAGGGAGTCCAGATCAACGACAGAGACCGCGTTTGAGGCCCAATTGGAGACCCAGAGCCTCTTGCCATCAGGGGAGACTTCAAGTATCTTTGGGAGTGAGCCAACGGCTATGTCCCTGACAAAGGTGTCAGCTTCCCAATCATAAATGCGAACTCGGGCATGGGAGAAATCCGAGATATAGGCCCAGGGCCTAACCGAGTCAAAGGCTATCTCCACCGGGAGGGAGAGGTCTTTTCTCCGAGGATCAAAGTTTTTCTGTCTATATATCCACTTCTTCTCGCCGACGGCTATCTTGCCTATGGTGCCATCACCGAAATTGGTGGTAAAAGCGAACTTCCCGTCCGGAGTTATCTTGACGGCCTTCGGGAGGGAACCGGAGGGGATCCTCGCTATCTCGTAAATTGTGTCCAAAACCCACGAGGATGGATCGGGCTCAGCGAGCTCGGTGGGCGCGGATACATCGGCCTGGGGTTGAAAGCTATCCTGGGCTTTGGCCCTACATGAGAACGAGAGGAGCAAAAGTGAAAGAAAGGCCTTGTTCATGGGCAAAGGATAAAGCTTTTGTCCGACCCGCGGCGTTGAAGCGCGACGCCGTCCCAAGTTAAAATTAAGGGGTGATCCCTTTGATCCTCCTGAGCCTCTCGGATTACATGCCATATAATTCCTGGCCTGGCCCGCAGGCAAACGCGACCATAACCTCGGGATTTGGGGTCATAACCGATTCTTTTGAACTCTCTCTTGACAGCACCTACACCCTCGCGGGAATAACCTACTGCGAAAAGGATAGCCTGTTCTATATCATGGACCTATTCGGCAGGAAGGTCTGGAGCTTTGAGCCCGGCGATCCAGCGAACACCCTAACCAACAGAAGCTTTGCCCTGCACGATGTCTTCAATGATGGATTCCCTGATTGGCAATGGGGAATAACATGGGCCGACACCTCTTTTTTCATAACGAGCGCTTCGGCCGCAGTTGATTCAGCCGCTGTCTCAGAATACTCATACTCCGGCGCATACAAAAGGACATGGCGCTTGGATTCCCTTGCAAAAGGCTGGTTCTCCGGGATTGACTATGACTACAACAACAACCTGCTCTGGCTTGTGAATGTGAAGGTGGTAACCTCCGGAACGAACAGGGCATACGGCGTGAGCCCGGATTCGCCGGATGTTGCCCTGGACTCGGCCTTTCAGTGGGTCAATTCACAGAGGGGGTTAGCCTACTTCGGTTATGGGCACGGCGCGACGCCATACGATACAATCACATGGCTTCTCGTTGGAGGCTGGAACGATGACATTTTATACAAGCTGGACGGGGATGATCCCGAACACACCGGCATAGAGTCCGCTCCCATGCCGGAAATGGCCGATATTGACATCTGGGAGGATACCCTCGCGACGGATTCGGTTTTCGCTTTCGCGACGGTCAACGGCCCCAAAAACCGCCTCTACAAAGTTTTCATGGGCATTACATGGGATCAGTGGTTCGGCCCCCCGAGCGTTGACGAGGCCCCGAGCTCAAAAACGAGAGCGTTCAGGGTGTGGCCCAATCCATCCGGTGGAGCGCTGTTTATCTCAGGCCTGGCACCATGCCTCCACGACCTAAGGGTCTATAACGCGGCCGGTTCACTGGTCATGGAACACCGATTCTCTGGAGACAGCATTGAGATTGAGCTTCAAAAGAGCGGGATTTATCTGGTGGAGGTTGGGGGCAAAAGGGCCCTGGTGGTCATTCAATAGATCTGGGGAGCCAGACTAGAAAGAACATGGCGGACACTAGGCCAGCCCAGATGCCTCCAGGGACAATGTAAAAGGCGGGTCTCCAGTGAAGGAAGTGATAGAGAAAGAGACCAACGGGCAGGAGACAGGTCCCGAGAGCGAGCCAAGATGCTATCTCTCTGGGCACCCTTGGCATCATCGCTCTCTCCGCGAGGAACCCGAAGAGGATGTTATAAATCCCTGTCTCAAAGACGAAACAGCATGGGAACGGGGAGTTCCAGGACACGCTTCCCGGCGCAACAATCCAGAAGGACGACAGGAACATGAACCCCAGAAATATGAGGAAAACTCCGACCACAAGGTTTTTTCTCAAAGGTTGATATTATGAATGTTCCACCAGTTCTCGCGCAAGCACATATCCTCTTTATCACCGCGGCCCCTCTCGCCAGATACATGACTCGCAGGCCGCACCACATATTTAAGAGGCTCAACGCCATAGCCCGCGTCACGAACATCTCCTCCTCAAAAAAACGCGGGGAGGAGGAAGGTATCTTCAGACGGTTTCCGGGCGAAAGCCTACCCCCAATCCGTGCGTTGAACCGGGCCCTCTATAAGCGATACTTGCGAAAGGTGGCTGAGGCCGCGGCCTCAGCGCCGGTAATATGGGTTTGGGGACCACCACAGATATGGCTCTGGGAGGATATTCCCAGGAGGGCCCTCATATACGAGCTCTCGGACTACATTCCTGGATTTTACGAGAAGGAGAATATTCTGCCGGAAATGCAAAGGGTAATGGCCATGGCGGATATAGTGTTCGCGGTGTCAAGGCCACTGTTGCGGTGGGCAAAGACCTTCAACCAGAACACATATCTGGTCCAGAACGGGGTTGATCCCGAGCGCTTCGCACTGGCCGCGCGCGGACCGAAGAGCTCTGTGGCCTATTGGGGAGCAATAGCGCCGTGGGTCAGAATGGACCTGCTTGAGGCTGTAGCGGACAGGATGCCAGAGCTTGAACTGCGTGTGGCAGGCAGGGTTCACCGGGAAGCCTCTAAATCGCTGGATAACCTGACCAAGAGGCCAAACGTCAGATATTGGGGAGAGCTGGACTATGAGAAACTTCCTGAGTTTCTGGCGCCGGTGAGCGTGGGCCTCGTTCCCTTTGCCACCGATAGGCTCGGCAACTCAACTAGCCCCCTGAAGATATACGAGGCCTTTGCCGCGGGTGCGGGGGTAGTCTCAACGAGCATAGACGAGGCGGTTTTCCATCAGGAAAAGGGGGTTCTTGAGATAGCGGATGACCCGGCCCGATTCACAGAAGCTGTCAGGAATATGATCGCTGAGAGAAACCCGACAAGACTCTCCGAGAAGGCCGCGGAAAACTCCTGGGACGCGAGGTTCGGGGAGATGCTCGCCGCCATAAGGAGAATCTCTTGAAGAGGCTCCTCGTCCTCTCGTATTACTTCCCGCCATGCGCCCGGTCCGGCGTTCAGAGGGCCTTGCGTTTGGCCAAATACCTGCCGAGACATGGTTGGGAGCCGGTCTTCATCGCGCCTGAGAGAGCCTATTGCCGGGGAAGGGAGGATCCCGGTTTATTGAAAGAGGTTGAGGGCACCAGGGTCTACCGAGTCCCGGAACCTATGCCGTTCAAGGATACTGTCAACTTTATAGGCAGGGCGGCTCGTAGGCTATGGAACGCGATGAGCGCTCCGGACGCACACTGGCAGTGGGCGAAGAGGGCCGCGGTTCTCGGCATCAGCCTTGTAGAGAAAGAGATGTTCGCGGGAGTGTTTGCCACTGGTTATCCTTTCTCATCGTTCGTGGCCGCCGAAAGGATCGCGAAGGCCGCGAGGATTCCCCTCTTTTTGGACTACAGGGATCCGTGGACCGGAAACCCCGCTTTCAGACAAAACCCAAATCTTGAAAAAGGGCTAATTGGCTCTGCCGCCAGAATATTCTGCGCGACAGAGGCCCAGGCCGAGCATATCTCAGGCTTTTTCGGACACAGGGAAAAGTTCCGTGTCTTCCCGTATTCATACGAACCAAGGCCTCTGACCCCGGCCCCAAAAGACTTGGTGATCGGCTTCGGTGGCACACACTATGGCAACCTAACCCCGTTCAGAACATTCCTGGCCGGCCTCAAGAAAACGGGTTGGAGGTTCATTTCTCACGGCGCACTGGACGGGGAGCTGGTCCGGCTGTCAGAGGAGCTTGAAATATCCGAAAGGGTTATTTTCTCCGGATTTTTGCCCAGGGAGGAATATTATGAATTCCTCCAATCGTGCAGAGCGATTCTCGTTGCTGATGGCTTTCCTGATGAGATGGAAAGAAAACTCATCCCGGGAAAGTTCCTGGACGCCCTCGCGGTCAGCCGACCTGTTCTCTATGTTGGACTTGAGGGCCTGCTTTGGAAAACAATAGAGAAGAACCGGGCCGGCCTCGCAGTCAGGTGGGATGATCCTGAAGGCGTCAGGGATGCCCTGGCGAGGCTCTCAGAAATTAAGCCGGAACCGGTCTCTGTGCCGGAGCTTGAGGCAGGGAAGGTCATGGAGGAATTCGCCAGAGAACTGGGCGATCTGTCGTAGATGTTTTGGTTTACAGCCAAGATTGAGCCTGTCTCGCAATAAGATTTTTTGAGACCTTCCAGTTCTAAAAATGCGGCCGGGCTTCTCTTGTTCCTTGTGGTGTGGATGGCCCCGAAGGACAAGATAATGGAAGCAAAGAAAAGTGCACCGGCTCTCAGGGGCAAGATCGCTCGCAAACTCCGGCAATGACAGGTGCTTTGTGGTATCTTCGCGGATTATAATCTGGATGTGAATAATCCGGATATCGCTGGCCAATTCCGTAACAAGAGAGGTTCTTGAAGATGCAAAAAGTCCTGGTTTATGACTTTGGCTCGCAATATACTCAGCTCATAGCCCGGAGGGTAAGGGAACTCTCGGTCTATTCGGAAATTGTCCCGCCAGATTTCCCGGCAGGCGAAGCGAGCAACGCCCTCGCCATAATCCTTTCTGGGGGTCCATCAAGCGTCTATCAGGATGGAGCACCGCTCCCCTCGGGCGAGATATTAGGCCTAGGGATTCCCGTCTTAGGTATATGCTATGGACTGCAGGCAATCGCTCACCTGCTCGGAGGCAGAGTGGTGCCAGCCGGCCAGAGGGAATACGGACACGCTAATCTTAGGTTGCTGGGCAACGACCCCCTTTTCAGGGGACTACCGAGGGAGATGAGGGTCTGGATGAGCCACGGTGACAGGGTTCTTGAACTGCCGGATGGCTTCGCACCCATCGCTGAAACGGAGAATTCTCCTTACGCGGCCGTTGCTAATCCCCAAAAAAAGATATGGGGCGTCCAGTTTCACCCAGAGGTCAGGCACACACCCCTTGGCAGGGACATCCTGAGAAACTTTCTCTATGGTATAGCCGGAGCAAAAGGCGATTGGAGCCTTGAGGATTTTATTGAGAGAGCAGTTCAGGATATAAGACAAACCGTTGGAGACCAAGGGGTTGTTCTGGGACTCTCCGGTGGGGTTGATTCCTCGGTTCTCGCGTATCTGCTGGAAAAGGCCCTCGGAAACCGGTTTTATCCGGTCTTCGTTGACACGGGCCTTCTCAGGGCCGGAGAAACAGAGAGGGTGGAAAGGGTTTTCGGCAAATGGTCGAATTTCAAGCTGATTGACGCCTCGGAAACATTTCTTAAGAGGCTCATGGGCATAACCGACCCCGAGACAAAGAGAAAGATAATCGGGGCAACATTCGTAGAGGTGTTCTCAGAATCGGTTAGGGGCCTTCCAGTTGGCTTTCTCGCGCAGGGAACCCTTTATCCGGATGTGATAGAATCAAGGCCGGTTGTGGGCCCATCCGCGACGATAAAATCTCACCATAATGTCGGCGGATTGCCGGACAGCCTCCCCTTCAAGCTTCTTGAACCATTCAGGTTTCTGTTCAAAGACGAGGTCAGACGAATAGGGAAGTTAATGGGAGTGCCGGATGAAATAATTACCAGACATCCGTTCCCCGGGCCGGGTCTCGCTGTACGCATAATAGGCGAGGTGAATCGCGAGAGCCTTGAAACCCTCAGGAAGGCTGATCTCATAGTGGAGGAGGAGATAAGAGCAGGGGGATTTTACGAGGAGCTCTGGCAGGCCTTCGCTGTTCTCCTACCGGTGAAATCCGTTGGCGTGATGGGTGACGAGAGAACATATGAGGAGGTTGTCGCGATAAGATGCGTCCTATCAGAGGACGGGATGACAGCTGATTGGGCAAAATTGCCGCCGGAGCTCCTTGAGCGCATGGCGACCAGGATAGTCAACGAGGTCAGAGGAGTCAACAGGGTGGTCTATGACATTACCTCAAAGCCGCCCGGAACTATTGAGTGGGAGTGAGTAACCTTGATTTATAGAGACCTCTGTATATCACTTTACCCGGCCTCTATAATTTCTTCCCCTAAGAAAGCACATAGAAATATGTGGTCGGAG
>JBMFOM010000084.1:0-9200 GCA_049969615.1 Caldifarciminota bacterium
TATCTTCCTGTGGCTCATGGTTAGAATTCTATTTTGAGCGAACGAACCCATTTGGGTTAGATTTTTTGTGAGCGAACGCGTGATATTGAACCGGCAAAACCAAAAGGCTTATGATATTCCCATGGTTTCCATAGTCCTGACCATCATCATCCTGGGAGTCCTGATAATCGTTCACGAGGCGGGACATTTTCTCGTCGCTCGCTGGCGCGGGGTCCGTGTTGAGCGGTTCTCGGTGGGTTTCGGCCCCAAGATATGGGGTTTCAAGCGCGGGGATACGGAGTATCTCCTTTCAGCCATTCCGCTCGGAGGCTATGTCAAGATGGCAGGAGACGACCCGGAGGCCACGAAGGGCAAGCCCGACGAGTTCCTGGCAAAACCTCTAGGGGATAGGTTTCTGATCATCCTGGCGGGCCCGGTCGCAAACCTCGCCTTGGGTTTCGCCTTCTTCTTCTGCGCGGGGCTTTTCGGCAGGGATTATTTTCCGGGAAACACGGTGGCCGCGGTGAGGGAGGGTTCCCCGGCCTCAGAGGCCGGTCTCATGGCTGGAGACAAGATAATATCGGTGAACGGAAGGCCCTTCCGGGACTGGGGCGACACGCCCGCAGGCCGGGCGAGGATAGGGGTCCTTCGTGGCCAGGATACTATTTTCGTGGACATACGTAGCCTTGACGGTGCCGAGCCATACATATCGCCTGTTCTGGGCAAGCTGGTTCCGGGAGAGCCAGCGGAAAGGGCTGGGTTCATGCAGGGGGACACGGTGCTCGCTGTTGATTCCGTTCCGGTCCAAACATGGGGGCAGATGGTTCAATACATAAGGGAAAGACCTGACCAAGAAATAGCATTCACGCTCAAGAGGGGCCAGGATACCATTAGGCTGAGCGTCAAAACAAGGACAGAATCAACCATTGAGGATGGCAAGGAGAAATCCATCGGGATCATCGGGGTCCTGGCTCCAACCAAGCGAAAATCCGTGAGCATACCGGATGCGGCCAGGGACGCCATGGCCGAGACTCTCTATGCGGCAGGGTTCATATTTCTGATCCTGGTGAAGATAATAACAGGAGGCATATCACCCGGTTCAATAGGCGGCCCGCTGATGATAGGCAAGGCAGTTGGCCAGAGCTGGGCTCTCGGGGCAGAGAGGCTTCTTGCTACAGCAGGACTCATATCCGTGAACCTCTGCGTTGTTAATCTCTTGCCCATTCCAGCGCTTGATGGAGGCCACCTGACCATATTTTCGCTTGAGGGCATAATCCGGCGAAAGATACCGCCGAAGTGGCATACCCGGATACAGCTAGCGGGTCTCATCCTCGTGGGTGTCCTGATGGTGGCTGTGACCCTCATGGACATAAGAAAGCTCTTCCTAAGATGATCAGGAAACGCAAAGTTAACCACGAGTTCGGCTCCAACTGCTATCTCATAGGCGACAAGGCCACAGGTGAGGCCATCATAATTGACCCATCCGTGCCCACAGAGGAAATGGTAGAAATGGCAGAAGGGTTCAGTATAGTGGGCATAGTCCTGACCCACGCTCATTTTGACCACATGCTCGCCCTCCAGGAGGCAGTTGGGTTGACATCGGCGCCAATTATGGTTGGTGCGGAAGACGCCAGAGGTGTTATTGATCCCTCAATCAACCTCTCCTTCCTCACAGGGAGGCCTTTGAAATGCGATGGCCCGGACATCCTCCTGAGAAGCGGTGACATAGTCAACTGCGGCAGATGGAGGTTCAGCGTAATAGAGACACCTGGCCACACGCCCGGCTCGGTAAGCCTGGTCTGCCCGGACGCGAGGGTCGTGATAACCGGGGACACCCTATTCGCTGATTCAATAGGCAGAACAGACCTTCCGGGTGGGGACGAGGGGGAGATGGCAAGGAGCCTGGGAATACTGATGAGCCTGGGCGATGATTTCAGGGTTTTGCCCGGCCATGGCCCGGAGGCATTGATATGGGAGATAAAGGAGATAAACCCATTCCTGTAGAGCTCTCCGCGAGGATAGAGGATTTCGTCCGTTATCTGCTCTCGGAGCGCGGATATTCAAGGAACACAGCGGAATCATACAGGGACGACCTGGAATCCCTGGGCAGGTTCCTCTCCGAGAGGGGGCTTGACCTCCCCGACATCACCCTGCCCATCCTCAGCGAATTCATAGTCAAGCTTGATGTGGAGGGCAAGGCCCCCTCATCCAGGGAGCGCTCGGTGGCGACCCTGCGCAGTTTTTTCAAATTCCTGACATCAGCTATGGACTTCCCATCCAACCCGGCCGAGCTCTTGGAACTGCCCAAAAAATCAAAACTGCTTCCGGATTACCTCTCATACGAAGAAACAGAGGCCCTCCTGGCTCAACCGGATACCAACACACCCCTGGGCATGAGGGACAAGGCCATACTTGAGACCATGTATGCTACGGGACTCCGAGCCTCGGAAACGGTCTCCTTGCGCCTGCTGGATGTTGATCTTGACGAGGGCCTCCTGCGTGTCATGGGAAAGGGCTCAAAGGAACGTCTTGTGCCATTTGGCCTTCCGTGCCGGAGGGCGATTGAGGTCTATCTGAGGGAAGGCAGGGGAAAGATCACCCGCGGGAAGAGCTCAACCTGGCTTTTCGTCAACGCGAGGGGGGGCAAACTCTCCCGCATAGGGCTGTGGAAGCTCCTAAAGAAATACGCCACCCCCATAGGCATAGCCGAGAGGGTTCATCCCCATATCTTGAGGCATACATTTGCAACCCACATGCTCATGGGCGGATGCGACCTCAGATCCCTCCAGGAGATGCTCGGACACTCAAGGCTGACAACCACCCAGGTCTATACCCACCTTGACATAAGCAGGCTCCGGGAGCTCCACCAGAGGTTTCATCCCAGAGGGTAACCCGGAGAGAAAGGGGCGAGTCTCTGAAGCTGTCTGGTTGTAAACTATGAAACCCCTGAAAAATCCGGGTTTGTCCTTTGTTCCCGTCCGAAAGCCTCATCGTAGCTTGAAGAGAATCCTGAGGAAATGCTCTCTCGGTGGGATTTTTCAGGGTCCTTCTTATAACCCTGTTCTGTTGGACAAGTGCTCCTCCCCCAAACCAGTAAGTTATCGCTACTTTATCATAGGTCTCACTATATAAACGGTTATGCGAGGACTGAGAACCAAGATGGAGATTCCTGTGTTTCTGAGTTTCTTAGCCGGGGTCCCTAGGAATTTGCCGTTTCTGCAAATTCCTAGGGTGGCTCACTGGGGCGGAAGGACTCGTTCCAGATCGCCTCGCATAACTCGGCTCGGCGAGCACTGAAGATGGACATTCTCAGATTGATCCTGGCCAAGTATTTTCAACTCGCTTATTATGACTGGGGCGGAAGGACTCGAACCTCCATACCGGGATCCAAAGTCCCGTGTCCTGCCCGTTGGACGACGCCCCAATTGTTCAATATTATAACCCTTTTCCCGTGCAGGATCAAACATTTGTGTATCTGGGGAGACTCAACATACCTAAGGCAATGTTTCTAGTTCCCTACGGACCCCAAGTTTTGCGGCGGCCGAATTCCAAAGAGGGAACAAACAACGCCAGGTGGGTTAATTTCCTTGATAATTCAGGGCCTACAGCCTGTCGCAAAATCTGGGCCATCCGCCTCAGTATTCCCGCTTCGTGGGTTGGAGACGGGTTATCCTGACGGGCTGATAATCAAGCGCGAGGCTGGCATCGGGGGCCATAAAAACGAGAGAATGTTTTAGGAAATTTGCATCATCCCTGAAAGGAAAATCAATCCTAAAGTGCGCGCCGCGGGACTCCTGCCTGGCAATTGCGGCCAGAACAACGGCTTCGGCTACCAGCGCGAGGCTCTCTGTCTCAAGCAGGTGAACGAGTTGGGTGTTGAACACGAGGGATCTGTCGGATATTCTCGCCTCCGAGAGCCTTTTTCTTATGGAGGATATTCCGGCGAGGGCACGCTCAAGGCCTTGCGCGTCCCTGAACACCCCAACATCCCTGTCCATGATCTCGCAGAGCTCCTGTCTGATCGCGAAAGGATTCTCGCGGCTGGGGCCGAACCTCGCCTCAAACCTCCTTGCCGCTTCGTCAATCTGAGAGGAGGATAAAGGGAAAGCCTCTGTTGATTCGCTGGCAAACCGCGCCGCGGCCCTCCCTGCCCTGGCTCCCCACACCAGGCACTCAGTGGTTGAGTTGCAACCAAGTCGGTTTGCGCCGTGAACGCCGGTGCACGCGGCCTCTCCGGCCACGAACAATCCGGGCAAACCAGTGTATCCATCGGAATCAACCCCTATCCCACCCATGAAATAATGCGCGCCAGGCCTGACCGGCAAGGGCTCTGAGACCGGGTCCCTGCCGGAGAATCTCATGGCAAGCTCACGGACAAGCCCGAGCCTCAGGTCTATGACATCCCTGCCCAGGTGGCTTATGTCAAGGTGAACATAGGCATCATTAACTCCCCTCCCCTCCGCTATTTCCCTGGCTATTGCCCTGGAAATCACATCCCTGGGCGCAAGCTCCCACGCGCCCGGAGCGTATCTGGCCATAAACCTCTCGCCCCAGGAATTGAGGAGAATTCCGCCCTCACCCCTGCAGGCCTCGGAAATGAGGAGTCCAGACGGGTAGAGGGTCGTCGGGTGGAACTGAACGAACTCAGGGTCCTTGAGAGGAAGGCCGGCCCTCATCGCCATGGCTATTCCATCGCCAGTAGAGGACAGGGGGTTCGTGGTAATCCCAAACATCCTGCAGACGCTCCCGGTTGCTATGATAATAGACCTCGCGAGGATCACTCTCATGAGGCCCTTTCTCATATCCAAGCAAAGGACGCCGAATACCCGATTCGCGTCAACCAGAATGTCAAGACAGAAATGATCCGGATACTCGGAGAAACGGCCGGAGTATTCCTGTATCGTGCCATAGAGAGTCCCCATAAGGAATATGCCCGTGCTGTCCGAGGTGTGATATGCCCTGCGTTCCCTGTGCCCACCATAGGGTCTCGCATCCATGAGTCCGGATGCCGACCTCATCCAAGGCATACCCCAGTGCTCAAGCCGGAGGAGCTCTGATGGCCCTTCTGTGGCGAGAACCTCGGCGGCATCCTGGTCTGCCAGATAGTCTGAACCCATTACCGTATCCTCCCAGTGTTTCTCTGGCGTATCTCCAGGCTCAAGGGCCGCGGCCACCCCGCCTTCCACACAACAGGATGGCGCGCGAACAATCTCCTGTTTTGCTATCAGGGCTATCCGAAGATGGGGATCAAACCTGGCGGCTTCTAACGCGGCCCGAAGGCCGGCGATGCCTGTTCCGACTATCACCAGGTCAAAAACATCCTGTTCAAAAGGAAAACTGGACAAGGCTAAGAGTATAAATCCGTGCGTTCATTCAATTCCCCTTTTGCCAAAACCATGGCTATCCGGCTCCGCTCCCGGATAGTTGACCGTCTATCTGCAAAGAAGCTATAATTTCCGCGCGATGATCCGGCAAATAGGGTTTTTCATGCACAATATCAATCGCGGCAGAGTAATGGAATTTGTCCATGCCCTCGTGGAATTCCACAGGATAAGGGGATCATCCGGCTACAACGCGGCGCTCTCCTTTCTAAAGAAACAACTAGATAACGAGGGTGTTGAGAACAAGGTCTTTGAGTTTCCCCTGGATGGCGAAACAAGCTACTGGACATGGAAAATGCCGCCAGCGTGGGAAGCCCGCAGTGGCAGGGTTGTCCTTCTCGGCAAGAGACCCATCGTTATCTGCGACTATTCCGAAAACCCCATATGTCTCGTTCCGGGATCATCCTCTATTAAGGGAAGGTTTCCGCTCGTTAGCGTTGGCTCGGGAACAAAGGAAAGCGATTACTCAAAGGATGTAAGGGGCAAGGTTGTCCTTGCGACCGGCCACCCCTCTGTGGTCTATCCGCTGGCAATTGAGAAGCACGGAGCGGTCTGCGTGCTCTTTGACTTTATGCCAGCGGAGGACAAATCCATAGGCCGGACAAAGCTCCAGGCCCAGGACCTCTATTCCTATGCTGGCATGTTCCCCAACATGGGGGATAAAGGCGCCGGATTCACCATAACCCACCGTGCGGCCAGGGACATCCGGAGGCGGCTAAGCAGGGGTCCGCTGGAGGTTGAGATAAGCGTTGACGCGGAGAACTTCAAGGGCACCGGCAAGGTTCTCATCGCGAGGATACCCGGCAAAGACCCAGAGGGTTTGGTTGTGGTCTCACACCTCTGTCATCCGTCTCCGGGCGCCAACGATAACGCGTCCGGTTCCGCCTTGGCCGCGGAGATGGCGATCACCCTCCAGAAGCTCATAGCAAAAGGCGAGCTCTCTCAGCCATCCAAGAGCATCACTTTTCTCTGGGCTCCTGAGATGTTCGGGACAGTGGCGCTGGCACACGAGAGGCCAGACGCGATAAGGAGGTTCCTGGCGGGCATAGACCTTGACATGGTGGGCGAGAACCAGGAAAAGACAAAGGGGCCTTTGATAATAGAAACCCCACCGTGGAGTATCCCCTGTTTCCTGGGATATTTGATAGAAGCCATCTTGCAAGAGTTTTCCGGCTCAAAGATCGCGAAGCTGCCGGATTCCTGGTCATTCAAAAGGCAGGATTTCAAAGGCGGCTCTGACCATTACATCCTGTCTGATCCTACCATAGGGGTCCCCACTACCATGATAGGCCACTGGCCTGATCTCTATTATCACTCCTCCCAGGACACGCCGGACAAGGTCTCGCCGGATGAGATGACCATCGTGGGTGCAGTGGCCTCGGCCGCCATCTGGCTGGTCTGCTGGGAACACGATATGGTCAAAAATGTCATAAAATCCCTCATTGATACGACCGAAAATGCCCTCGCGGCCGAGGTTAACACAGCCTCACCGGAACGGATTGCCCTCCTGTGGTCTCATAGGAGGGAAGGGTCTCTTTCCTATGCCGTCACGAGAGAGAAACCATACAGGATTGTGGCTGATGTTGATGAGGGTTTCGCTGAGCTAGCCAGAAAATTCAACATAGAGGACCCGTTCTTCACGGTTGCTGGGCCCGTTTATAGGAGGAACTTCAAGGCGCCCCTTTACGTGCGGACCTTTTTCGCGGAAAACCCTGAAAAACACAGGGAATTCATAGAACACATCAACAGGGATCCTGAATATGCAAAGGGCTTTATTGAAGCCATATTCCTGATAAATGGCCGGCGCAGTTTTCGCGAGATAATGGAATTCCTGATTCTAGAGTATCCTTCTATAAAGGAGGAAGATTTCCGCGAGCTTTTCCTTGCCCTCCGCGAGGCGGGCTTGATAGAACATGTGGGGTAGCTCGCCCAATCCAAACATAAGAACATCCCTGAAAAATCCCGGCTTGTCATTTGTCCCTATCCGTAAGCTTCATCATGGCCAGATGAGAACCATAAGGAAATGCCATTGTAGCGGGATTTTTCAGGGGCCCATCCTTAGAACCCTGTTCTCTCGGACAAAGTGCTCCTCCCCCAAACCAGTAAATTATTGCTACTTTATCAGGGGTCTCAATATAATTTTCGCACGGCCAAAAAGGAACAATTTACGACCCGGATGGGTTTTATTCTGGCTTCCCTTGGTATGGCAATGGGCACAGGCAATATTTGGCGGTTTCCCCGAGTCGCCGGCTCTGAGGGCGGAGGTGCCCTGGTCATAACCTGGATGATCGCGCTTTTGGTCTGGTCTTTTCCACTGCTCATGGCAGAAATGGTCCTTGGCAGGCACACCAGAAAAGGGGTTGTGGCGACATTCTCCGAGGTTCTGGGTAGGAAGAACGGCTGGGTAGGAGGCTTCGTTGCACTTGTATCAACAGCCATAGCCCTTTACTATGCAGTTGTAACAGGATGGTGTCTCAGGTATCTCCTGATGAGCATATGGCCTGGTTTTTCTGGCTTAAATGCCCTTAACGCTCAGGTGATCTGGGATGGATTCGTCGGAACTCCTTGGGCTATTGTCTTTCAGGCAATATCCCTGGGACTGGTTCTCGTTGTGGTAGCGCGTGGAATCGCCAGGGGAATAGAGCTCGCGAATACGATAATGATGCCAGCGCTTTTCATCATCTTGGTCATACTCGCCATTACTGTCCTTACTTTCCCCGGAGCTTCAAAGGGCTTGGTCTATCTGTTTTCCATAAAGAAGGAGTTCCTTCTCTCGCCAAAGACATGGCTCGCGGGGTTCACGCAGTCTGCTTGGAGCATAGGCGCGGGTTGGGGACTCCTTCTGACCTATGCTGTCTATACAAAAGAAAAAGAGGACATAGCCCTTAACTCGCTGGTGATAGGCCTCTCTGACAACATAGCCTCACTGGTAGCGGGCATGGCTATAATCCCGACCGTTTTCGTTTTCCTTTCACAGGCCGAGGCCATGGGGGTCCTTGCCTCCGGAAACGAAGGGCTATCGTTTGTCTGGCTTCCGGTTCTCCTCACCCGGCTCCCCCTGGGCAACATACTCGCAATACTCTTCTTCCTGGGGTTGTTCCTCGCGGCCGTCGCCTCGCTCATTTCTCTGGTTGAGCTTCCGGTCCGCGTTGTCATGGATTGGGGCGTATCGCGACCAAAGGCCACATGGCTGGTCGGCGGCATCATGTTCCTCCTCGGTATCCCCTCCGCGCTATCGGTTGACCTCTTCAAAAATCAGGACTGGGTCTGGGGCCTCGGTCTCCTGCTTTCCGGCGTCTTCTTCGTCCTGGCCTCCCTCAAATACGGTATCAAGAGGATGTCAGAGAGGATAAACGAAGTCTCGGATTTTCCTGTCCCTGCGTGGTTCCTCTGGGTGTTTCTGGTGGGTGCGGTGCCAGTGTCGTTCGTAATACTCATGGGGTGGTGGTTCTGGCAGTCCCTTAGCTGGGGAGAGGTTTGGTGGAATCCCTTCGGAAAATTCACAATAGGGACAGCCCTCGCGCAATGGCTCATTGCCGGATTGATTCTCTGGGTGATAAACAGGGTGGTGAGCAAGGGATCAAAAAGTCGCTGAGGCACAACGATGAAATAAACCCATGGTCTCATCAATACCAGCAGGAAAAGGCCCCGGAGCATCACCGTTGTCGGCTCCTTCCCCGAAACGATGGGTTCGGCCCCCATTGTGGGGTCAGGAGTATCCGTGGCCAAGAGAATCCACTGGAACACCCGTGGCAGGGGAGAAAGTGATCCTTTCCCCGGATGTGCTCATTTTTGATTCTCAGCATACCCCCCTGGTTTGAGAAAGCCCGGATGGGTCAG
>JBMFOM010000085.1:0-9151 GCA_049969615.1 Caldifarciminota bacterium
GCTCGGTGCCAGGTATAACTCTCCCATTCTCATCAACCACGACCTGGACGACAACCCTGCCCTCAATTCCGGCCTGCATTGCCACGGGAGGATAATCGGGTCTCACCATCTCCGTTATCTCCGGTATTACTTCCACCGCATAGGCCTCATAGACCGAATCAACCTGTGGTGGCGTAATGTCAATATTGCCGAAGTCAAGGCTGTTGATGTCCGTGACGACATCAGCCTCATCGGGAGTCTCACCCGGTTCAACGATGTCAACCTGGACCTGAGGACGCTGGACCGGCGGAGGTGGCACAGTTATGTCTTCCAGCGCGGCCATTTCCTCTAACATGGTGATGTTTTCGGTCTGGGTCATTGAATAGGGGGTTATCCTGAGACCATTTACCATGCTGAACAAAAGGATCAACGACACCAAGGAAACCGAAAGCGCGACCTGCATGTTTCTAGGGTAATCCTCCTGGAGGTCCCTGTAAGGAAATAGCCCTGTCATGTGTTCTCCTTTTTCCTTTCTCGTAGCAGGTATATATTAACCGATAAACCCTGAACTGTCAAGGGCCGGACGATTGATTTTTCATTAATGAGGCTTTGGGGTGACATGGCATCAGGTCTATCCTAGTTGGTTCGGAACGCCTGAAAGCCTTATAATTCAAGCCTTTCAATGGAATTGGCGGAGCTCTGGGAATATGTGAACCTTTATCTCAACGGCATGCCAACATATCGCCTTAGACGGAGTAAGATGGGCATGGAACCAGAAGAGGCCCTCCGGCTTTATCGCGAGATGATATTGGGCCTCCCGGAACCCAAAGATGTCCGAGTCATTCACCTGCAAAAATGGGAAGAGACCGGTCCGTTCGCGGCTCTAATAAAAAGGATAAAACAGGCATTTGGGGGGATGTCCGGTAGCGTCGTGCTCATGGGTTCTCTGGCAGACCGCAGTTCAACCGGCTACTCGGATGTTGATATGGCTTACTTCCCACAAGACAAGGAGATGACGGTCTCGTTTGTGCGAATGCGCCGCGCGCTGAGGAACGCCACGAGAACCATTCTCTCGTTTGATCACCTCCAACACCATGGAATTTTCGTGATCCCGGCGGAAACCGCGGCCCACCATTCGCCCCTGCCCCCCTCGGCTTTTCATGGGGCCGTAGTTTTGCAGGGCGAGAACGAGATAACCTTGGGGGGCTGGAGGATGTCCTGGAAAAGGGACCTGCCGCCTATACTGGAGAAACTCGCTACCCTGGCTGAGAAACCGCGCCTGAGGCCTTGGAATCTTTATGGGATAAAGCTTTTGCTTTCACAGATAATGCTCCTGCCAACCCTGTTTCTCTCCACCGTGGAAGAGGATGTTCCGAAGCCGGATTCCTTTGTGAAAATAAAGAAAATATTCCCCAATGATTGCGCGGCAATTGACCTCGCTAGCCAGATGAGAATGGAGTGGAAGAGGCCAGAAAGCAGGGTCTTCCGGACCGGCATCGCGCTGACACCCTCACCGTGGGACTTTGCCTTCGTGGCCAGACGTCTTTTCAGACCAGGAAACGAACTCATTTACTCATTGGACGAGAGGTTTTATCGGGCCGCGGGTCAACTAGCCAAGAGGATGAGAGATGCTCTGGAAGGATGATGTTCTGACCCTGTCAATCCTGGACTATGATCGAGCAACCGAGGATTTTCTACGAGTGGCAAGGAATACTCCTGGGATAATCGGGGTCTGGCAAAACGGTTCCATCTCAGCGCCGGGGATATCGGACCTGGATTTTCTTCTCGTAGTCAGCGAAGGAGTCAAGGTTTCATGGAAACGGATGAGAGAGAATCTGTCTCCGGAGGCATCCCGCATCCTGATACATTCCCCTATCGCGATAACCGAATCGCTCCTGCCGTGGCTGGGTTATGTGAATGACATGAGGGGATACCACAGGCTTGATGGGCCCGCTGTTTCCTTTGCCGAACCGGAAAACAAGGCCCTCATAAACCTCTTGGTATCCACGAGACTAACCATGGCAAAACTCATGGGCCTGGCGAGAACAGCATTCCTGGGAAGGTCCGGCGTGCGCTCCTTTTTGTGCAGGGTCCATGGAATACGGCATAATTTCACATTGATGGAAAGGCGGGTTCCCCCCATGTTGGAAGAGGCCGCAGAGCTCAGGAAATCCTGGCTCAGCCTGGGTCAGGAGAAATATCAGCGGTTGGACAACCTGTTGGCCAGGGCCCAAGACGCTTGTGTAGAGTTTCTCCGAGGACTGACAATCCCTTGGCCTCTTGAATCCGGCCCCGACGAGTTCATTGCCGAAAACTGGCGTTTTTACGGCGGGAATGATTGCAGAGAAAAAAACGGGATGTTCTCCTGGCTACCCAGGAAAGCACGGCTCGGCGAAGTGGCATACTATTCAACCTGGTTTGAGCTTGGAATAACTCCTGGGCTTTCTGGGCTTCTCGCCGGGACACTCGCTCCAACCGAAACAACTGTAGGAAGAAAAGACTGGGAAAAATACCTGGAGGTTCTCGCGCTCTCCGAGAAGGTGAGGGATCGCCTGCCCGAATTCTCGCCTGCCGCGCCTCTGCTCTCTCTACAGGGATGGAGGAGTTGGGTTCCATGAGGGTATTACATGTGATCTACTCAGGCCAGACCGGTGGCATATCTAGGTTTGTGGAACACCTTTTCACAGCTCAAAAAGAGACCCTTGACCCAGCGCTGGCCTTTGGCAGGGCCGAAGGGCCACTCTGGCAGAGGGCCGCGGAGCAGGCCTGGCTCGCTTACGACCTCGGCATAAGGAGGGGATGGCCGGTTAACCCCCTAAAAACAAAGCGGGCGGAGAGGATATTTTCGGGGTTTGATGTCATTCACTTTCACTATTTTCAACCGGTCCTGGCAAAAGTCGCGCTCAGAACCCGCGCCAGGATTATTTTCACCGAACACGGGATGTTTGACAGATCAAGAAACTGGCTCGTAAGGAGCATAAAAACAAGGGCAAAGGCAAGTTTCCTATCCAACGCAAGGGTCAGGGCCATAGCGAATTCCCGGTTCACCGCAGGGCGTATCAGGGAGCTATATGGAACCGAGGCTAAGGTAATCCCGGTTGGGGAATTCCTCTCGGATATAAAACCCAGGATGACTCGCCAGGAGGTCAGGGAAAGCTTGGGGCTCTCGCGCGAGGATTTCGTTGTCTCCTACCTGGGAAGGCTCGCTGGCATGAAGCGGCTGGACAGGCTGATTGAGTCAACCAGGGGACTTCAGGTCAAATTGCTCATCATAGGGGGTGGATCACACAAGCTAAACCTGCCAGACCGCGCAATTCACACGGGTCTCGCTGAAAACCCTTTTGATTACCTTGGAGCCTCTGACTTGCTGGTAATGCCGGCCGAGGGAGAGCCTTTTGGCCTATCTGCGCTTGAGGCAATGGCCATGGGCATTCCTGTCCTTTGCTTCTGCGATGGAGGCGGTGTGTGCGAACTGCTTGAGGACTACCCGGAGCTGATGGCCAAAGACACGGATGACATGCGGGAGAAGATAGCTCGCTTCATCCGTGAGCCAGAGGAGGCGCGTTACACTGGCGAACTTCTAAAAAGGCGCGCCGTGTCATACGATATAACCCGGATAGCTCAAGTCTATCAAGAGATTTACGAGGGAACACTGTGAGCTGGCAGGAGAGATACGAATCCCGGTCCCCGATCTTCCGATTCTATCCCATCAGAAAAACCCTGATATTGAAAAACCTTCCAGAAAAGGGAATGATACTTGAGATAGGGGCCGGGCCGGGGGTATTCCCGGAGCTCGCGGGAAGGATAATCGCTCTGGACGCGAATCAGGAAATCCTGAAACAGGGTTCCTATGCGAGGGCCTGCGGCAAAAACGAATCCCTGCCTTTTGGAAATGGGTCCTTTGACGCGGTGGTGGCCACCGGAACCCTTGAATACAGCATACTGCCAGATGCACTCTTTGAGACGCGCAGGGTCCTTAAAAAAGGTGGACTGTTCCTCGCCACCTTTGCAAACCGCCTCTCTTTCAGGAGAATATGGGATAGGGAGGTCTATTTGCCCCTCTCGTCCTGCTTAAAGACAATAGCGAGAAAACCTGCAAAAAGACCTATTCACTGGCAAATGAGCGCGCATGAAGCAGGCGAACTGCTCAGACAAACGGGCTTTAATCCCATCCGAGTGGAATTCTTTGACGCTAATCCCTTGCCAAGACCAACCGAAAGGTTGTGTCCCCTTCTCACAAATTGGCTTTCTGATCTCCTTGAGCCTCACGCGCATGCATTGATTGCGAATCAGTTTCTGGTGGTGGGCGTAAAGAGCTGAATCCGAATTGCCTCCCGCATAATCCATCCCAATCAACTATCTCGCCCCAAGAAACCTGAGGGAGTCTTATTGGGGTCTCATGGTCTCAGGATCGTGCCGAAGGGTTCCATTAGGCTCGCGCTTGACTCTCTCTCTCTGGACTTCATAATTTGCCCGCGCGGGATCAGGGGATATGAGGTGCTTCATAAAAACCATAGTGGCCGCGAGCGCACTGCTCGCCATGCTGGGATGTTCAAAGGACTGGCCCTTTGAACGAACCGAGAACGGAAAGGTGGAGATAGAAGGCGGAGATCCGGATAGACCGCCTCCGGTGTATCCGGCAGTTGTGTATGGAACCATAAGGTATTGGCGTGATGAGCCGACTGGCGGGGTTATTCGTGTCTTTGACGCGAACCGGACCTGCATATGTGAAGTCAATGTGGCCCCGATTGAGGACGAACCCCATCCTTTCCATACATGTAACTGCGATCTAAGTACCGAATCCCCCCTCCCCTGGTATGTTTGTGGCGAGGCAACTTATGCAGGCAACACCTGGAGGGACGAGGATACCATAACGAGCTTATCCGGATGGTATACCTGCTTCCCCAGCATAAGAAAAAAGGCACCGCCCTCTCCCGGTGTTGATCTAAATCTAACCGAACCAGGTGGATGTCAGAGCTGTTACTGATATTCATAAATCTGCCCTCGTCCCGGGTTGAATCCCCTGAGCCGAGGGCTTTATCATAGCTGTCATGATCCTGACGAGTTTTATCCTGTCACAGATAGTCCGTTGGGAGCTGTTTTTCTTTGACCAAGGTTTTCCCTCTCTTTTTGCCAAGCCTCCATTTATATTGATGGGGAATATGCTGGTATTTGGGGGTGTCAGGGACCTATCACCGGGTCAGGGACATGGTTTCTTCACCGGTATTGACACTGCAAGCGGTATAGTTATCTGGGACACGGAGTTTTTGGAAATTAGACGAAGCAGTATCTATACTCTTAGTCCAGGTATAAATGGGTTTTATGCGGCTGGCCAATGTTTGATGAGTTCTGGCTCACCCTGGCATATTCTGGCAATGAAGATAGGCGAATCCGGCAACATCCTGTGGTGGAGGGTGCCACTGAATCCTGATGAAGACTTTTTGCCGCAATCGGCTCTCAGCGATTCGCGGGATAACCTGGTAGTAGTAGGGACAATGAGGAAAACGGAGACCGGCAACTACGACATAGTGCTTCATTCATGGGACAGTAATGGAAACCACAGATGGAGCACAACCTACAATTCGCCTTGGAACGACCGGGATACGCCCTGGATGGCCACGATGGATGAGGACGGAAATACCTATGTGGCTGGTGACTAATGGCGTATGAAGAGTGGCAAGAAAGAACTCGTCAATAACCTTGTTTCCGGTATCCGGTTGGAAAACGGGATTCCTTCTGTTGATATTCTATCTCCGGAGAGCTGCCTTGCAGTATATCCATTAACACTCAAAATTGACAGCATTGGCCGCCTGATCTGGGTTGACAATTACGAATACTGGGAAAAGTCAGGACAATTCATGTTTTGCGAATACAGGGATGGGCGACTTTATGTTTCCGGGCACGAAATAACTGGCGCCCTGTATTCCGAGTGTATGGACGAATACGGCCAACAGATGTGGCACTATCGCAATGACGAGTATTTCTTTTCCACAGTTTACTCCGACAATTGTGTTGACCAGAACGGGAACTTTTATCTCATTGGCAGGAAAGGTAGCCCCGATCCAGGCCTTTTCATATTATCCATTGACCCCATGGGCCGCATGAGGTTTTTCAATGTCATCTATTCAGATGCCGATGGCTATTCCGTGGTTGCCGACCCCTGGGGGAACCTTTTCGTGGGAGGAAGCGTAAGTGACTCCCTGGGCAAGGACTTCATGGTGGCTAAGCTGGACACCCTAGGTAATCTGAAATGGCTATACCGCAAGGATAACGGAACACCTGACACCAACCAGCTTGACGGGTGTTATGCCCTTCTCCCGGACCACCACGGTGGGGTCTTTGCAATTGGGACATTACACGACTCCGCCATGACCACTATTCAATACCTCGTCCACCTCGCTGACACAACAGGGGAGGTTTCCGAGCGCGCAAGCGGAGTTCCGGGCCTCACCATACTCCCGGCCCCATCAGGCTTCTGGATATCAGGCTATGAGGACGAGGCTCAGGTCTATGACCCCGCGGGCCGGCTGGTTCTGAGCGAGGAGATAAAGGGCAGGACACGGATAGGCCCGCTGAGGCCAGGGGTATATTTCTTGGTAGCTGGGAGGGAGAGGGCTAAGGTCGCGGTGAGGTGATCCGCGCCAAAGGAATGAACTATAATCTCCGGAGTGATCCTCACCCTGACCGGAGCAATATTCTTTTTGAGCGACGCGGCGCACACGCTCTCCGCACCAACAAGGTGGAACAGAAAAGCATGGCTCGTTGCAGGCGCGACGGTTTCCACGGGGGCCGTGCTCTTTCTCACCGACGACGAGATCAGAAGGACCATACTTGACAACCAGTGCGAAGGCGCGTTATCTGTAGCGGATAGGCTCGATCAAGCCGGAAACGGCCTCTGGCTGTCAGCAGGCCTCTTGACAGCCTCTGGCGTGGGGCTGGCTATCAGAAACCGCACGCTCGCGGACGCTGGCCTGGTTGGCATGGAATCCTGGCTACTGGCCGGGGCAGTGTCTCAGCTCAGCAAATATGCGCTGGGCCGCGCAAGGCCCAACACCGGCGAGGGCCCCTGTTCCTTTGACCCGATCGCGTGGGACGAGGCCCATCATTCCTTGCCATCAGGCCACGCGACCGTCGCGTTCGCTGGCCTTTCTGGGTTCGGATTCAGGACAGGAAATCCCTGGGTTGTGGCCGCCTGCCTTGGACTGGCATCTGGGGTGGCATGGGCAAGGGTTTATCAGGATGTGCACTGGACATCTGATGTTTTCTGGGGTACGGCACTAGGCATAGCCATTGGCTATTCAATAGCCAGGAAACACACGGAATCCTCGTTCAGAATAGCGTTTGAGGACGGAAAGATTATCTACAGGTTTTAGCTCTCAGGTTCCTCCCAACCCAATAGGCGCCAGGCTACCTTCCTGTTATGACTACCCTGGCTTTTTCGCTTATCCCCTGGCCTTCAATTATCGCCATGTAGACCCCGGGCCCCGGGAGCCAGACCGGCAACCCGTTCCTGCCCTGTTCCGCGCCGAGTTCCCTGGCGAGGGCCAGCCTTCCGCCGGAATCGTAGATCCTCAGGCTATAAATGCCGGACAGGGGAGTGACGAAGGTAAGGAGGACAACTGGCCCCGGCGCGAGCACATTCTCTAAGGAAGGTTTTATATGTCCGGGGGATTCCACCGCGCCCTCGTGTGCTGGCTCGCAATCGTAATAGAACCGGAAGGTGTCAGCTGACCAGGCCGTGTCCGGCATATCATCAACAACGCCCACTGTCCAGTAATACCAGTGGTCCTCAAGAAGCGTGAGGCTCAGGAGGGTCTGCGTGGTATCCCTATCATCCGTCCCTGAGCCATCCATATCATTCCATACAACCGACGCGGTCGCGAGGTTGGGGAGGGTGTCGTATTTAAGGACATAGCCCTGGACGACGGAACGGAGGCGCCAGGTCGTCGTATAGACATTGTTGGCCGCATCCCCGCCGGTCGCAAAAACTATCTTCACTGCGCCTGTTCCCCTGCGCCAGAAGATGGTGTCGTTGCAACAGGTGTCACCGTTCACGGGCCGAATCAGGTTCACTCTTTGCAGGGGAAAGTCCGGCGCGGTAGCAACGCCACCATCCCTGCCGCCGGGAAGATCGGGAACAGACGGGGTGTGCGCGGCACCGGAAACCCATGTGTTCGTGGCCGGATTGTAGATGTAAATGGCGGTTGGGTTGGCGCCGGACCAGTAGTTATATCCGCCCATAACATATATTTTATTTCTAAGGGTCGCGGCCGAGGCCCCACTGACTGGTGTGCCAGGAAAGTTAGCGCGGTTTCGCCAGGAATTTGAGCCGGGATTGTATTCATCTGTCCTGCTAGTATAGTAAGGTTCTCCAGTGAAACCATCAAAGCTGTAAATGCCCGAAATGATGTAGATACAGGAATCCCCATTCTCGTTTCTGGCGATGGCGCAACCGGCCTCAGACCTGGCCACGGGCATGGCTGTCCTCACGGTATAGCTGTTCCCTGAGGGGCTATAGCGATAGGTGTTGGTAGTTACCGTGGGTGGAGTCAAGCTGCCTGGAGCATTGTGTCCCCCAAATGTATAGATCATCCCGGCTATTTCCCCCGCGGCCATCACTCCCTCAGCTTGATACGGGAAATTGGCTATTTGAGTCCAGGCGTTAGTGCTATAGCGGTATCGGAACGCGGTATTACCCGCAGGGTAAGAGCCTGCGGAACCCGCGAACACAAAAAGCTGTTTCTCGCCGGAGAGGGTGGCAAAGGTTCCAGCGCAATCATATCTCGCGGGTGTAGGGCCCTGAGCCCTCGTCTGCCATGCGTTGCCGGATATATCATACCAGTAGTTGGTCCTGGTTACTCCAACCGCCGTAGCACCATAGGCCACCGGGAGCCAATCCCAGGAAATGTCCGTCTTGAAGAATCCGGCAAACCCGGCTGGGTAGGCCCGGCCAGCAGGCACGGCCGCCCCGTTCTCCCATATCAGCCCCAAAAGCGCTATGCTCAACATCATTTCTAAAGGCCTCCTTTATTCACCATTAGCTAGTGGTTATATTATAACGGAAAAACCTACAGATGATCAAGGGCCAATTTCATTCACCCGACCCACTTTCAACCCCTCCTAAGTCCTTGTCCATCAAGGAGTTCGGAGAAAGTTCCGATGGCTCTAGGAC
>JBMFOM010000086.1:0-9052 GCA_049969615.1 Caldifarciminota bacterium
CATCCGAGAACCCCACAGAATAGTCCTCGTATGTGAATAGGTCTCGCTGAGAACCCCCTCTGAACATGGTGCCAATTCCCCGGCCTTGATTCCTACGAAAAATGAGGTGTTGAAGTTGGGTCTAAGTCTCTATGTTTCTTAGGGACTCCAGATTTTGCGGCAGGCTGTAAGCCTTGGATTATTAAGGGATTAGCCCACCTTAACATTACTCAGTCCATCTTTGGAATCCGGACGCCGCAAAATCTGATTTAGAGCCAGCTAAGCGCGGATTCTCCTGCGCTCTGCCATGAGTTCTGTCGGTTCAGGCGCGGCCTGATGGTTTGGGGGAAGCCAGGTCCTTATGCCGGGGATGAATCCCTGGGCCACCAGAAAATATTTTGGGTGGGTAGCCAGGTTTTAGTCTCTGGAAATGACCCTGTAAAGCCTCGCGGCTTTCTCAGACGAGATTGACTTGGTCTCCGGGACCTCCAGGACCTCAACCTCGGTCCGGCCTGCAGGCAGGTCAAGGGTTATTCTGTCACCAGGCCCTACCTCCTGGGATGGCTTTGCCTTTTTGCCATTGACCAGAATGTATCCCTTGTCGCACGCCTCGTTCGCGTATCTCCTTTGTTTTATGAGCCTTGAAACCTGCAGAAACTTGTCCACGCGCACCCTTAATTTATAACCCACTTCCCACACAGGATCAAGTATTGGGATTTCGGGGAGATAAAAAGCCAGGGCGCGTAACCGGGGATATATTTTCGGGAGATAAAGCTTATCTGACGACCGTGACCTTCTGGGAAATGGCCTTGCCGTTCACATCAGCCATGAGGATATAGACTCCACCTGAGGTGGGGTTCGCGACAAACCTATGGTTGCCCGGGTCAAACATGCCCTCGGCTATGACCGAGACGAGCCTGCCGGTCGCGTCATATAGCGAGAAACGGATACCAGATTCTCTGGGGAGGCTTATGTTTATTGCAAAACCGCCCCTGGCAACCGATAGAGCGAATATGTTCAGGGGGTTTCATCGTGCTTGATGTATAAGAGGCAGTCTCCGGAGTTATTTTGGTAGCCGTCCCAGGCCAGGGTGTCCGAAAAATCTATCATTATAGCGTCTGCCCATTCGCCGGGGTTCAGGGCGCCGTCAATAGTCGGGGGTTGGAGGTGTAGGGGAAGTTCTGTCCGGAGCACCGAGCAATACTTGCCCCCGAAGGCCTTTCTCCACTATAATATTCCAATGAGCTTTCCTGACAGCGTCTTCAGGATGTATGACATAAGGGGCAGGGTCCCGGATGAAATAAACAATGACTTCGCGCACAGGCTCGGCCTGGCTTTCGGTTCATACCTAAGGGGCAAAGGCTTGTCCGGCTCCATCGCGGTTGGCAGGGATACTAGGCTTCACTCCCCATCTCTACAAGGAGCGTTGATGGAGGGTCTCCGAAAGGCCGGCTACAACGCGATTGACCTGGGCACGGTTCCCACGCCGCTTGTCTATTTCGCGCAGTTCCAGCTTGATGTAGTGGGCGCGATACAGGTCTCCGCGAGCCACAACCCGCCCGAGTTCAACGGGTTCAAGATAGGTCTCGGCCACGACACCATCTACGGCGACGAGATCCAAGTCCTCAAAGAGATCATGAAGTCAGAGGCCTGGGCAGGGTCTGGCCGCGGAAAGGAAGAGTGGTTTGATATAGTCACGCCCTATCTGGACTGGATGAAGAGAAACATTAACATACAGAACAAGATAAGGCTCGCGGTTGATCCCGGCAACGGGACAGTTGGCCCCATTGTTGAGAAGCTTTATCCGCTCTTCCCTATTGAATTCAAGGGAATAAACATGGCCCCGGACGGGAATTTCCCCGCACACCTGCCAGACCCAACCGTGGTCAAATACACCGAGCAACTGCGTGATTTTATGCTCAGGGAGAATCTCCCCATGGGTATCGGTTTTGACGGCGACGGGGACAGGCTTGGTGTCCTAGATGAGAGAGGGGAGCTCATCTTCGCCGACAAAATACTCGCGGTTTTCGCCGAGGACATACTGGCGAACCAGCCGGGCGCGCAGATAGTCATGGATGTCAAGTGCTCCGCCGGCGTCATGGAGTTCATAAATTCCATCGGTGGTCAGGCCATACTATCAAAGACCGGCCACTCCCTGATCAAAGCCAGGCTAAAGGAACTCGGCGCCGCGATGGCTGGGGAGATGAGCGGCCATATGTTCTTCGCGGACAGGTTCTTCGGCTATGATGACGCCATATATGCCAGTCTGAGGCTCTGCGAGATAATCTCCAGGACTGGCAAGAGCGTCTCCGAGCTCATCTCGCCCATACCCGTCTATTACTCCACCCCGGAGATAAGGGCAGAGGTCTCGCCAGAGGAGCGCAAGTTCGCCATCGTTGATGAGCTTGTCGCTTATTTCAAGTCCCAGGGTTACAATGTCATAGACATAGACGGCGTCAGGCTTCAATTCCACGACGGGTTCGCGCTGGCCAGGGCATCCAACACCCAGGCGGTTATAGTGCTCAGGTTTGAGGGCAAGACGCCTGAGCGCCTTGAGGAAATAAAGGAAATCATGTATTCAAAGCTCCGGGAATACCCGGAGGTTTCGGTATCTGAGGAGACTTAGTTAAATGAATCCCACGAAGTTTTCCAGGCATGTTACCAACATAAATCCGGGTGTCTCCACCTTTGGCATCCTCGCGAAGGTCAAGGACCTAGAGAGGGCCGGCAAGCGCGTCATAGACATGGGAATAGGCGAGCCGGACATGGACACCCCTGAGCCCATAAAGGAGGCCGCGCTAAAAGCCCTCAACGAGGGCAAGACCCACTATTCGCCATCGGTCGGAATCCCCGAACTCAGGGAAGCCATAGCAGAATACGAGACAGCCAGGAAGCGCGTCCCCATAAAACCAGGAGAGGTCGTGGTCATGCCAGGAGGCAAGCCCGTCCTCCTTTACATGCTCCTGGCTCTTGTGGACGAGGGGGACGAGGTCATATATTTTGAGCCGGCCTGGGGCTCATACAAGGCCATGATTGAGATGATGCTGGCCAGGCCCGTTCCTATACGGACAAGCGAGGCCGAGGGTTGGAGCCTGAAGCCTTCGGCTCTCGCGGACAGGATAACCGAAAGGACCCGCATCGTCATAATCAACTCCCCAAACAACCCCACGAGCGCGGTCATCTCCCTGCGTGAGCTTGAGGAGATAGCCGAGATACTCCGGAGGCACCCGCAGGTCTTCGTGCTCTCGGACGATGTCTATTCAACCCTAGTGTATGAGGGCGCGGAGCACCATAGCATCCTGTCCATGCCCGACATGAAGGAGAGGACCGTCGTCATGGAATCCTTTAGCAAGGTATTCGCCATGACCGGTTGGCGGCTCGGCTACGGCATATTCCCGGAGTTCATGGTTAAGGAAGTGGTCAACCTGGTCTCAAACACCATGAGCTGCGCCAACACCTTTGTCCAACACGCGGGTGTCGCCGCGCTCCGAGAGGGCCTTCCGGAGATGGAAAGGCTCCGCAGGATATTCCAGGCCCGAAGGGACCTCATAGTCAAATTGCTCCGGGACATTGAGGGAATAAGCTTTGTGGAGCCACGGGGCGCGTTCTATGCCTTGACAAACATCAGCTCAACCGGAATGGGTTCAGAGGCGTTCTCGGATTATCTCCTGTCGGAGCACGGCGTCGCTACGGTCCCCGGAACATCCTTTGGCGAGGCCGGCGAGGGATACATAAGGTTCTCCTTTGCCACGAGCCTGGAAAACATAGAGGAGGGCATTGCCAGGTTCAGGAACGCGGTGGAGGGAAAGATCTAGCGAGTCTCCTTTATTGTCTCCAAAAGCTCCGCGAAGGTATTGAAACGATGCCTTTCCCAGAAGCCTTGTATAACCTTTATGTAATCCCATGTGCCTCGGCCGAGCCTGTTCACTGACTCAACCCACCTCTCGGCCGTCTGGAAGGGAAAGTTGTATCGGTCAAGCCGGTCAAGGATGGTCTTGTCCTGGCCGAACCAAACGAGCTTAGCCTCCTTCTCAAAGAGTTCTATTTCCCTGCGATCCTTTTTCATGGGGAAGATTATACAGGCTCTGAGCGCGCCTGCTCAACTTGCGTGCCTTCCCATTTCTGGCTTATAATTTAAGGTGATGGTTATTCTGATCCTATCGGCTTTGGGAACCCCTTTCGCTGGCGAGACGTTTAACCTCGGCTTGGGCGCGAGGGCGTGGGGAATGGGTGGGGCTTATACCGCGCTGGCAACAGACCCATCGGGAATATACTGGAATTCGGGGGGGCTGTCCCGGATCCAAGGCACGGGCATCCTGGCAATGCACGGCGCCTTCTGGCAGGGGCTGAGCTATGAGTTTGCTTCCGTGACAAAAGAGGGGCTTCTGGGCAACCTCAACGGCGGCCTAGGAATCTATTACCTAGGCGCGGGGGACATAAAGAGAACCCAACTGCCGGACAGCGCCTCGCCTCCAGGGGACGATAACGAGCCCGTTATCACAGGAACTACATCGTACCAGGCCTATGAGATCCTCATTGGTTTGGCGAGCCCACGGGGCCTTGGGATAACAATAAAAGCCCTCGGCCAGAGGGCAGACACGACATCGTGCTATGGGATTGGGGTTGACGCGGGCTACCTCGGTGGGACCGGGGCATTCGGCTACGGTATAGCGCTGAAGGACGCGTTCACGACGCCGTTGTTCTGGTCAACCGGAAGGCACGAGATGATCGCGCCATCCCTTACATGTGGGATCAGCTTTCAACCCGCGCCCTGGATCATTGTTTCTGGGGATGGGACGCTGAGAGTTGAGGGGAGGAACGCGGCCGAGGTATTTTACTTTGGGCACCTGAGCCTTGAGCCCCGACTGGGCAGTGAGGTGGCCTTGGGACCCGCGAGGTTCAGGATGGGCCTGAACGGCAAGATGCCGACTTTGGGAGCTGGGTTCGGTGCGGGACGACTTGTGGGTGACTACGCGCTCATCTACAACGGAGACCTCGGCGTGGGGCACAGGTTCTCTTTGGGCGCGAGCTTTTAGCCACGATGATCCCATAAATATGGGGCACGATCCTCACGCTATTATCCGAAGATCGGCGTGGACGCGCGCTGAGCCCGCCCACCCAACAGATAACTTAACCATACCCATTGCCAACTATTAGTTCCTGAATTTTCGCTTAGAGGATCTGTTGTTGTATGCGCCAATAGTTTTTTAGATCTTTACGAAGCCATTATCCGGAGTTGATTTGGTGGTTTTAAATTCGTGTGAGTTTTTTCTGAAAAGAACCCACCGGTATTTTTCAGGCTGTTCTCACACCCCAATATCTTTGACCTGAGACCTCTGATAAGGTAGTAATAGCTTGCTGGTTTGAATGGGAACATTTTGCCCAAGAGAACAGGGTTCCTAAGAGGGATCCCTGAAAAATCCCAACAGGAGTTCATTTCCTTAGGATTCTCTTGATGAGGCTCCCGGATGGGAACCAAGGACAAATTGGGATTTTTGGGGGCGACCTATAGGTGTTGGGCCACATAAGTCTCAAGGGTTGAGAGGACTTCATCATCAATCAGGAGTTGGTCTGTCGTTTGCCAGCCAGCGCTTTCCAGCCTTACTAGCGTGGCGAGGCTTTGGGCGCTTAATCTCAGGGATTTTATTTTTTTCTCACAATTTTCACATATCACGCCGGATTCCATAGAGAATCCGATCGGGTTATCCTCACCACAGGAACAGCGCGAGAGGTTCGGTCCAACACCAAAGAGTTCGGCGATCCTGACTAGGGCGAGGCAATAGACGGCCTTTGGGTTTTTCCCAAGCTCCAGCACAGACAGGAAATCAAGTAGTAGTGGGACCAGGCCATCAACCGGTTCCATTGGCGGCAAGGCCTTATTCAGGAGCCTAAAGAGCCTAGCCGCGAGTTCAAATGCCTCAAGGTTCCTGATTATCCCGCGAAAATCCCTCAGGAGGGTTGCCTCCCTCGCGAGCCAAACATCCCCTCTTCTCTCATGTAGAATGACCTCTGAATAGGATAGCGGCTCCAGGGCCGCGCGCATCCTTGACCTGAGCCTTCTTCTTCCTAGCGCGGCAAAGCTAGCAAGGCCAAGCTCTTCTGAGATGAACCTTATCACATCGGATGACTCGCCAAAACGCTTGCTACCAATAACAATCCCCTTTGCCTTGGTCATCAGCGTTCCCTTGGGATTAACCATGGGTCAGTTGCCACGCGCGCGAGCGCTTTGGCGAGCTCCGGCGTCTTAGGGTCGCCATGATAACCAGAGCAATACGGTATCGGCGCGGAAAACCCTGCTCTGGCGTTCAGTTCAAGCATAACGAGCTCCCTTATGTATTTTCCAACTATGGAGGCCATCGCCACGGGCAAATGGGTCGCGTCCGCGTCCTGGAGGAAGCGCCACTCAGTTCCACCAGCCAAATAAACGGATTCTGACTGTTCTTCCCGGAGGGTGGAGGGGCCATCACCGAACGCCTCCCACAGAAACGGCCCATAGAACTTTCTGCCGCCAACCTTGCCGAGAACACAGAGGTCAAGGGGCATGATCTGCCTGGCCAGGTCAATCATGCACGAGACGGTATGATTGAACTTGTTCAACCTATTGATGACAGAAGGGGGAGTTGCCCGCACCCTGATCCCAAGGACCCGTGTCTCCACCTTTGGCAATTTCTCTTTCCGGCACCAGATCGGGAGCCTTGAGGCCGGAAGGGGCAGGTCGTCCGGGAGACCAAGGCCCTCTCTGAGCGCGTCCGTGTCCCCCACGCCTATCCCCGCGCTGGCGATGATCCCCAGCGCGATTGATTCCCCACAAGCATAGGATTTCGGGTCCCGTTTGAATATCCTCTTGGAATCGTCTATGGGGCCGGAGTGATTGGCGAGGAGCATCTCGTCATCCCCGGATATTTCCAGAAGCACGCCGGTCACCATCAGGGGGCCGAGCCTGGGGCCGAGGCCGTTCTCATCAAAACCAGCAACGCGCAAGGGAATATTCTACTGGGCATTCCCACCCGCGTTCAACCCAAAACCAGTTCTCAGCCCAACGGGATATGCCTCCTAAACGCGAGGCGGGCACACGCCCGGTATCCTCCTAGTAATAGATTACTGGTTTGAGCCAGGAGCACTTTGTCCTACCTTAGAAACTCGTATATCTCCCTGGCCAGCTTCTTGCCTATGCCAGGAACCTTCTCAATTTCAGCCAGGTCTGCCCCCCGTAGCCTCTCAAGAGAGCCGAAATATCTGATGAGAGCCCTTTTTCTCCCCGGTCCTATCCCATCCAGGCCATCCAGCACTGATTCCATGCCCTTTTTGCTCCTCAGGGTCCTGTGATAACTGACCGCGAACCTGTGCGCCTCGTCCCTTATCCTCTTGAGAAGCAGGAGGGCCTTTGATCTTCCCGGCAGGATTATGTGTCCGCCATCAGGAAGATAAATCTCCTCGTATCTCTTTGCCAGCGCGGCCACGGGTATGTTCAACCCCAGCCCCTCCATGGCCTCCAGGCCAGCGCGAAGCTGGCCTGGCCCGCCGTCTATGAGTATGGCGTCAGGGAGTTCCTGCTTTTCATCAGTGAGCCTCTTGAGTCGCCTCGCTATAACCTCTTTCATGGCCGCGTAGTCGTCAGACGGCCTCGCTGTCCTTATCTTGAACCTTCGGTAAAGGCTCTTCGCTGGCTTCCCGCGGATGAACACGACGCACGAGGCAACGGTTTCTCTGCCCGTTGTGTGTGAGATGTCAAAAGCCTCAACCCGCTCTATGTCGCCGGATGAACCCATTAGTTCCGAGAGCTCCCGAAGGCCAGGATGCAGGGGTTTCCTGATCCTTTCAATCGCGGAGGCGAGATGCTCCCCCGCGGCCACATCAGCTATTTCAACGAACCTTTTGTCGTTTCTGCTTGGCTGAACGATCCTGATTTCGTGGCCCGCCCTCACGGAAAAAGCCTCCTCAAGCAGTTCGCGTTCGTCCGGAAATGGGATACAGATGATCCTCCTAGCGTTGAGCGGCCTTGATGTGTAGTAATCCTTCAGGAAAGCGGACATTATCTCTCCAGGTTCGGCATCGGTCGGGACCTCCATCAGAAATCTCTCCTGGACCCCCGGCCTACCTTCACGCAGGGCGATCAGCACGGCTACGGCGAGGTTGACTCCGGCCCTCACAACCACGATGTCCCTTGAATCCCCTCCCCTTCCGAATCCCGCTGGGGACGCGAGGGTTTTTCGGAGAGCCAGCAGTCTGTCCCTTATGGCCGCGGCCGTCTCAAACCTGAGCTCTGCGGCCGCCTTTGTCATGGCAGACTCAAGCTCAGCCTCGGCTTCGCTGGTTTTGCCGGAGAGGAGGTCGGCCGCTCCCTTGATGTAGCTCGCATAGGACTCCGGATCAACCTCTTTTTCGCACGGGCCTGGACACCTGCCCATGTGATAATACAGACATAACTTGACCCTTTTTGAAGGGAGAGAATAACTGCATGGCCTTATGGGAAACAGGCTCCTTATGGCCTGGATTGTCCTGCGGGCCGCGGCCGCATCCGGATACGGCCCGAAATACAGGGAACCGTCCTCAACCAGTTTTCTCGTGGAGAATATGCGTGGCCAGGGCTCGTTCACGGTTATCTTTATATACGGGTAATATTCTCCCCCGGCCAGCCTTATGTTGAAGGGCGGCTTCTGGAACCTGACAAGCGATGACTCGGTGAAGAGGGCCTCGGTCTCGGAACCCGTCACCAGCCACTCAAGGCTCGCGGCGCGCCTGATCATGGCACTGGTCCTGGGATTGCCCGAGGTCAGGTATGACGATAGCCTAGCAGAAATGTCCCTTGCCTTGCCAACATAGAGATATGCGCCTTTCTTGTCCCTGAATATGTAGACCCCTGGAGCCGATGGTGCGTCCCTGATTATCTCCCGAAGCGTGTCTCTGTTCAAGGTATTTTATTATGAACTCAGGGCATATACCCTCTCAACCTGTTCCCCGTATTCGGTTCCCGAAGTGGCCTTAGAGTGCCCGTGGCCGTTATAACCCAGATTAAGCCTGTCCCAGAATAGGGTTATTGAGAAGCTGTCTCAGATAAGATCCGCTCCAAGCC
>JBMFOM010000087.1:0-8583 GCA_049969615.1 Caldifarciminota bacterium
TGACCCATCCGGGCTTTCTCAAACCAGGGGGGTATGCTGAGAATCAAAAATGAGCACATCCGGGGAAAGGATCACTACATCAACAAGTAATTGACCCGGGACAGGCACCGGCTATATCATATGCGCCATGGCGAGATGGGTTATTGCTAACTGGAAAATGCATTTTTCGCTGAGAGAGGCCGAGGCCGCGGCCAGGCAGATAGCTGACCTCACCGCGGGTTCATCGGTCAAGGTTGGCATAGCCCCGCCGTTCCCGTTCCTGAAAACGGTCAGGGATGCCACACCCGGAAGGGTCATGGTAGGTGCACAGAATGTCTTCTGGGAGGATAAGGGCGCGTTCACGGGCGAGGTTTCCGCACCCATGCTCAGGAGCATAGGCGTGGACTTCGTGATAATAGGCCACTCAGAGCGCAGGAAGCACTTCGGCGAAACCGACGAGACCGTCAACAAAAAACTCCTAGCCGTGTTGAGCGCGGGCCTGAAACCCTTGGTCTGTGTAGGTGAGACACTACAGGAGCGAGAGGCCGGCAAGGCCATGAAGGTCGTCCGGCAACAGATTGAACACGGGCTTGCAGGAGTCAATGGCGAGATTTTGCTGGCATACGAACCCGTCTGGGCAATAGGCACTGGCGTGAACGCCACTCCCTCCCAAGCTTCGGAGATGCACGGCTTCATAAAGGAGATGGTTGGGGATGTACCCGTACTGTATGGGGGATCTGTGACCCCGGAGAACGCGGGTGAGATCGCGGCCGCAGAAGGCATTGACGGTTTCCTGGTTGGCGGCGCGAGCCTCTCACCGGAAAAGTTCTCCCGGATAGTCTCTGAAACGGAAAAAAGTGAGGTTCAAAAATGACCTGGTTTTACTTCATCCTTCTTATCCTTTTCCTTCTCATGGTCATCATCCTGACAGGGGTGGTGCTACTGCAGGAACCCAAAACAGGTGGACTTGCGGCCAGTCTCAGTGGTGGAGGAGGGCTGGAGAGCTTTCTGGGCGCTCGCGGCGCTCCAACATTCTTCATGAAGGCAACATGGGTAATGGGCGGTCTATACATGGCGCTTTCGTTGGTCCTGTCGCTTCTGAGCGCACGGACAATTCAGGGATCAACAACCATAGAGAGAGAGGTCAAGAGCGGCGAGCTGTACAAGAAGCTCGCTCCGCTTACACCAGGAACAGAGGAGAGAAAGTAAAATGGAACGTTTCGCGGTGATAGAGCTTTCGGGAAAACAGTTCAGGGTATCCGAGGGAGACAGGATAACCGTTGATATGAGGCTTGGCGAGGAAGGCCAGGAGATAACCATAGACAGGGTCCTGGCCTTTGGAGAGGGCGAGAGCCTGAAAACCGGAAAACCATATCTGAATGGAGTTTCTGTAATAGCAACCGTAGAGGGCGTCGGGAAATCAAAAAAGGTGAGGGCCTTCAAATACAAAAGGAGAACGAGATCTTCAAGGAGGAACCTGGGCCATCGCCAGGATGCCACCAGGCTCCTCATCAAGAGCTTTAAGAGGGTATGATGATACTTTTGAATATAATCGTGGCCGGGACAATGGGCTTCGGCTTTGACTTCGTCCAGCCCGCGATGAGGACAGAGGGGAGCTACACGGTCATAACCGGAGAAGACGAGTGGAGCGCGGATTCTGGCGCTCCAAGCATCCCGGCATACAACAGGCTCATACTCCTTCCTCCGGGCATGACCGCAACGGGAATAGCCGTGAAGGGCTACGGAGGGGACGTCATAGCAAGGGGTGTAAGGCTATTGCCGTCCCAGGCCGCGGTCAAGATAGGGGACGAGGGGTTTATACCGGAATCAAGGGGATACTACTCGCAGAAGGGTCCCCTGCCAGGGCAACTAGCGGAACTGACCGGGGTCAGCTATTTTGCTGGCCAGGCAGTTGCAATGATCAGGTTATATCCCCTTCAGTATTCGCCAACCGATGGAACGATCCGTTTCTACAACAGGATAGAGGTTGAGCTGAAGACCGAGCCAGCCGTGAACCGGGGCATACCTCCTAAGAGGATGAGCGCCACTGGCGCGGGAGCCATGAAGGAGCTCGTGGCCAGGCTATTCGTGAACCCGGAGGCTTTCGTGATGATGCCTGCCATAACAGGGGGGGCTTTGCCGCCGGTGGACACGAGGCCGTCTGAGCTCGCCACATCGGTGGACTACCTGTTGATAACGGATAGGGCGCTTCTGCCGGGGTTCGCGCCTCTTATCCTTTACAAAAACCTCATGGGTATCAGAACCGCGGTTGCCACGACCGAGTGGATTTCCGCGCATTACGACGGGGTTGACCTCCCAGAGAAGATAAGGAGCTTCATAAAAGAGGCTTACCAGGAATGGGGCGTGATCTGGGTTCTCATGGGAGGTTCAACTGAGCATGTGCCTACCAGGTATGTGGAGACGGGTTTCTCATCCGAGGGCGAATCCGTGGTGCCGTGCGAGTGGTATTACTCGTGCCTTGACGGAAACTGGAACGCGGATGGCGACGCGTATTACGGCGAGTGCTACACGGACAGCGTGGATTACCTGCCAGAGGTGTTCATCGGAAGGGCCTATGCCAGGAACATGAAGGAGTCCCAGCTCTTCTCCGCGAAGTTCTTCCAGTATCAATTCAGGCCAGGACCGAAGATAAATAGGGCCATATTCATAGGCCCGCAGCTTTGGCCCAACTCGCCCCAGGACGGGGAGCTGGTCTGCGAGGCAATCCAGACAAAATTCCCCGAGTGCATTGACACCATTGAGTTCTACGAGAGATTCCACAATATATACTTGGATACCATCATGCACGAGCTATACAGGGGAACAGGTTTCTGGGTCTCCATAAGCCACGGAAGCTATGATCTTCTCCACATCGGCGCCGGCATAACCGCTGATTTGGCCGATACCCTATCCAACTGGGACTACATGCCCGTCGCTTCCGTGATAAGCTGCCTGGTTGGGGCTTTTGACAAGGGCGCGCTGATGACCAACTTCGCGACCGCGCCCCGTGGAGGTTTCGTGGCCTCCAAGGCTGTGTCCAGAAACGGCTATGTATCGTGCCAGGATTTTGATTCTACCTTCTACAGGAGCCTGTTCGCCGACCCCGGAATCGGAATAGGCGGCAATGATGCCATGTCAAGGATACCAAAGGCGCCTGGCGCGCACTACATATCCCTTACTCGCTATCTATATCTATCGTATACGCTGCTCGGCGACCCCGGGCTTTTCCCATGGATATGCTATATCCCAAACCTGACGGTCAGCGCACCGGCCAGCCTCATGGTCGGGCCGCAATCCTTCACGGTGAATGTGAAGGACCCCTATGGCGTGAATGTCCAGGACGCCAATGTGGTCATATACAAGCAGAACGAGATATACGAGGTAAGACAGACCAATTCCTTCGGAGACGCGCAGTTCAATGTGATCCTGCCATCCTCCGGACCGCTGATCCTCGGGGTCCACAAGGTTGGTTTCGTCCCCGTTATTGACACCATAAATGTCGGGGCAACGGGCCCCTGGCTCACAGTGACGTCAGCCTCAGCGAGGGACTTTGACAGGGATGGCTACGCGGAGGCCGGCGAGACCCTGAACATCTCCTATGTGGTCAAGAACGGCGGCTCCACAACCGCTACAGGCGTAGTGGCAAAGCTATCAACCGCGTCGCCCCTGGTGACAGTTCTGGATTCTCAGATGACTCTGCCATCCCTGGCACCAAACTCAACCCTAAGAACATTGGGCTTCACCCTTAGGGTTGTCTCTCCCATGCCCGATAGCCAGGGCCATGTTGTGGTGAATTTTACATTCCTGAAGGGAACAGACACGGTCGGGATTGACACAGCGGGCTTTGATGTCTACGCGCCGGTCCTCAGAAAGTGGGTGCGCCAGCTGGATGTTGACAGCCTCTCCCTCCTAGCCAGGCTCAAGCCGGGCATAGCGAACAAAGGCTGGGCTGACGCTAAGAGCATAACAATGACCCTAACCAGCCCCTCTCCGGGAATAACGATCATAGACGGAACCGCTTCTGTCAACAAGATAGGCAAGAGGGCATATCTTGAGCCATGGAATAGCTCGGATGGGTTCACCTTCAGGTTCTCGGGCATGAGCGCTCTTGAGGGAGCAGAGCTGGTGGTCACCATCTCAGATCCTTACGGGCCACTGGACACCCTACATTACACGATTCACAGGAACCTGCCAGAAACCGGAAGGCTCTGGGGGGCGCCGGATAGCGCGTCCATAGCCCTGTTCTGGGAACCACCCTATGGGGAAAGCTCCTATGGCTATTTGGTCTATCGGGCGGACAACATCCTGGGGCCATACAAGCTGGTGAGCTACGATCCTCCATCGGTTGCCTCGTTCACGGATTACACGGTCCAGCCATACAGGCTATACTACTACAGGGTCTCCGTCATAGACTCGTTCTACAACCCCGGCCCCTTCTCCGAACCAGTGATGCTAGCCACTTACCTGAAAAAGGAACCTCCCTGGCCCATGCTGATTCCGGGGGCATATCAGGCCGCTCCGGTCATGTGCGATCTTGATCCGAGCTATCCGAAGACCGAAATGGTGGTCGCTGGAGGGAATGCTACCGTGTACGCGTTCCATTACGATGGCACCCCGGTGAGCGGATGGCCGGTGGTTCTGGACACCATTGGTGGCCTAGGCAACGATATGGCCTGTGGGGACATTGATGGCGACGGAAAACCGGAGATAGCGGTCAGGATGTGGAGAAACGATCTTCTATTCGTCCTGAGGAGCAACGGAACAATGATGCCGGGATGGCCAAAACAGGTGGGTTGGAGCCAGGACATGACCATGGCGCCATGCATGGCTGATCTGGATAACGACGGAAAGCTTGAGATAATATGTACCAGAGGGGACATCATATATGCGTTCAGATATAATGGGACTGGCTTCCTTGAGCCTTCGGGATTATTCTTCAGACACCCTCTCGGCAATGGCAACTTTGGTTCGCCCTCTGTCGCGGATGTTGATCAGGATGGTAACCTGGAGATAGTCGCCGGATTCCAGAAACCCGCGAACTCGGAGATATGGGTGCTGAGAACAAACGGGACTCCCATGACCGGATTCCCGTGCTTCCTGGGAAGGGGCACAGTGGGGCCCGCTCTGGCTATAGGCGATCTGATAACCAACATCCTGGGCGATGAGATAATCGTACTGGCGTCCAACGGCGGCAGCATGAAAACCGTGTTCTGTATAGGCTCAAACGGCCAAATACTCTGGACAAAAGATGCGGCTTACGGTGTGGAATACGCCGCGGTGCCATCCCTGGGCGATGTGGACAACGACGGCGCGCCAGAGGTCCTGGTCGTGGGCGAAAGGAAGCTCCTGGTCTATGACGCTGACGGCACACCCATGCTAGCCTATCAGACGACCCTCAAAAGCGCGCATTACACCTCCGTGACCTCCGCTGATGTTGACGGGGATGGGAAAGTTGAGTATTTCGTCGGGGATTATGGCGGGTTCCTCTATGGCCTAAGGGAGGGCGGTTATGTTGAGGGTTTCCCCATACCGCTTGGACTATACAACATAGCGGTTCCCCAGCTGGGTGAATTTGACAATGACGGCATGGCGGAAATAGTCCAGCTCAATGCCAACAATTACCTTTATGCGTTCCAGTTTTACAAAGGCCCGCCCAAGTGGTCAAAGATGGACTGGCGCACTTACAAGCACGACAACTGGCGGACAGGCTGGCTCGGCGCTGACTCAATCATAGCAAAACAGGAAGCGCAATGGAACATAGCCGGCACCGGAAAACAAATGCCTGAGCTGAGCTGGGGCCCAACCATAACCAGGGGCGGAGGTTCAGTAGCGTTGAACCTGAAGGGCGAGTCCAGGGTATGCTTCAGGGTATATGATCCTTCGGGCAGGATGGTTGAGGAACCTTGTTCCGGAACCCTATCCGCGGGATTCCACTGGATAAGTTGGGGCAAAGAACTGCCCTCAGGCGTCTATTTCCTGAGGCTTGAGATTGACGACCAGACCCACGCGACGAAATCCTTGATACTCAGATAACAGCCTCCGGGGGAGGCAGAATGACGGGCGAAGATTATAAGATATCGCAAAGGGTTAGCGCTATATTGAACAGGCTTTCCGAAATAGAAGCTGAGCTGGCGAACGGGGAAGACAAACCATCGCTTATCAGGGAATACAAACGACTAAAAGCCATAGAGCCAACGGCAAAGAAGTTTCTCATGGCATCAAAGGAGATCGCGGATGCTGAGGCCATGCTTGAAACCGAGACGGATGAAGAGATGCGGGAATACCTGGCCTCGGAAACCAGGCGACTGGAAGGAGAGCTTTTGGACCTCCGGTCAAGGCTCATGCAATTCCTTCTGCCACGGTCGCCCCAGGACGACAGCAACGCCCTCGTGGAGATAAGGGCGGGAACTGGCGGAGAGGAAGCCGCCCTGTTCGCTGGAGACCTCTTCAAGATGTATTCCCGGTTCGCGGAGCAGGAGGGCTTTAGGGTGTCTGTCGCGGAATCTCATCCCACGCCACTCGGCGGATTCAAAGAGATAATATTCATCGTGGAGGGCGATGGGGCCTACAGGCTACTCAAGTATGAATCAGGAGTCCATAGGGTCCAAAGGATCCCCAGAACAGAGTCCGGAGGCCGGATACACACATCATCAGCCTCTGTGGTGGTTATGCCGGAACAGGAGGAAGAAGAAGGCGTAGAGATAAAACCGCAGGACCTTGAGATTGACACCATGAGGGCTGGCGGCCCTGGCGGCCAGCACCAGAACATGACGGATTCCGCGGTCAGAATAACCCACAAACCAACTGGCATTGTAGTAGTTTGCAGGGACGAGCGCTCCCAACACAAGAACAAGGAAAGGGCAATGCGCATTCTACGGGCACGGCTCGCTGAGAGAGAGCGCGAGCGCCGGGAGAGGGAAACGGGGAATGTCAGGCGCACCGCCATAGGCACTGGCGACAGAAGCGAGAAGATAAGAACATACAACTTCCCTCAGAATAGGCTAACGGATCATAGGATAGGCCTTACCCTCTACCAGCTGGAGAGGATAATGGACGGCGAGCTGAGGCCTGTGGTGGATGCCTTGCTGGAAGCCGAGGCGGAAAGATTGCTCGCGGAGATATGAGGGGGAAATCGCGCGGAGCGACCGCTCGAAAACCTATTTTAGCCTCTTTTCCGGGACTTTCTCTAAACCAAACCTTGATTTTATGCGGATCTTAGAACATGGGGGTAGCTAGAAATGGGGTTTTGGTGTCAAGGTTGGGTGAGACAGCTTCTCAATAATCCTATTCTGGGACAGGCTCAATTCCCCTGATAAAAAGCCCCCGGCACGGAACCGGGGGCTAATGTTTTGTCAGTTTCCTAGCCCAACATGGGCACGGGGACCCGCCCCTACTGGCCTACCTCTCCTATGACCTTTATGACAACACGGCGGTTGAGCTCCCGCTGGGCCTCGGTGTTATCAGGGAATACCTCTGGCTGAGATTCGCCGTAGCCAACCGCAACCAGTCTGTCCGCGCTCACGCCGTGCTGTATGAGCCATGAGCGGACAGAGTTTGCCCTGTTCTCGGAGAGCTTCTGGTTGTATTCGGTCGTGCCCTCGGTGGAGGTGTGGCCCTGAATCTCAACCTTGGCTGTCGGGTTCTCGTTCATGAACGTGAGTATCTCGTTCAGCGCGGGTTCCGCTGTCGGCAGGAGGACGGCCGAGGCAACCTTGAAATAGATGTTCCTGAAGGTTATGGTTATGCCCTTCTTGACCATCTCAATCCTGAGCTCGGTGGCCTGACCTTCATTCACTATGGCTGTCTTAACAGCGGGAACATAACCGGTAAGCCCACCAGTCACGACCGCGTTCACCCTGTAAGTCCCCGTGGGGACCTCACCCTGCCAAACGCCGGTTGAGGGATCGGTTGATGCCACAGGTAGGGATGTTCCGACAAAGGTCAGGTTAGCGGGCAGGGGGTTACCCGTCTTCTTGTCAACTACCTGCACGACCAGCATTCCCTTGGTAACCGATGGCGTCAGGGGAAAGTCCTTTATTAGGACCTGGCCCTTTGCCAGGTTTATGACCTCAGAGACCTCCTTGTATCCGGGCGCTGTGCATTTTATGGTGTAGGTGCCGGGCGCCACATTCTCTATTCTGTATATGCCGTCGGTTCCTGAGCTTGCTGGAGATGGTTGGGATGTGCCACCGGTGATGGTTATGTATGCGTTGGCTATGCTCGTGTTGTCCTTTACGTTATAAACCCTGCCCGTGACGACCGCGACATTCGGGGTCTCCTTGGCCAGCTTGAACTCAACCGTGTAGCTTTCGCCAGCCTTCAGCGTGATCATCTGGGAACTGGGCTGGTAGCCGGGCGCCGAGGCCTGAACGGTATGGGTTCCGGGCGGGACCTTCTCTGCCTTGAAACTGCCAGCCTGGGCCTCAACATTCAGGACTCCCATGCCGGAGGTCTGCGGGAAGGTGATGACGGCGTTGCCTATGGGTGCTCCTGTTTCCGCGTCAATGACACGGCCAACAACGACGCACTCGGTTGGCTTTGTCCTCTTGAGGAAGACGTTCATCTGGGCTATGCCGCCTGCCTCAACAATGGTAACCCCGGCAT
>JBMFOM010000088.1:0-7778 GCA_049969615.1 Caldifarciminota bacterium
CGGTCCTTTTCGGCCCTGTCTTAACGATCCGGGTTCCGCATTTCGCTGATAAAATAAGGCAATTCCCCGATCCTGCCTCGCTAAGTCCTAGAGCCATCGGAACTTTCGCCGAACTCCTTGATGGACAAGGACTTAGGAGGGGTTGAAAGTGGGTCGGGTGAGGGGGCCAGTAGTAGGCCAACAGGCCAACCGGGTGAAGGATCACCCAATACCCAGATAATTGATCCTGCGCATGAAGTGAGTTATAATTTGAAAATGAAACATATCCTCTGGGCATGTGATTTTTATAAGGACAGCCTTTTTGCTGGCCAAATAGCCGCCGAGATAGCGAGGCGCATCGGAGCCTCCGTTCACACCATCCACATAATGAGACCCCCATCTCATCGCGAGAAGAGCATGGAGTCCTGGATTTTGAGGAAGAAAAACTTGGAAACAAGGCTTGAGTCTATCGCGAGTGAGCTTTCGGGCAATGGCATCGGGGTTTCATACGAGATAATTGAATCTGATGGGACAGGTAAGGCCATACTTGACAAGGCAGAGAGGCTTCACGCTGACATCATAGCTATGGGGAGGGCCGGCATTCCCGCAGAGGAGGATTACGCCGGCTCAACAGTGAGACAGGTCCTGCATGGCACCCGGAGGCCTGTCCTCATTACCAGGGGAATGGATATGGTCCCGAAGATTGACAGGCTTCTCGTCACAACAGACCTATCCGATGCTTCATTTGTGGCCCTGGATTTCGCCCTACCATTGGCAAGGGCATTCTCCGCGCCGGTCCACCTCCTGTTTGTTTATGAATACGTGGACATACCGCCGACCGACGAGGAAATGGACAAGGCTATTGACGACCTCAGGTTTGCCCTGAAGGCGCGAGAGCTATCCGAGGGCGAGGTAAAGCCAGAGGTCATTAGCCATCCGGAATCAGGAGAAGGCATAGCGAAATACATCACCGCCAACAACATCCCCCTGACCGTGATAAGCTCCAGAGGCGCGTCCGGAATTGAGAGGTGGTTACTCGGTAGCACGACCGAGAGGGTGATAAAGATGTCCCTATGGCCCATTTTGGTTGTGAAGGAGTAAATGGCTGAGCGCTGGGTTCAGCAGATCTTGAAGACTCGCGGTAGAGCCATAAAGTATTGGTTGTTCAGGGGTGGCCGAAAATCCGGCATCAGGATGAGGATAACGGATGGTGGCCTCCATGGCAGAGATAAAGAGGGTCCTCCTCAATAACCTTGACTGGATAACCGAAAGGCTCTCGTGGATTGGTACAGGGAGGAGGCCAGTGTGTTTCTTTTTAATAGGGTCCAGCACTGGGCTAAGATCATGCGTGTTAGGCCGGGAAGGACCTCAGTTAGGGACCAAAGGACAAGGTGGGGCAGTTGTTCCTCGGCTGGCAACATAAGCCTGAGCTTCAGGTTGATTATGGTTCCTGAACCAATGAGTGATTATGTTGTCGTGCACGAGCTCGCTCACATCAAACACAAGAATCACTCAAAGGATTTCTGGGGCCTGGTCGGCAGGTTCATCCCGGACTACAAGGAAAGGAGGAGGTGGCTCGGCGAGAACAGGGGGAAGCTCATTTGCTGATTCGGCCTTTCCGAAAATCCTTGCCGTGCTATAACTCGGATTTTACGGCAGGTCATAAGCCTTGATTATCGGGGTTCAATAGCCCGCGCTCACTTTCTTTCCTCCTTCCTGAGGAACCATATTGCCAGGCCTATGAAAAGCAGGTTTGGAACCCAGATGACCGGATGGGGAAGAAGACCCCTGGTTGATAACTGCTCGCCAGACAATAGCAATATGTAATAGAGGACAAACACGAAGAATGATATTCCGAACGCGGTCCCGTAGCCCCCGCGCCTGGTTATGGCCGCTATCGGCACCCCCAGGAGGACAAATATGAGTCCAGCGACTGGCAATGCAAGGCGCTTGTGGAGTTCAACCCAGAGCTGGGCTATTCTCATATTGAGGGACTTCTTTGCCCCCTGATCGTTCCCAATCCTCCTCAGGTCGCTCTCTTGTTTCATCAGGTCACCGGCAATCTGCGGTAGGAGCTTTTCCTTGTCCGCGCGGAACCTGCGCTCTTCCTGGAGCATTTCCGGGTTCAAGGGTATCTTCATCCTGTATGTCTCAAATGACATTACCCTGTAGATGTTCTTGTCTCGGCCTATTGCCTGATGAACCTCGCCATCCTCAAGCGCAAAGACCATGACGGTGTCTCCGGAGACAAAGACCTTACCCTTCCTGGCGATTATGGTCTTCGGATCCGCCCCTGTTATCTCCTGTATCTTTACATCCTCTATTCCGCCGGTCCTGTCGTCCTTGTCGCCGGCATAGACCATGTAATCCTCTATCTGCGTAAAAAGCCCTTTCTTTATCTGCGCTGTCGGACGTTTCTGACCTATCTCCATCAGGAGGCCCTTTAGCCTGTGGTTTGTCTCCGGCACCAGGTAGTTGTTGGCCCAAAAGAGGAATCCTGTCAGCACTGCCGCGCCGATCATAGGCCCCACCGCGAGCCTCTTTGCCGATATCCCCAACGCCTTCGCGGCCAGCACCTCATAGTCCTGGGACATCCTGCCGAACGTCACGAGTATGGCGACCAGGACGGCCATGGGCGTGGTGAACGCGAGGATGAAGGGCAAGGTGTAGGCTACGACGAGGCCGACCGTAGTTATGGGAACGCCCTTGCGTATCAGTAGGTCCATCAGGTCAAACATCCTGTCCAGGAGCATGATCACGGAGAAGGTTGCCAGCGCGCCCAGGAACGGCGCGATGGTCTGCCTCAGGATCATCCTGTCCAGGGTTTTCAAGGGTGAAATTATATCCCACTTCCTGTGCAGGATCAAATTTTTGTGTGCTTGGAGAGACCGGACATACCCGAGGCAATGGTTCTGAGTCCTTATGTTTCTCAGGGACCCCAGATTCGTCCGCCGGATGAGGATCCACAAAGGGCTTTGGTGCGATGTCCTATATCACCAGCATATCAATGAGCTCGTGAACCGGCAGGTCGTCCAGGGCATTCGGGTTCTTGAAAAGCGACAGGGTTTCCTCCACGCGGTCAGCAGGAAACCTGGCGAACATGTTTGATCTGAACTTCTCGTAGAGGAAGGGCATTGCCTCGCGCCTGCGCCTCCTGTGTCCTATGGGGAACTCCACCTCAAGTTTCCCGGTTGTGGAGCCGTCTCTGAACCTCACCTCAACAGCATTAGCTATGCTCCGTTTCTCTGGGTCAAGGTAATCAGCGGAATATCTCGGATCCTCAACCACAGTCATCTTTTCCCGGAGGGCATCTATGCGCGGGTCTGCCGCGACCTGATCCGAGTAAGAGTTGGCCGTTATCTCCCCTTGTATGAGGCCCACCGCAACCATGTATTGTATGCAGTGATCGCGGTCAGCAGGGTTGTGAAGGGGCCCCGTCTTGTCTATTATCCTTTTCGCTGATTCCTGGGTGGTGATCACTACCTCGGCTATGTCATCAAGCCTGTCCCTGACGGCCGGATGAAGTTTTAGCGCGGCCTCAAGCGCGGTCTGGCCGTGAAACTCAGCCGGGAACGATACCTTGAAGAGAACATTCTCCATCACATAACTGCCGAGTGGCTGAGCCAGCCTGAGCTCCTCCCCCCGGAACCACGCGTCCTGGAAACCCCAGGTTGGCGCTGAAAGCGCTTTGGGATAACCCGTCTCGCCAGCCATGGCCCAGAGCGCCAGTTGGACTCCGCGGCTAGTAGCATCGCCAGCGGCCCAGGATTTTCGGGGTCCTGTCTGCGGCGCGTGGCGATAAGCGCGCAGTGTTGCTTCCAGAAACGCGTTGGATACAGCGCTTATCACCTGTTCCTTCCTGCCGCCCAGCATGGCCGTTGCCACAGCGGCCGAGGCCACCTTGGCGAAAAGTACATGATCAATCCCGACCCTGTTCAAGCTGTTCACCAGCGCGAGGACTCCCTGGATCTCGTAAGCCTTTATCGCCCACGAGAGGACATCCCTCACCCTCACTGGCGGCTTGCCCCTTGCTACGGCCCTCTGACTCAGGTGATCCGCAAGAGCCAGTATTGCCCCCAGGTTGTCGGAGGGATGGCCCCACTCCGCCGCGAGCCAGGTGTCGTTGTAGTCAAGCCAACGTATCGCTGTTCCGGTACAGAAAGCGGCCCTTACAGGGTCAAGGATGAACTGCGTTCCAGGAACCCTTGAGCCAAGAGGAACGGTCGTGTTGGGCACGATCGGTCCCATGAGCTTCGCACATGCCGGATAGGAGAGCGCCAGGAAAGCGCAACCCAGCGAATCCATGAGGCATAGCCGGGCCGTGTTGTAGGCCTCACGGCTGTCTATCCTGTAGTTCAAAACATAGTCCGCTATATCCGATAGGACTCTGTCGGGTTCCATATCTCGCTATCTGTTTTGAATGGGCACAAAAACCAGGTTCGCCGGCCCCACATATTCCGCTCTGGGCCTTATTATCCTGTTGTTGGCCCTTTGCTCAAAGATATGGGCTGACCAGCCGGATGTCCTCGCCATAACGAAGATTGGGGTGTACATCTGGACCGGTATTCCCGCCATGTAGTAGAGCACCCCGCCGAAGAAATCCACATTCGGGAACATCTTTTTCTCCCTCCACATGACCTCCTCTACCCTATCGGCCATCTCATAGAGCCTCATGTCCCCGGCCCTCTCCGAGAGCTTCCTGGCCCAGGCCTTGGCAATGGGGTGCCTGGGGTCAGACACCTTATAGACCCTGTGGCCGAAACCCATTATTTTCTCCTTCCTGGCGAGCATCTCCAGGATCTTTTTCTCCGCGTCGTCCGGATCAGAGAACTTCTGGAGCATGTATATCGCGGCCTCATTGGCTCCTCCGTGGAGGGATCCGCGGAGCGCGCCTATTCCTCCTGTTATAGCGGAGTAAAAGTCCGGAAGCGTTGAAGCTATTACCCTGCAGGAGAATGTTGAGGCGTTGAACTCGTGCTCAGCGTATAGGATGAGGGTCACATCAAGCGCCCTCTCAACAAGGGGATCAGGGTCTTTCTCGGTCAGCAGTCTGAGAAAGTGTCCTGCTGTGCCCCTCTCCTGGGTTTCCGTGTCTATTCGTTTTCTGCCATGGGTGTAGTGATACCAGTATAGGAGCATTGATGGGAAGACCGCCAGTAGCCTGTTGGCTATCTGGAACTGATCCCTGTCCGGACCCTCTGGCTCCATCGTGCCCAGGGCAGAGCACCCCGTCCGCAGGACATCCATTGGGTGCGCGTCTCCGGGTATCTGCTCCAACACCGTCTTCAGGGCCAGGGGAAGCCCCCTCATTTTTCTAAGAGCGGCCTCATATTCCGCAAGCTCCGTTTTGTTGGGCAATCTGCCATATAGGAGCAGATACGCGACCTCCTCAAACGACGCATGCTCCGCCAGGTCCGTCACCGAATAGCCCCTGTAGTGGAGGCCCTTCCCTTCCTTGTCAACGGTGGCAATGGCCGTGTCACCCGCTATCACATCCTCAAGCCCTGTGGGTTTCTTCATGGTTTCCATCGCTATATAACCTCCGGTTTTAGTGGCTATTATACAACAGCAGGATGCGGTGGCGCCAATTGTGGCTCAGCCCTCTGAAACAAAGACAAGGAGCATTCCCCTATGAAATTTTTGAGACCTCTGATAAAGTAGTAATAACTTGCTGGTTTGAACTAGGGGCACTTTGCCCAAAAGAACAGGTTCTAAGAGCCTCCCGGGTGGAATATTGGTTAATCGCGCCCTTGCCGGCCGAGGAACTCGTCCATCTTCCTCTCGTAATCGTGATACCCTATCACCTCGTACAGCTCTTCCCTTGTCTGCATCAGCTCAAGGACATCCTTCTGCGTTCCGTCCCTGAGTATTGCCTCATAGACACGCTCCGCGGCCCTTGCCATTGCCCTGAAGGCCGAGAGCGGATAGAGCACTATGCTGACACCGGCATCGCCCAGCTCCTTAGCGGTGAACAAAGGCGTCCTACCGAACTCGGTTATGTTTGCCAGAACGGGAACCTCCACTGCCTCCGCGAATTTCTTGAAATGCTCCAGCTCCGTGAGCGCCTCTGGGAAAATCATGTCCGCGCCTGCCTCACGGCAGGCTATTGCCCTTTCTATTGCCGCATCCAAGCCTTCTGTGGCAAAAGCGTCTGTCCTCGCCATTATCACGAAATCCGGATTGTCCCTCGCGTCAACAGCGGCCTTTATCCTGTCAACCATCTCTCCTAAGGGGACTATTTCCTTTCCGGGCCTGTGCCCACACCTCTTCGCGGAGACCTGATCCTCAATGTGTATTCCGGCCGCGCCCGTGCGCTCGGTTTCCCGGACCGTTCTCGCTATGCCCAAAGCGTTTCCCCAGCCAGTGTTCGCGTCAACAAGGAGGGGTAATGAACACGCTCCAGTTATCCTTCTGACATCCTCCAGGACATCTGCCAGGCCAGTCATTCCAAGATCGGGTAGTCCATATGATGCCGTTGCGACACCGCTTCCAGAGAGATAAATGGCCTTGAAACCTACCCTCTCAGCCAGCATGGCCGCATAGGCATTTATAGTGCCGGGGAGCTTCAGTGGTTTTTCGGATTCCACCGCTTCACGAAAGAGTTTTCCGGGGCTTTTGTTCATTGTCAGATGATAAAGCAGGGCGATGTGGTTTATCATTTAGGGGTGAAGGTCTTGCTGGTGAGGTTCTCGTCAATGGGGGATGTTGCCCTTGTCTCCTCGGCCGCTGAGCTTTTGCGCGAGGCCGGCCATCAGGTTTATCTCCTGACATTCAGGCCCTTTGGCGAGCTCTTTCTCTCAGACGAGAGGCTCAGCGTGATTGAGGTCAAGAAGGGCGAACCACTCCCGAACATACTCGCCAGAGTGAGGGGAAGATTCGACGTAGCCTTTGACCTGCACGGCAAATTGCTTTCCGGTGCAGTGGTCGCCATGTCAGGCGCTCGGTTGACCGCCAGATATGACAAAAGGATCCTGGCGCGGAGGGCCGCGGTTTGGTTGAAGAGGCGTCCGCGGTTCGTTCCCGTCCACGAGTTGTATTGCCAGCCCATAAAAAAGAGGCTACGAATATCCGGATCCTGCCCATTGCCCCGGTTGATTCCCCCGGCCAATGGCCCGCGGCTCCCGGATGATTTTATCCTGCTGGCGCCCGGCGCACAGCATCCGACCAGGTCCTGGCCGTGGTTTCCGGAGCTGGCGGAGATGCTCTCGGCAAGAGGGTTGAACATTGTTTGGGTTGGCCTTGGGGACGAGGGGCCTGCGGATGTCCCTGGCCTTGATCTCAGGGGCAAAACCAGTCTCCAGGAGTTGCTTTATGTGATAAGCAAAGCAAACGCGCTAGTTTCTGGCGACACCGGCCCCATGCACCTCGCCCGGTGCCTGGGAGTCCCCGTCGTGGCCATTTTCGGCCCCACATTGCCTGAGTTCGGTTTCGGGCCTTTGCCTGGCCAGGGTATTGTCCTTGAGAAAGACCTGAGGTGCAGGCCCTGCTCCCTCCACGGCGAAAAACCATGCCCCTACGGGCTTGAGTGCCTCTCCGGCGTAACTCCTGACGAGGTTTTGGTTGCTCTGTCCAGAATCTCCTGAAACCGGCTACAGGATCGGGGAATTTCTTGATTTTATGAGCAGGATCCTCAAGGCCGGGGCCGAGAAGGTGCAAATACGGCCAGGGCTTTGGGATCAATTTACGACTGCCTTGCCTCTGTATTGCCCTGTCTTCCAGATATAGACCCCTGGGCCGAGGCTTATCCGGTTCTGGCCCTTCTCAAGGTTGCCGGAATATGCGAGCCTGCCGTCAGCTGA
>JBMFOM010000089.1:0-7675 GCA_049969615.1 Caldifarciminota bacterium
CCGAAACCTATAATCTTTACTCTTAACAAAGCCCATGAAAGGGCACCACATAGAAATACTTCAGGTGCCTACTCAGGTGGAATGGTACCGAACAAGGTTCTAACTCAACTTTGACACCAAAACCCTCATTTAGGGGGGTCTATCATCGGACAATCGTAAAATCACATGGGCGGAACAGGATTTGAACCTGTGGCCTCCTGCTTGTAAGGCAGGCGCTCTCACCGGGCTGAGCTATCCGCCCAGGTTCACTTATGCATTGACGAGGCCAACCTAGACTTTTTTCTGGATGCAGCGTTGGGATGGTATACCCCACGTTTCACAGCTCTGTCCAGGGCAGAGTATATCTTTCTCAGGAGCTCTTCCTTCCTTTCCCTATCCTTCTCAGCCCTGAACTCCTTTATCCTGTTCTTGATGTAGGTTTTTATGGCCTTGTGGGCAAGGCGCCGTTTAGCGGCCTGCCTCACCCTTTTCTCAGCTGAAAGGTTCCTTTTGGGCATGATAAAACTCCTTATTTCTGAGATTATCAACCGCGAGCGCGGCCTGGATCAAGCGCTACGGGTAGACGCTACCTTACTGCCAGGGCCTTCTTGATGACTCTTCCTTCCCCCGAGAGAACGAACACATAGGTGCCGGACCTCGGCTTAAAAATGACATCTTCCTCGTTGTTCCCCGCTTTTCCATCAAACAGGACCGTGACCTTCCTCCCTGTTATGTCGTAGACCTCCAACCTCAGGGGCGAGCCAAGAGGGCCAGTGAAACGCACTCGGAAACCATCGTTTTGCTGAGATACTTGAAGAGATAGGGTTGGGCACCCCTTGCCCTCTTCTGTGTCCATACCCATCAAGACAACATTCATGAGGGCGGAGAGGCTATCACCAGCGTCGTCCCACACTGTGAGCCTGAGGTCATAATCCCCTGGCAAAAGGCCCGAGGTGTTCCAGAGTCCAAGCGTATCCCCGTGAACATCCCCGGTGGAGTCCTTTATTAATTGCCAGTTCTGGGTTTCGGATTCTGCCCAGTAGAGCCGGTATCGTTTGAACCGGACGGGATTCTCCGGTCCGGGGCTACACCAAGCAGAACCGGTCACTGGGACAACCGACCCCACCGTCGCGGTGTCCAATGTATCTAGGGACGAGAACATGACTAAAGCGGTGTCTAGCGCAAATGGTTGGACTTCAAAGCGTGAGTTGACGCAGAGCATAAATGAGTGGCCGTGAGCGATGTTGAGAGCCTGGTATGGCCACAGGGGAAACACATAGGTGTTTTTAAGCAGGAGGGTTGATCTTTGCCATGAGCTTACAAACGACCAGACCTGGCCATCGGTGAACTGGAGGAAAGAATTGTCCTGCGAGCTGAGATGTATCGTTGCCCCATCGCAAGTTGAGCGGGTGGCGTATGTTTCTGAGGAATCCTCGCCTACCATCTCGCCGAACATACATGAGTCCATGTATAAAACTGAATTTCCAGCTGGTTTCCAGTTCCACCACCATATGTAAGTGTTCACGAATCTGAGGTGCCTATCCGCTAGTGGAACCAGTAGGTCAGAGTGATGTTGGAAATCGTATATGCCATAGATGCTGTGGGTATCCGCGCCGGGCATGGCCACCATGGATCCTCTTATCTCCGAGTTCCTTATTATGACTGAGCAAGCTGGCCACGCTGTGAGCGACCACCAGCACCTCTGACAGGTATCAATTATAACGGTATAACCTATCCCGTTCACGCCCGAAGTAGCATCCGAGAACTCGTAGTGAGCCACGGACTCAGGTTCCGGAAAAGTTACATCAATTACCGAGCCTCCAGGCAATTGAAACCATGGCATCAAGGTGTCACAACGGGTGAAGTGAATATAGCAGGAATCCTCAAGCCTTATGTCTCCCACATGATAGATATCCCGCAGGATTAAGGTTGCCCGATCATAGACCTGGCGAAATGTCCAGTCCGGGAAGCTCGTCCTCTCCGCGATGTAGGTGCTATTCTTGTCCAAGTAGACAAAATGCATTGTTCCGTTGGCATCCACCTCAGAATCGTATGCTTCAAAACGGGAACTGTCCGTCAGCCAGAGATAATACTGGGCCACATAGAACTGGTTGAAGTGGAGGGTCGCGCCGTTCATGAGATAAACCCTGCCACCGCCCGTGCATATGAGGTGGCCAGAGAGGTCTAGGAGGGCGCCATCCACGATGAGGACCCCCTGGTCAAGGACCCAGATGAATCCGGATTGGACATAATCTGTGTCTATCAAAAGGGTTTCGGGCCCTCCGAGGCCTATGAACAGAGGGGCTTTATCTCCAGCAGGGAATTGAGGTGAGTCGTCTTGAAACCCTATCTGGAGAAACTTGTTGAGATGATCCTCAGATAATTTTTGGGGCGAAGTTTCTATGCAAGGGTAGCCATAGAATGCCTTGGTTGGTAGACAAAAACCGAGCAGGTCATGATTAGCTCTAGCCCGGCTTCGGCTCGCGAGGCACAGGGAATCCACCCTATCTTGGGGAAAAACCAGCAAGAGAACATAAAGGGCCATACTTCAATTATAGAGCGAACCGTCCAACCCTGACAATAGCGGAACGGTACCCTCCGACTCGGTTTCCAGTCGCATGGGTTAGGGGGTAGTTCCCTGCGCCCGTTTCATTAGGATCACCCGAAAAAATCTCTCCTTGCCGCGATTCTTGCTGGTTCGCAGTTGGCGTGAATGAAGTGGCGGTCGTATATGATGGGTGCGCCGCACTGATCCCGCGCGGGCAAATTATGGGGTCCATAGAGAGTCAAGCGCGCGAAATTTTGAAAATGGCCCCGCAGGGGCCCCTAACCGCTTCTTCTAATGTGCCCTTAATCCCTTAATTTGCTCATCCTAATCACCTGATTTTGGTTATCTTCTTTGTGAACTGCCCCTGTGGGTGGTCAAGGCGCAGGAAATATACTCCGGCGGCCATGTCCTTTGTATCCAGAACGAGATCGTGAGGCCCGGCCGTCTCTTTTCCTGCTACGATCTCCTTGATTCGCCTGCCTGAGACATCGTAGATTTTCAGCCAGACATAGGATTCATTGGGCAGTGAGTAGCTTATCACGATATTATCCCTGAACGGGTTCGGATACGGTGCATATAGGTTGAGCCCGGGTTTCTGGCTATCTCGGCCAGACGAGAGAATCCAGGCCTCCGGGACGACGAACCCTTGATAACCAGTGTTCCACGGGTCGTGCCTAACCGATGGCCACTCCGTTTTTGCCGCGGATTCCATGTCCCATGCATAGAGATACCTCGCATATGTGGGCAAGATCAAGTTCATGGTCCCGTTGCCATCAACATCAGACAGTAGTGGAGATGAGAATATGGCGTTTCCTGCCCAATCCGCTTTCAGGGAGAGGCTAACCGGGAATCCGGGAACCGTTGTTCCTGTCTCGTCAACCGCGTGGATGAGGCCATTGAATGAGCCAAAGATGAGCTCCTGGTTCCCGTCCTCGTCAATGTCGCCTGCCACCGCGTGTCCAGAACCCGGCCACCACTCAAAGTGCTTCCTGGCCAGCTTTCTGATCCCTGGGACACCCTCGTGATCACATATGATTAGGCTCTCCCTGATCATGATGGCTATGTCTGGTTTGCCATCGCCATCCAGGTTTGCTATTACCGGCGGTATGCTAGCGCAGGCCGTGCTCACCTTTGTCAAAGGCCTCAGAAAATCTCCGCCGCTCGCTGGCGTCACCCCCAGATAGGTTCCGATATTGGGGTTGGCCGCGACCAGGACTATTTCCGGACCCGAATACGAGGGGTTCAACTCAGCCACGGATATCCCGCCTGACACAGGAGGCAGGGAGTCAACATGCACCGGGAACCCCTTAGGTTCTGACCAATCCGCCTTGAAAGCGTGCAGGATACCCTTATAGCTTTGAGGGTCGTAGTAACATTCCAGGATTTCAGCTTTGCCATCGTTATCAATATCGGCTAGCGCAGGAACAAGGGTATTGTTTGCTCCGGATTCATGCCGGGAGTCCTTCGTGGAATCAGCATAAAGAAGGTATATGGTTCCTTGTTCGTTTTTGGCTATAACCTCTGGTTTTCCGTCTCCATCAACATCTCCAAGCATCAGTGAGATTATCCGCGCGTTTCCCGTGAACCTTGGCCACCCATCTGCCACTGAGCCATCAATCCCAAAAGCATATATGAAGGCGCCTTCCATAAGGCTCAGTCCGACAACCACCTCAGGCACTCCATCGCCGGTCGCGTCCCCGATGGCAGGGCTTGTGTATATAGTTGATCCGATAAATGCCTTTGGCCACCCCGGCAGAGGTGAGCCATCAGAGCCGACTAGATGTATATAATCCTTGAAACCAGCCACGACTATTTCCATGCCCGGACGAAGCGGGTCCAGATCCCATGCCTGGGGAGACGGATAACCTATGCCATCCTCGTAAACCGGAGAGAACGGTCCCATCTCAGGATTGCGCTTGCCAGGGGCCGGTTCCGATGGGTTGCTTTCGTTAAGGTATTTATCAAGGGAGCTGATTTTCCACCAACGGGTCCGGCTGTCGCTGAGCTCTTCCCATATGGAGGTCTCGTTTATGATTCCCGTAACGAGACTGTATGGCCCCTCTTTGCTCTCTGCCACATAAACCTTGTAGCCGGTCGCACCCTGGGTTTGTGGCCATGTTATTCTTACGCCTCCCTCTTCCGGGAATACATTGACCGGAACAGGAGGGGGCGGAGGGGCCCCTATAGCCACCTGGTAGATCCTCGGGGCCCTTCCGCCAACCTCCAGGAGGAGGGTTAGGGTGCTGATGCTCTGGGGTATTCGGATGGGATTCTTGTATCCGGTGTTTTGGCCGGGTCCAAGATTGCCGAGGTTTATTCGTCCCAATGTATCATTGCCGGCCACCGCAACGCACGCGATGTTTCTGGCCATCCCAGGGCCCTGATTCCTCGTGTCCACATAGAGATACCTAGTGCTCCCTTTGTCCTCAAACCTGATCCCGACTAGCTCAACCGATGGCCCGTGGGCCTCTATCCGGAAGGAGTCTGTGTATGTCCCCTGTGCCCATTGAGCCAGCAAGAAGAAGCTCAGATATGCAATGGGGGGGATGCCCGGAGAGGGCATAGCCTTAATCAGGACCTCTTTTTCCTGACCCGCGGGCAGGTTCTGCAGGCTGAGCGATATGTTATGTTTGTCCTCCCGGCCGCTCGTTTCGCTTATCGGGCTCCAGATGGAAACGCATGTGTCGGTCCTGATCCTGCATGTCAAGGGGCCAGTTGGTCTCGCGCCGGTGTTTCTGAGCCTCAGGCTCAGTTGGAATGTGTCTCCGGACTGAGGCACGGTTCCCGGCGGTAAAACAATGATCTCTGCCTCCAGCCTGGCCCCGCGGCGCCTCACCGGTAGCCTTGCAACAAAGGGCGCGCAGTCGTGTTTCGTAACCGTGAGGGTTATGCTGTCAGATGATACGGATATGTTTTCAAAACTGGCTGTGCCGTTGGCATCGCTCAATTTGACCAGATGGGTTTCCGGCCCCGTGATGCTCACTACCGCGCCCTTTAAGGGGTTGCCCTGCCGTGTTACTTTGACTGTTAATCCATTGTCAAATATGGAGTCGTGGCAGACCTCAAGCGTCACCGGGATAGCTGTCCAAAGCTCGGTCGCGGGGTCGCCCATGAGGTTGTAGGCCATCAGGAGGTGCCTGGCGAGGGGGCTTGTCGTTGCCATTCCCACCCATGTGGCCCTCGCGGTGAGGTCGGCCTGGCCCGTGTAATAAAGCCCATATTCAAAGATGTTCACGAAGACGCTTTCGGCAACCAGTATGCCGTAGTCAGCGAAATCAAGCTTTCCCGATCCGAGACTGGCTATTGAACCCCCTCGGGTATTCAGGACCATAGCCTTTCCGACGGATGATTCATAGACGCTGTTGCCGTGGCAGGATATTATGACATCAAAGAAGCCCGCTGAATTCGCGAGGCGTCTTGCTTGTTCCAGATCAAGGCTCGCGCCCGTGCTCCTGTCAATCTGTATCCTCCACCAGTTGCCGTGGCCTATCATGAATAAGTAACCCGGCCCGTGCTTGACCGTATCGGCTAACTCCTCCGGCGTTATATCGTGGCCTATGTTCGCCTCGTATAGGCTATCAAGCCTGAAATCCGTTGGGAAATGCCTGGCAACCCTCCTGCCATAGTATATCCCATCTCCGGCGGAGAATAGGTCAGCCGCGTGCAACACCGCCATGGTTGGACAGGTTGGCCCCTCTGTCTCATACCTTATGATTTTATCAATGCAGGCGTCTGCTTCTGCGGCATTCCCGACGGGGAGCCTTGCCACGAAGACATCAGGCAGAAAATCAACCGTATCCGGCCACTCGCCCCAGTGCTGGTCCCCATCGGGATTCCAGTTCCCATCCAGACAAGCGTAGTAGAGGTCAGTAGGCACGCTATCGCCGTATTGAGGGTATCCGTTTGGCTGATAGGCCATCCGCATTGGAACAGCATACTGATCTCCTCCTATGAGAACAAAGGATACTCCCCAGCGTTCATAGGCATCCCTGATGAAATTCCTTATCTTTTCTTGCCGGTCAACTCCTGGATAGACCGAGGTTATCCATTCCACGGTGAAAAGTTCCCCCTTCATTCCTTTCATTTTCCTCCATTCCAGGAGCCTGCCAAAGCTACCGGCCAGAGCTTCTGAGGTGATTATGATGTAGTCGGTTCCCCAATTCGGGCTGGGCGGCAGACCAGGGTTTTCCACAAGATTGTTTATGAAAGCCGACCACGGCGCGGTTATCCTGTTCGCCCCCCCTGTTCCGCTGGTATAGTATATTTTTACCCTGAACTCCTGGTTGAACCAGACCTCCTTTTTGTCCAGGTCGCACGTAAAAGGGAACAGCCTCATGGCCGCTATCCTGCTACCACGCATGTCTCCTACATAGCCCAACTCAGCTGGCGCAACAGGAAACCTCCCCTTTGTTATTCTTGGTGCCACGCTGTCAGGTGCGGGCAGGTCAGGTATCCTCGGCCACTGGAGTGTAGCCGCCTGAACCCCTGTTGCCAGAACAAATCCCTGGACCCCATCAACCACGATGCTATCCACGGTCGCGCCCGGAGGCAAAAGAAAGAACCTCTCCAGAACAGGAATAGCGGGTTCGCCTATGTCCCTTCCCGGAAAAGCCCCCTCATATCTGAGGAGCGCATTCGCCCCTTTCTTCTCAAGGGATACGGCGTTCGGGTCCATCCGGGCTGTGTATGTGATCAGCCCGGTTGATGTGGTTAGAATTATGATCAGTCCGTTCATTTTTCACCTCCAAAGTTTTTATTTTGTTCACACAAATGGCCTATTTGCACGGGCATCACCTGTCAAGGGGCAGAAGCTTACAATTTTTGGATCCTCACCCGGAGCGCATTTCCGCTACTGTCCGCCCCTGCTCATATGCCCTCGCGATGAGCTGGTCATGGACAACCCACCCCTCTCCGCGCACATTTTTCGCGGGATTGTTTCCCTGATCCATACCGCGGCATCTCCAGTTACGAAAGTTACGAAAGGTTTTCGGGGACACGAAATCCCCACTAGCCCTCCGTGAGCTCATGGCTTTCGTATATGATCCTGCGCAAAAAAGGCGGGTTATAATTTGTGATCCTTCACCCGGTTGGCCTGTTGGCCTACTACTGGCCCCGGATTGACCCTGGCCATTAAAATATGGGCATGAA
>JBMFOM010000090.1:0-7660 GCA_049969615.1 Caldifarciminota bacterium
GTTCTTGAGGCCGGAAAAAACTGGCCAGAGGCCGACGCGGACACGGCCGAGGCCATAGACTTCCTTGAGTTCTACGCGAGGGAGATGATCAGATACGGCCAACCGCAACCCCTTACCCCCATATCATCTGAATTCAACGAGTATTTCTACATTCCTCTGGGAGTGGGCGCGATAATCCCGCCGTGGAACTTTCCTCTGGCAATCCTCTGCGGCATGAGCAGTGCCGCGGTCGTGACCGGGAACACCATTGTCCTCAAGCCCTCATCGGACACTCCGCTGATAGGCTACAAGTATGTTGAGATCATGGAGGAGGCCGGGGTTCCACCTGGAGTAATAAACTTCCTAACGGGCCCAGGGTCAAAGGTCGGCGACCCGCTGGTCATACACCCCAAGACAAGGTTCATCGCTTTCACTGGTTCAATGGAGGTCGGTCTGCGCATAAACGAGCTTGCCGCAAAGAAATCCGAAGGCCAGATCTGGATAAAGAGGGTTATCGCTGAGATGGGCGGCAAGGATACCATCATCATTGACGAGGATATCTACTCCTTTGATGACGCGGTCTCTGGAGTCGTGGCGTCCGCATTCGGTTATCAGGGTCAGAAATGTTCAGCTTGTTCAAGGCTTATCATCCACCAGAAGCTATACGAGGAATTCGCTGAAGCGGTGGTCCAGAAGACAAAGACACTCAAGGTGGCTCCGGCGGAGGAGAACCCGGATATGGGACCCGTGATAGGTTCAGGTGCCTTCGGTTCCATAACGCAATACATTGAAATAGGCAAGGGCGAAGGCAAGCTGGCCACGGGTGGAACATACGATGACTCCAAGGGGTTCTTTATCCAGCCGACGGTCTTTCTTGATGTTCCTGAGAGCGCCAGGATATATCAGGAGGAGATATTTGGGCCCGTGCTCGCTGTCTCAAAGGCAAAGGATTTTGACGACGCCCTCAGGATGGCAAACAACTCCATCTATGGCCTGACGGGTTCAGTCTATTCAAAGAACCGCTGGCACCTTGAGCGCGCTCGTGAGGACTTCCATGTCGGCAATCTGTATTTCAATCGCAAGTGCACGGGCGCGCTGGTTGATGTTCATCCCTTCGGCGGGTTCAACATGAGCGGGACAGACTCAAAGGCAGGCGGCAGGGATTATCTCATGCTGTTTCTCCAGGGCAAGGCGGTCTCGGAGAGGTTAATCTAGCTCTTTCTACTACCAGGGGCAGAGACCCTCTGCTTCCTCTGATTTGAGGTCTAGCGTACTGCAAGGCCAGGAGTTAAGCCGGGCAAGAGGGGGGATATGCTGGCTTTGGATAGGCCTCCGCAGTCTTGTCACCCTCCTTACTGGTAAAAAGCTTCTAGATATAAAAAAGATCTTCTTACCTGTATAGAGGGTGACAACCGGGCATATCCCTATCTGGATCTGGTATGGAGGAGACATAAGCCATTAAAATTTGCGCCTTATGCTCTTTTTGCTTCTTATTGCCCAGTATCCTGAATATACGACTGACACGGTCAGGGTTCTCGGAACGAGGCTCCCGCCTGGCTTCTCGTGCATCATGACCTCACTTTGGATAACAGACAGCTACTGGATCAGCCGCGCACCCAGCCAACCGGTTGACCAGGCATTTACTTTCATGCCCGGAGTTCACGCCGTGAGCCGCGGCTTGCCCGGAATTCAATCTGATATAAACGTGGGCCCTGGCAACTACACCCAGACAGCAGTGATGGTTAACGGGATAAGGATGGAAGATCCCCAGACAGCTCACCACAACGCGGATCTGCCCCTGGGCCTCGCTGAGATTGAACGCGTTGAGCTTGCGAGGGGCGGCGCGTCAAGCCTCACGGGGCCAGGAGCCTCCTCCGGCGCGGTGAACCTCGTGACCGGCGGCCCTGCTGAGGGAGTGGAGGCAGAGGCTTTCGCTGGGCTTTTTAGCACTGGCGCCGGCGGGCTGGAAATTGGAAACGGGGCCATGGGCCTGGGTCTATCCGGCGCCAGATCTGATGGCTATAGACCTGGCTCTGATTACAGGGTCTGGAAGCTCTCTCAGAAAACTAAACTAGGTGATATAAGGGCTTTTGCAAGCTATTCCTGGAAGGGCTTCGGAGCAAGGGATTTCTACGCGCATTATCCATCAAGGGAGTGGACTTCATGCGGGCTTTTTACGCTAAACTGGAGAGGCTTTTCCTTTGGCGCGAGGAGACACACAGACAGGTTCGTCCTCACTGAAGACGATCCGGGTTTTTACGAGAACAACCACCTGAAGACCTCGGTCATCTGTTCCTGGAGCACGAACCTGGGGCCTGGTTTCGGGGGATGGGAAACATCCTGGTGGGAGCTCGCATCGGACAGGCTCGGGTATCACGACGCACCCGGCGCCGCACTGTTCTACCAAGCAGGGATAGGGGTTGGCCCCTTTATATTTGCAATAGGCGCAAGGGAGGACTGGCGAGAGGGAACGGGCTTCGCACCGAGCCTGAACGGGGGAATCCTTTGCGCCCTATGGGAGATGACGGTCCGGGTATCCGGCTCCCTGGCCACCAGGTTCCCTTCCGCGACCGAGATGTATTACCAGGACACCGGTAACATCGGTAACCCAGGGCTATTGCCCGAGAGGACGAGGAGGGCCGAGATTGCCGTTGGCTGGCGATGGCTAAGCGCGGGTGTGCTCGCGACATGGTTTGATAATTTGATAGATTGGGTGTGGGACGATGATGGAGCGAGGTGGAAAGCCATTAACCTTGAGGACATAAAGGCCAAAGGCGCTTATCTGGAAACCAGAAACGGGTGGTTCTACGCGGCCTGGTGGTATCAGATGAAAACAACTCCGGAGCAGTATATATCAAAATACGCGTTGAGAACCCCTTCAAACTCGGTCAAGGCAGGGACGCCCTGGCTGTTCCTGTCGTGGGAGGACGGAACATGCCTGGTCTCTGGAAGGGCCTCATTCACACGGGGACCCATTACCCTGAGCCTATTCGCGGATAATCTGCTAAACCAGTCATACGAGCCAGTCCCGGGCCTTCCGGGGCCGCCTAGGACGCTGGGCGCGGCCTGGTGTTAAGCTCTGGCCAATAAAATGATTTTCTGATCAGTCCTCCCATTTCCTTGAGAGGGAGAACCCCCTGCCGTCTGAGTCCTCGTATTTCACAAGCAGGTGGTCGCCGGCCTCGTCATACCAAAGATAGAAACGTTTTCCCATGAGCATCAGGTTGGTGAGACCGCGACCCTTCATCTGCAGTTTCCACGCGGAGAAATCCCCGGCCGGAGTGGAAACGGTCTCCTTGCCCAGGCACTTAACATTCACTTCAACCATAGAGAACAGCTCCGGAACCAGGAGTGGGTAGTTCCTCTCCTCGCCCTCTCCAAAGGGGAACTTTGCCAGATAAAAAGCGATAGTATGCCTGTCCGCGGCCGGTTTTGACGCGTTTGCGGTTTTCTCGGTTCCCCACATCCGCACCTGATAGCCTTCGCCGGTCCAGGTCTCTTTGGTCTTCTCCTTGCCGTCCTGGTATTTCTCAAGACGAAGCAGGCGGTATTTTCTGTCCATGACCGCGGTGTATTCCAGGCCCTTGTCGTTCTTTGAATACATCTGAAGGCTGTCCCCATAGTCGGTTACAGTGACCCAGAAGGTCGCTTTTGTGTCCTTGTCGTAGGCAGTGTATTCAAGGTGAAGCGCGGCTAAAATGGAAATAAAGATCATGATCATCTTATGACAAACCCCCCTCGCAGGGATTCAAATGTGTAGATATAAACACCCGGGCCGAGGGAAAGGGTGATCTCGTGCGTTCCAGAGCCGAGGAGAGATTCTACGGCGAGCCTGCCATCCACGGAATAAATTCTCAAGATGCCGCCCTCCGGGCTTGTGAGCTTAAAAACCCTTCCGGGGATGACCTTATGGTTTCTGCCATCCTCACAGATGCCAGCGGAACCGGTCTCATCCGCTAGGAATAGGGCAAAAGCATAGTATATCCAATCGTCGCCGGGTTTGAGTGAGTAGGGAACAGAGCCTATCCCCGGAGGAAAGAGACCCGTGACCTCAAAGACATCCGCGTCTGCTGGGCCCCACGGCCAGTTCATCCACGCCCCTTCCCCGGTAAATGGATCGGAATAACTGCCGTTGCCCACATTGTCCCAGGGGTTCATCCAGTTGGAAAGCCTGTGTCCATTGAAGATAGCCTGATCGCCTGCCCAGACTGCGTCCCCGCCAACGGAGAAGAATCCGACCTTGCCCCATGTTGGGCCGGCCGCGACGCCAAGCCTGAATGTGTCTCGCCAGGGTGTCGTGTCACCGCCAAAGCCGAGGTCAAGACATCCGTAGTGCAGGTCCAGTGTCCTCTTTAGGATTCCGGGGGCGGTATAAAGAAGGATGAGACACCAGGAAAACCCCCTTGCGGCGTCAAGCTTCTGGCACCAATAGGTGCCGTTAATGCCTCCGGTTATCAAGGATGTGACATCCGCGAACATCACCCAGTTCCCGTTGGCGTTGAAAACCTGTTGCGGGGAGACGGCCGATGTGTCCCCAAAGCTAACCGCGAGCTTGGTTGAGGTCATATGGCCCGGGGAACCGGTCCAGAAACCAGATGTCCAGAAAAGAAAGGCTCTGAGAAGAAACGCGCCGTCAGGCACATCATCAACCCGCCTGCCGCACCACGCGCCGGAATCACGCCCCACTGCGGATGCAGAAGCCAAAACCAGGTCATAATATCCGGTAAGGGTTATCCGCTGGGTCAGCCCTCCTGAAAAAGCTACCAGATAAAGGATCACCCCTTCATATTAAAGCAGGGGCCCGGGCATTATCAAGTTGAAAAAATCTCCCAAAATGTTTGATCCTACACGGTAATTGGGTTATAATTTGAACCTCACTCCTCGGTAGCTCAATCGGCAGAGCGGGTGGCTGTTAACCACTAGGCTGCAGGTTCGAGTCCTGCCCGAGGAGCTTTAATTCAACGGTGGAGACCTCTGATAAAATAGTAATAACTTGCTGGTTTGGGGGAGGAGCACTTCCTCCAAGAGAACAGGTTCTAAGAGGGGTCCCATGAAAAATCCCGCCAAGGGGGCATTTTCTGAGGGTTCTCTTTTTGTTATGATGAGGCTGACAAACCGTAATTTTTCAGGGGTTCTCGGTCAGGTGTTGACCCTCACCTGGAAAGTTTCACTCCCCACCAACCTCCCTCCCAATCCGCCTCGCCCTGCCGTCGGTAGGCCCCATCAATGGCTTTGCCATCAGCTGATAAGACGAAAAACCCATCTCCACTGCCATCGGGATCGTTCCAGACAAAATAAAGGGTATCTCCTTTTATTCGCCCATCAAGCGAACCGAGCTCAGACCGATACTTCCCCTTAACCCTATCGCGCTCCTGAACTATTTGCATGTATCCGAAAGGGGTGTCCCACATGCCGGAGAAGTCAGGGTATCTATCCGAGTTTCCACGGCAAGCCAGAAGCATAAACGTTACCAGGCTAAACCTTCGCATGTTTTGATTTGAGGGACTTCAGCCAACCGAGGGCTGGCCTAGTGGCTATTGCCACAGCCCACCAGAGGATCATTGCCCACAGAGGCATGGGAAATTTCAGCTGTAGTGGCGTCAGGGACGCAGAACCGGTTATGGTGAATCGCATCAGATCAAGACCCAGGTTTGCAACAGCGGCAAACGGCGCGGCTATCCTCATGGGATAAAAGAGGAAATAGAGCGCCCATTCGGCTATAACCAGGAACAGCAGGGGGACCTCAATGATATTTAGGGGAAAGGCCCAGAGGGAGAGAGTCCCAAATTGAGAGAGAAGCACAGGCGCGACGAATACCTGCGCGGAGAGGGTTACCATGATGGGCACTAGGATCCACCTATTTGCCAATCGGCCCGAGAGCCTCATTCCCCTCATGTAATAGAGTATGCCAAAGGTTGCCAGGTATGAGAGCTGAAAACCAGTATCCATAAGCCAGCTGGGGTTGACCATTAGGGTGACGAGCGCGGCCGCGCCGAGGGTGTTAAGGTCGTCTCTCTTTCGGCCGGATAGATATGCCAGAGCAAACAAAGAGATGAAAAGGGCGGCCCTTATCACTGATGGCGCCGCGCCAACAAAGAAGGCGTATACCCAGACAAGGGCCGCGGCTACGCCAACAGCCCATCTCCTGGGGAAGAACGAAAACCCTATGGTTAGCATCAGGAATATGAGTCCCACATGAAGGCCAGATATGGCAAGAAGGTGCATGAGCCCGGTTGCCCTGAAATCCTCCGCCAGGGGCCTTGGAATTAAATCCCTATCGCCAAGAAGAAAGCCAACAGCAAGGCCCATGTTCTCAGGCGATGATGAGGCTTTTCTTATGGCTTCCCTGACCCAGGCCCTGGGTCCAGAAAACGCGGGATGTGGTTCCAGTGGAACAGCCCTGATCATCCTGAAAACGCCGTCTTCGCCGATTCGGCCGGAGATCATGTATGGTCTTCTGGGCGAGAGCCACCTGCCCTTCGCGGGGAGGCTACCGGATGCCCTTACAAACCCATCCTCGTTCAGGCCGATTACCCACAAGCATGCAGTATCAATGGATTCCGCGGTTATGAGGATGTTCGCGTTCCTGATGCCGGATATGTTATCAGGAAATCTGGCGTTGGCCAACATATAGGAAAGGGAACCCAGTGGCACAAAAAGCACGATGAGGCCGTGACATTGCCAGCGAAAATAAAGCAGGCCGCCCAACAGGGAAAATAGGGAAAACCAGCCAGAATGAACCGCGAGGATTATCCCGGCCGAGAAAGCCGCCGCGGCCCAGAATGCTGGCAAATCAATCCCTTAGCTTTTTCAGGGAGTCCGGATCCCAGGTTGCATATATGCCCCGACCAGCATAAAGGAGTGGCTTGGCAACGGGCGAGATAACCTCATTATCCTGATATGAGACGGCGAGGTTCTCGTCCCAGTGAACCGCTTCAACGAAACCTACAATTATGGCATGATCGCCGGCCGTGAAGGTATCCTCAAGGAGACATTCAAGCGCCGCATATGCGCCAGCGAGAACCGGGCCGACATCAAGGAGGGATTCAGCTCTCTCTATACTGAACTTGGCGAACTTGTCCGTGTCAGAACCAGAGCAAAAACCCGTCTTTTCCGAGAGATCAGCCATCTCAAGCGGCACAAAATTAACAGTGAAGCCGCCAGTTTCCTGTACGGCGCGGAAGGTTGCCCTCTTGGGCGATATGACGACTCCATAAAGCGGAGGATCGCCTGATATGGGAGTGTGCCAGGACGCGGGCATGATGTTATCCCTACTATTCAGTCTGGAGCCGACCAGAACCGTGAGTCTGGGATAAAGCATATAGAACTCCATGAAGTCAAACTGCCGTGTGCTTTTCATGCTCATGGGAGAATGTTAAACCTCCGGTGCGCGCGTGTTCAAGCTGACACAACGAACAGAATCCAGCCAAAACGCGAGGTGATTCTGGAAACCTATGGAACATCAAGCTTGTCCTTGGTCACTATCCGAAAGTCTTATCATCGCTAGAAGAGAGTCCTGATGCAATGCTCTCATGGTGGGATTTTTCAGGGGGACTCTCTTAGAAACCTGTTCTCTTGGACAAAGTGCTCCTCCCCAAACCAGTAAGTTATTATTGCTTTATCAACCCTCCAATATTTTATTCATAATAGACCCCCGTAGTGAGGACTGTGAAGACGAGGT
>JBMFOM010000091.1:0-7507 GCA_049969615.1 Caldifarciminota bacterium
GTCCGTATGAGCCCGTATCAGGATTCCCCTTTCGGAAAGCGTCCTTTTTACCGAGGCCGGGGTGGTGCTCTTTGTTGCCCTTGCCCTAGACATCACCCTACCGGCGCCGTGGCAAGTTGAACCAAACGCGGATTCCATTGCTCTTGGCTGGCCAACCAGCACAAAGGAATACCTGCCCATGTCCCCGGGTATGAGGACCGGCTGTCCCAGCTTCCGGTACTTCTCAGGGACATCCGGGTGGCCCGCGGGGAATGCCCTGGTAGCGCCTTTGCGGTGCACAACCAGCTTCATCTTTTTCCCATTGACCAGGTGCTCCTCCTTCTTAGCGATGTTGTGCGCGACATCATAGATAACCGAAAGGCCAAGCTCCTCTGGCGACATGAGCATGACGGCGGCGAAGGCTTCCCTTATCCTGTGGGTTATTATCTGTCTGTTGGCCCAGGCGTAGTTCGCCGCGGCAACCATTGCACCGAAGTATCTCTTTCCCTCCGGAGAATCAATTGGGGCGCAGGCCAGCTGTGTGTCCGGAACCTGTATCCCGTATTCGCGCATCGCGCCCTTCATGATCTTGATGTAATCATCGGCTATCTGGTGTCCGAATCCCCTTGAGCCAGTGTGAATCATGAGGGTAATGAGGCCCTTTTCAAGGCCGAGCGCCTTCGCGGCCGCGTCATCATAGATCTCATCAATTTCCTGTATCTCAAGGAAATGGTTCCCGCTCCCGAGCGTCCCCAGCTGGGGGAGGCCCCTCTGCCGGGCTCGTTGGCTCACAGCATCAAAGTCCGCCCCCTCCATTGAGCCGCGCTCCTCAGTGTAGAGGAGGTCCTCATCCCACCCAAAGCCCCTCTCCCGGATTGCCCAGAGAGCGCCGCGCTCAGACACATCCCCCAACTGCCGATCGGTGAGGGTCAGGCGTCCGGATGAACCGACCCCTGCAGGCACGAGGGAGAACATTTTGTCCACCAGCTTCTCCAGCCTGGGTTTGAGGTCCTTTAATCTGAGATTGGTTGCCAGAAGCCTGACCCCGCAGTTTATGTCGTAGCCAACGCCACCTGGAGAGATAACCCCCTTCTTCATCTCAAAGGCCGCAACCCCCCCTATTGGAAACCCGTATCCCCAGTGGATGTCAGGCATGGCTATTGATGCCATCACTATTCCGGGCAGGCGCGCCACATTTATAACCTGCTGGGGCGCGTTATCAGAGATAATGTGGCCGAGCATCCTATCAGATGCATATATGTGCGCGGGAACATTCATGCCCCGCACTTTATCCGGGCTTATCGTCCACAGATAATCTCCAGCCCTCTCAAGATCCTCTATCCTGAACGACATGTGTTTATTATATATCAACATGGGCAGATAATTCAACCACACGCCCCAGCGCGGGGCATAATTGATCAAGCGCATTCCATAGCCTTACAATTTACTGGATGTTGAGCGTAACCCTCCTTCTCTCCCTCACCTGGACCAGCTACACAAACCGAAACGGCGTTCTGGACATCTGTCCCTCCGGGGATACCCTCTACCTCGCTACCACGGGCGGCCTGGTCATATACTGGCCTGGCCACGGCGTTGTTGCCGAATACACGAACACCAGCGGCCTTCCAGGGGTCGTTCTCTCAGGCGTAACCCTTGACGGAGCGAGAAGGCCCTGGGTTCTCTGTATGGGAGAGGGCATAGGGTACTGGGACGGCGCGAGGTTTCAGAGGTATCCCATATACTCCCTGCCAATAGGCAACCCGGACAACATCCGCAACGCTAACGGGATATGGGCGAGAGGAAACTGGGTCTATGTCGCAACAAATGAGGGCCTCCTTGTCATTGACACAAAAGGGACTCCAGATACCATTGACGATGGGAGACGCCTCCTCTCGTTCTTTGACAAGGATACCATATACACCCTTTATTTTTACGGGGACAGCGTCATGGCTGGCGGCGCGGGCGGCGTGTGGGCCACGGACACATCGTCAATACTGAACGAATCCTCCTGGACCAACATATATCCCTGGAGGCCTGTTTTCGCGATCCTCAGGCACGGCACCGCCACTTATCTCGGCACGGACAGGGGCCTACGCAGGCTGGACGATTTCCAGATAGGCGAGGCCGTCCGTGTCATAAGGCTTGCAGAGAAGGACGGCAGGATATATTTTGCCACTGACACCATAGGAGTCTGGCTATACATTCCGGATCCCGAGACCCTGAGCCCAGAGGATCCCGTCCACCTTATAGTGGACACCTCGGCCAGGCGCTACAAATGCCCCAGGAGCCTGTATGCAGGTGTTGCCGGCATATGGGCGGGGTTCACTTGGCCTCCAACGAGCATCCCTGGCCCACAGAGCTTTACCGGGGGTTTCGCGCATTATGATGAGGATGGCAGGTGGAGGTTCAGGGGATTCGGGGACATAGGCTTCGGCACCATAAGCGCTATGGCCAAAACCCCGGATGGCTCCCTGTGGGCGGGAACCAGACAGCCAGGTCAGTATTTCGTCGCGTTGATGCGTTTTAGGGATGGGAAGTGGGATTCCGTGAGGACAGTTGGCAACATAAGCAGGATGAAGGTCATCAAGGATGGTAGGCTGTTCATCGGGACCTGGGGCGGAGTGTTTGAGCTGGACACATCCGGGAAGGTTATCCACAGATACGAATCAACAAATGGCTTGAATCCGCCAAATGTGGTCTACCTCGGGACCGATCTCGGCGGGAACCTCCTGGTCGGGGTGATGGGCAATGTATGCGCCTACAGGATAAGGGACACTGTGCTTGAGAGCTTTCCTGGACTTTATCTGGATACCCCGCCAAACGCGGTTGAGATGGCTCCGGACGGTTCGCTGTGGATCGGGACAGCCTCCGGCATCTACATATTTTCTGAGGCCGGCGGGAACTGGTCGCAGACCGGGACAATCACCGGCAGCCTTCCCTCCCAAAACATAACCTACCTTGAGCGCCACAGAGACAAGATGTATGTAGGCACTGCTGGCGGACTCGTTGTCTGGGATGATGGTGCCATGAGAACGTTCCTGACGGGCAAAGAGATCAACTGCGTCGAGTTTGAGGCAGACGGAAGGATGTGGGTGTGGACGACTACGAGCCTCTACAGGATTGACAGCCTAGGCACGGTCCTGGAATCCTACGCGCCCGGCTCAAGCCCTCTGGTTGGGGACGGAGAGGGCCTGGGAAATTACCCCGTGGACGATGCTATGGTCCTGGTTCCAGACAACGACGAGCTCTGGGTGGGAACAGACAGGGGCATATCCGTGCTCTCAGGAATAGGCACACGGCAATCATGGACAAAGGGGCTTTATGTCTATCCGAATCCCCTTCACCTGAATCATGGTAAATACATGATTTATCTGCCGGAAGCCCTTGCGGGATCTTCGGTAAGGGTCTATACAGTGGATAGCAAGGAGGTGGTCTCAGCAGTCTTGGGCTGGGATAAGGCGGTTGAACTGCCTCGGAGCATATCCCCGGGCCTTTACCTAATTCTCGTAAAAAACGGAGACAAGTCAATGGTGGTAAAGCTGGTGGTGATGTAGGCGCACCCATTCCTCTATTCCCGATATAGGCCGATTTAACGGATGACCACTATCCTCTGGTTGAGAACCCTTTCCCCTAGCTCTGCCCTCAGAAAGAATGCGCCCGATGGCTGTTCAGGAACCGCAAGAACGTGAGAGCCAGGGCCGAGCGTTCCCCGAAAGATCTCTGCCACCAGGGAGCCGGTAGCCGAATAAAGGGAGAGCGACACAGCGGACTGGTGCGGAAGAAATAGGCTTAGACTGAACCCGGCCCTCGCAACCGAAGGAACGACCATGAACCCGGAGCTTTCAGCCTCGCGTTCAGCAACATCACCTCCTGGCAAGAGAATGAAATCGCCATAGCCAGACGGGTCATACCAGCGGGCAAGGTCCTGCGGCCAATACCCGATGAGGCCCTCTCTTGCATCCGCGTAGAAGAGGTGAACCCCTATGGTGTCCTCCTGAACAGCTACAGCCTTGGTGCCGATGAACTGGGGGCCTGAGTCAGATATGGGATAAAGGAAGGGAATAACCCATTCGCAGACAACATGTCCTGTGCTGGCTGAGAAAGAATAAATAACCAGACCGGAAGGATACCAGCCGCTCCATCCGAAATCCTCCTTCCACCAGGAGCAAAACCACCCATTGTCAGAACCCAGCACATTCACGCCCTCGGTCGTATCCTCTGCGGGCCAAGTTCCGGAATTGTCATCATCAAAGGCCACAGAAGGCTGGGAGTGATCCGAGAGCATGGTGTCCTTCCTGCAGTCAAATGCCAGATATAGATAGAATACATCGTGCATGGCATAGACCAGGCAGTCGCCCGGTCTCTCCGCGTTCCCATCAACACCCAGGGTGTCAGATATATCTATCATTGCGGCTGTGTTCCACTCCCCAGCGCTGAGAATGCCGTCTATTGTTGGCGCGTGAGCGGTTGGGGGAATCAAAACCTGGAACTGGGCAAAGATAAGAACCGTCATGGCGTCAATTATAACCCTTTTTCCGCGCAGGATCAAACATTAAGGAGCTCACCCGACCCACCTTCGATCCATTCTAAGTCTTTGACCGTCAATGAGCTCGGCGAAAGCGCCGATGGCTCTGGGACTTAGCTTAGCAGGATCGGCAAATTTCCTGATTTTATGAGCAGGATCGTCAAGGCTGGGGGGATTATCTTACGACTGCTTTGCCCCTGTATTGCCCTGCCCTCCAGAGGTAGACCCCTTGGCCGAGGCTTATCCGGTTCTGGCCATTCTCAAGGTTGCCGGAATACGCGAGCCTGCCGTCAGCTGAGTATATCCTTATTCCGAGCTCGGCCTTTGAATTAAACACGAGGCCGCCGGATACAGGGGAGCAGGTTATATCCGAGTGAGACCCGGATCCTATCTCTCCAAATTCGGGAGGCCCTTCGTTCACTTCCAACGCCGGGGCTGTGAGGGCATATACGGTATCCCCTGCCGTGACATATATCCATGCCTCAGTGCCCCAGCGCACGCACGCCGGCGCCGAAAGGGGGTTGGAAGCAACAGGAACCTGCCAGAGCACCGAGCCGAGGCTTCCGTCAACGAGGTAAAGGCTTCCGTTTGATGAGGGGCAGACCAGGTTGCCTTCACCATCCACGGCCGGGCCATAAGCCCCTGGAATAGCAAGGGGAGGCCATCGGTTGTTGCCGTTTGCTGTGTTAAGGGCATACAGGTTTCCGTCCGGAGAGCCGAAGTAAATGGTGCTGGCATCGTGGGATAGGGCTGGCGAGGCGCTTGAGCCCACATTCTGGGTCCAGAGCGTGGCGCCGTTGGTCGTGAGGCCATATGAGGTTCCGCTGGCACCCGCGTGATAGATGTTCCCGGTGGAAGGATCAATACATACGCTCGGGGCCGATGGGAGGCCCACTGATATGTTCCAGAGGAAACCCCCGTTGGTACCTCTCAGACAGATGAGCCGCCGCTCATTGTTGCCTCCACCGACGATCACCTTCTCTCTGGCTTTATCTATGCTTATACTAGTAAGATCCTCCTCTCCCCCTATGTCGGGGACGGCTACGCTCCAAGCAAAGGTGCCGTTGGGGTTTATACAGTGCACCATTCCGTTGGGGTTGGTGAAATCCCCTGTGTATAGCTTTCCCTCGAGATCTACCGCCAGGGGATTGAGTATCCATGAACCACTGCCCGGAAGCACCACCTCCCAGATCGTCGAGCCGTTAGAGGCGTTTAGGGCATACAGGTGCCCATACCAAGCGGGATCGAAACACCAGGCTCCGTAGATGGTGTCCCCGGTTGGGCTCAGAGCTGGCACCACGGGGTAAGAGGCGGGACTGGCTATGGAACGGACCCAAACCTGGCCGCCAGTGATGGCGTTCAACCTGAATATGCGGAGTATGGTGCCCTGTGTGGTGCATACATAAACTGATGAATCGGGCCCCACTATGGGAGGTGTTGCACCCGGGATACTGACTTTCCAGACCACGTTCGGGGGCGCAACGGGGTCGTACACCACCTCTGAGGTTCTACCTGTCCTCATAGCATCGTGATGGAGCATTGGCCAGCCAGATAAGGCTTGGCACAGAAGGATGGATATCGCCAAGTTGTTCATGGTTTTACCTCCATATGGTTTTTGTTTTCAAGGAAAAATAAGACCGGCCGGGGAGCAAAACGGGAAGTGCGAGGTTCTCCGGCCGGCCCACGGTTCTCATCTTATCACTGCCTTTCCTTTGTAAGGCCCGGCAATCCAGAAATATACGCCGGTTTCAAGGCTTATCCGGTTCTCGCCCTTTTTGAGCTCGCCGGAATATGCAAGATGGCCGTCGGCTGAGTATATCCTCAGGGGCAGATCATCGTGGCTCAGGAAAAGGAGGCCGGAGGGAAGGGGGGAAATAATTGGTTTCACTTTATACCCCCTTTCTTCCTGAAGCCCTAGGCAGTGTGGCCCCAATATCACATCAAACTGGACGATGCTCCAGTTATCTGAGGTATCTGAAACTGGATGTGAGTTATTGCCAAGGGTGTCCATAATCCATATATCAGTCTCTCCCCCTACAGTCCTTAAGAAATAGATGCTGTCTTGAAACCACACGGGGTAGAAATCGCGGAAAGAGTTATTGGTAAGGCGAGTTTTACCGGATCCGTCGGCATTCATAACCCATATTTCCATCGTATTAGATCCGCCGTCAGGGGTACTTACATACACGATCTTGTTCCCAGAATGAGACCAACCGGGCGCATCGTTGAATCCTAATGATGGATCGCTTGTCAGCTGCGTTACACCAGTCGCGTTGGGATTCATGGTGTAGACTTCCGATGGATAGTAATTGCATCCATCCTGTCTTGTATAAACAAATCTATGATCGCCTGACCTGACATCAGGACCTCTGCTGGTGCCTTCGTAATCAAAGGTTAACTGCGCGGTTCCTGACCCCATACCACCTCCAGCGTCCCAGTACTTGAAAATGAAAATATCGCAGGTAGTTCTTCTTCGGTAGAAAGCTATGGTCTCAGCATCGGGATACCAAGTAGCCCCTCCATGGAACTCCGTCATCGGAGGATCTATCGGCCGACTGTTCCGCACACTATCACTGTTAATTGAGCAAGGATTGGGTGGCCATGCCGGATCATTTGGCCAGGCTATCCAGAGCCGATGAGTATCCCTTACTGCGGCACAGAACAGGATACTTGAGGCGTTAGGCTTCCAAGCTGGAGCGTATTCGGAGATGGTGGGCGTGCATGTAAGGTTAAAAGGATCGCAACCTGGAGTTCCGGGGCATTTCCACAAAAATACATCGTTCTTAGTAGAGGTGTCAGATGGGTCATCTGCTGTAAAGACAATCCAAGGGCCTTGTGCCAGAAGACAGAGAGTTACAGAAATCATGATAGAAACCTCCTCTATGGTTTCATCTCACTACCGCTTTGCCCCTGAAAGTTCCAGCCATCCAGAGGTAGACCCCTGGGCCGAGGCTTATCCGGTTCTGGCCCTTCTCAAGGTTGCCGGAATATGCGAGCCTGCCG
>JBMFOM010000092.1:0-7318 GCA_049969615.1 Caldifarciminota bacterium
CTGACCCATCCGGGCTTTCTCAAACCAGGGGGGTATGCTGAGAATCAAAAATGAGCACATCCGGGGAAAGGATCACCCTTGTGGACAGTCCCCTTATCTAAGTGATATTTCCTTCCGCAGGAGCAGACAGCCTCGTTCCCGAAGAACGAGAGCCGAAGGCCACACTCGCACATATAGCCGACGAGCCTCGCGGGGTTGCCGACAACTATACCATAATCAGGGACATCCCTGACCACGACCGCGCCCGCGCCTATCATCGCCCACTTGCCTATTGTTATGCCGCAGAGAATGGTTGAATTCGCACCGATGCTCGCCCCTTCCTTGACCAGGGTTGGAACCCACTGGCCCCCCTTGGGGAATTTTGCTCTGGGGTTCAAGTCATTGGTGAATACAGCGGACGGCCCGACAAATACATGATCCTCAAGGGTTACCAGGTCATATACAGAGACATTGTTCTGGAGCTTGACGCCATTTCCGAGGACAGCCCTCCCGCCTATGAAGCAGTTCTGGCCGATAACGCAATTCTCGCCTACCCTCGCGCCAGCCATAACATGGGAGAAGTGCCAGATCTTTGTCCCCTTGCCAATCTCACATGGCTGATCAACAATAGCGGTCTCGTGGATAAAATAATCTTTCTCGGTCATGGTGAAATTATAACCCGTTTCCCCCTCGCGATGCCAAGCGATTCTCCCAGCTCACCCGACACATCCTACACCTTTATGGATTGAAGGCGCGGCCGTGCCACAAGGGCCTCGCAATCGGGTCAGGGTTCTGAGCGTGAGCAGGAGGGCAAGGTTTATGTTGCTCATCCTACCAGACAGGGATGGCCTTGGCTGACAAAAGCTTGCATCCCTCCGCGTTGGTGTTATAATTTCGCCCGAACCTTTAAGGAGGTTTTTGACATGTTATACTACATCACTACAAACATGATGTTGCTGTGCCAGGTCACAGGAACCTGGCCCACCTGGAGCGGAGAACCCACCCACAAGTCCGTGCAACTCATGAAGGGCGCCATAACATCCCCGGTTATCAAGTGGGGCTTCGCGACCGGAAACGGGGTTGAGTGGCAGTTCTCAGCCATAGCTGATGTTGACGGAGACGGTGCTACCGAGTCGTGATAGACAGTCTTGACCGCAAGGTCTATTGCCTCCGCGGCTCAGACGACGCTCAGAAGTGGAGCTTTACGACAGGAGACGTGGTTGACCTCCCCGGCGCGCTGGTTGACATAGACGGCGACGGACGCCTTGAGTTCCTGGTCTCACAAAACACCACATCAACCCTATACTGCCTGAACGCTGAGAAGGGGACCCTGGCATGGCAGATAACCTTGGCCACGGATGTCCACTCCCCGTTCGCGGAGGACATAGACGATGACGGCTGTGCCGAGATAATCGTGGGAACCCTGGGCCTAGATGCCCAGGGCTACAGGGTCTTTGCCATAGACGATCCGGCCGGTGCAACCGGTTGCGGCCCCCTCTACGAGGAAATAGACGAAAGCCTCGGCCATGGCCTTGAATTCAGGCTCACGGGCCAGAACCTCTACCTGTTCATGCCCAGCTCAGCTCAGGTATCCCTCAGGATATACGATTCCCAGGGCAGGCTCGTTCAGAGGCTTTATGATGGTGTCCTCAGGGCAGGAGGCCACACATTCACTCCGACCACGGAGGCCAAAGGGGTCTATCTCGCGGTTCTCAGGTATCAGGGAGGGATGAGGACCCTGAAAGTGGTGAAATAACCCTCATGGGTTAGAGAAGGACTTAGGAGGGGTTGAAAGTGTGTCGGGTGAGGAGCTCTCAGGGTTGAAAGAGCTTGATAGGGAGCTTTAAACTATATCCGTAAACGAAGGGACCTTAAAAGGAAAGTGCACTATGCGTAAAATGAACACACTGATGGCGCTGATCTTCTCGGCAGGTGTGATCTGGGCCGGTTCCGCGGCCCAGTACCTCTCCAGGATGGATCAGCCCATGAGAGAAAACGCGCTGATAGATCTGGAATGGGCTGGCACCCACACCGACGCGATGGCCCATGCGGAATACCTCTGGAACTCCGGGAAATACGCGGAGGCCATATCCGCTGTTGAAGCCCTGGAATCCGAGCTCGGGGACATGTGCCTGGGAATATCCTGGCGCAAGCCCGTGGAGACTGATAGCCCGAAGTGGGGCGCGGATGTGCAGGTGACACCCACAAACTACGGTATTATGGATATTGAGCTCATCAAGGCGGTGAGCAACAACAACCTATTTGTGGTTGCTATGGGGTCTTTTGGCGCGGACACGGGTTGGGTACTCTATATGTCAACAAACGGCGGGGCATCGTGGTCAGAGACATATAAGTGGATTCTAGCTGATGGCTATGAGATGCTTGATGTTGACGCGACAGAATACCCCGGCTACATATATGTTTGTTACGCTAACTCCTATGTCGCGACGGCCTGGGTCAGGAGGTTCAGCGAGACCACTGGCGCCTATGACAACGGGTTTGGTTTCAAGGCGGCCATCTCAGGGAGCAACATCAAAGAGGTGAACCTGGAAAATAACAGGTTCACCTACGGCGAGCTTTACTGTGGGGTTATTGACGGGAATGCAATTCTTTATTCCTACTCTGGTGACGGTGGCTCTACCTGGACTGCCGTTAACCCTACCATCTCAAATGCCTCGTTTGGTCTGGACATGGACTACGGTTACATGAGTGGTGCCCAGCACTACCTCTGGTTGAGCTATATCAACACTGGAGGCAGGCTCGGTGTTGCAGGAAGAACCGTGGGGGCATGGGAATACCATAATGACATTACGGACGCGAACTGGTATACCAGGATAGCCCAGCACGGGGATACCATCATAGTCCTCTACGCTTTTCCATCAACAACTGATCTCGGTTACCACATCACCTACGATGACGGGGCGAGCTGGGCAGTGGGCACCATATATGACTCAACGGACGCGGGAGCCTTTGATGTAACCGGACGGGGAGGCGAGGGCTGGCAGGTCTCCTTCTGCGATTACTACCCTTCCGGACCCGAGACCATGAAATACAGGCACAGGACATATTACTTTAGCCCATGGGACAATGTCCAGAGTTTCGGGAACCAGGACGCCTGGTTTAACCACCACAGCTCAGTTGATTATCTCGGGGCCGCAGGCGCATATGGCGTTGCTTACATAGACGACTACTTTGATGTCTGGTTTGACAGGATGGACTGGACCAATGTGGCCGAGAACTCGCCGAGGCCCCTGCCCATGGAGTTCAAGGCCCTGCCCGGCACCGGCAAGACAACCTTATCCTTTGTCCTGCCGCAGGCTGGTTTTGTGAACCTGAAGGTCTATGATGTGAGGGGGGCAATGGTGAAGGACCTCTCCGGCAGCTACCAGGAAGGCATGAACAGGGTTGAATTCGTGCCCGAAGGTTCAGGGACCTTCCTCGCCATCCTCGTGGCTGGCGACCAGACAGCGAGGACGAAGTTCGTGGCTGTAAAATAGGCCCGCGAATCCTTTAGAAACACAGGCCCCGGCTCATGTCGGGGCTTTTTTGATCCCAGCAAGAGAATTCACACGGGGAATTTTTTGAACTTTCAACCCTTCTCACTCCGGCCTTATAATTTGTGGCCTCGGAGATGTTGTCATGAGCGACACCTATGTTCACGATGTTTTGATCCTGGGAACCGGCCTCGCTGGCCTTCGCGCCGCCCTTGAGATAGGCATGAAGACAAAGGGCAGGATCAGCATGGGCCTGGTGTCCAAGGTGCAACTCATGCGCGCCCACTCCGGAGGCGCTGAGGGCGGCACAGCCGCTGTCCTCAGAACCGAGGAGGGGGACAGCTTTGAACTGCACGCCTGGGACACGGTCAAGGGGTCGGATTTCCTGGCGGATCAGGATGTTGTCTTTAGGTTCGTGAGGGAGATGCCGCGGGAGATCCTCATGCTGGATCACTGGGGCATGCCCTGGTCAAGGCGCAAAGACGGCACCATAGACCAGAGGCCCTTTGGCGGCCACACCTACCCTCGCGCTACATTCGCGGCTGACAAGACCGGGTTCTTTGAGATGCAAACCCTCTATGACGCTTTGATTGAGCACACGGATAATTTCGCTAGATACGAGGAGTTCTTCGCGACGGCTATACTCACAAAGGACGGGAAGTTTGCCGGTCTGGCGGCCATTGACATGCCAGGCGGCAGGCTAGTCCTCTTCAGGGCAAAGGCACTCATAATATGCACGGGAGGAGCAGGGAGGTTATACGGGTTCACCACATACGCTCATACAGTGACCGGCGACGGCCTCGCGATGGCCCTCCGGGCCGGATTGCCCCTTGAGGACATGGAGTTCCTCCAGTTCCACCCAACCGGGTTGGTTCCCAACGGTGTTCTGATGACGGAGGCATGCAGGGGCGAGGGTGGTTATCTCAGAAACAACCAGGGCGAGAGGTTTATGGAACGCTATGTGCCTACTAAGATGGAGCTTGGTCCTCGCGACATAATCTCGCGCTCAATGATGACCGAGATAGAGCATGGTAGGGGATTTCCGGGCCCAGATGGCTTGGATTATCTCCACCTTGATCTCACCCACCTCGGAGCCGCAAAGATAAACGAGCGCTTGCCCCTGGTCCGGGACGCGGCCATGAGCTTTGTGGGCGTTGATCCCATAAAGGAACCCATCCCCGTTCGTCCTGTAGCCCACTACTCAATGGGCGGAATAGCCTGTGATATAGATGGTAGGACTGCCATAGAGAATGTCTGGGTTGCTGGCGAGGCCGCTTGCATAAGCCTCCACGGAGCCAACAGGCTCGGCTCAAATTCCACCGCAGAGTGTCTGCTCTGGGGCGCCATAACGGGTGCGGAAGCCGCGAAATACGCGGCCGAACACGATCTCCCTGCCGAGCCAACCGACGCGTTCGCGGCCGAGGAAAAGAAGATGTCCCGCCTCCTGAGGATGAAGGGAAAGGAGAACCCTTATGATCTGAGAAACGAGCTCAGGCGCACTATGGACAGCTCGTTTGGCGTTTTCAGGACAGGGGAGGCAATGGAGCGCGGCCTCAACAAGATCCGCGAGCTCAAGAAGCGGTTCCCGGCCATAAGGGTAACGGATTCATCGCCCGTCTATAACACTGATCTGGTCACGGCCTACGAACTGGAAAACCTTCTGGACATTGCTGAGGCTCTGGCCATGGGCGCGATAGCCAGGGAGGAATCCAGAGGCTCTCACTCAAGGAGAGATTTTCCCAACCGCGACGACGAGAAGTGGCTCAAACACACCCTGGTCTACAGAAATGAGGATGGGAGCTTCCGGCTGGATTACAAGCCGGTTGTCATAAACGCCTGGCTCCCGGCTGAGCGCAAATACTAGGAGGACAGGAATGCAAACGCGTGAACCCAAAACCCTTTCCCGCTCCCTTGGCATAAGGGGCTGGGTATGGGCAGGGAGATATGGACTTGAGCGCTGGGCCTATCTTTTCCACAGAATATCGGGCCTCGCGCTCGTGCTTTACCTCCCCATGCACCTTGTCGTTACGGGCCTAAGACTACTTGGCCCTGGCCCATGGGAGACATTCGTTCGCTTCTCTCACCACCCGGTCGTCCTCTTCTTTGAGTGGGCGCTGATGATAGCGTTCCTGTATCACGCGATAAACGGCTTCAGGCTCCTTCTCACCGAGCTGTTCGGCCTCACCATAGGCAAGCCCGCTCACCCGCACATTCCGCCTCGCACATCCCTGAAGCGCCAGAGACCATTCAACATAGTCCTGATGATCCTAGGCGGACTCTTCATAGTCCTCACTGCCCTTGATTTCTTCGTGTGGAGGTGAACCATGAGAGAGAGACACCTTTGGCTACTTTTCATCCTGGCCGCGGCCTGTGTCCTGATTACCCTTGCCATCCACATGTTCCTCATGCACATGGGGACAGTCCTGGGTTGGCTCGGAATAAATGTTGGTGACCCCCTTGCCTGGGAGAGCACTATAGCCCGGAGCAAGCAGGTTGGCACCATAATACTCCTCTTCATCCTGCTCACCGCCGGGCTTTTCCACGGCCTCTATGGCCTCAGAGGCATCCTGATTGAGTGGATAAAGAACCCGACGGGTCAGAGGGTCATCAGCTGGCTCGTTGCCCTGTTCGGAGTCGTGGCTTACGCCTGGGGGCTCGTTGTCCTCTTTGGCGTCTATGCAAAGGGAGGCTAAAGTGAAAACGGTAATTTTCAGGGTTTTCAGGTTTGATCCGGCAAAGGACGAGAGACCCTATTTCAAGGAATACGAGATAACCCTAACTAAGGGCATGACGATACTGGAGGCCCTCTTTTACATCAAGGAGAAGATAGACCCCACGCTCTCGTTCAGGGCATCCTGCAGGATGGGCGTCTGTGGCTCGTGCGCGATGTATGTCAATGGCAAACCACGGCTCGCGTGCTACAACCAGGTTGAAGACCTGAAGTCAAATGTCATATCCGTGGCCCCCCTGCCCAACTACCCAGTCATAAGGGATCTGGTTCCTGACCTCACGAGCCTCTTCCAGAAGCACACCCAAATAAAGCCTTACATAATTAGGCCCGACCGGGAAGAGATGGAAAACCCAACCGGTCAGTTCCTCATGACCCCAAAGCAGTTGGACGAATTCGTCCAATTCGCCTACTGCATAAAGTGCGGCGCGTGCCTGGCCGCGTGTCCGACCGTCGCCTCAGACCCCGCCTTCCTTGGCCCACAGGCGTTGGCTCAGGCATACAGGTATATCGCGGATTGCCGGGACGGAGGCGCGGAAATACGAATAAAGATACTTGATACCGCTCACGGGCCGTTCCGGTGCCACTTCGCTGGTGCCTGTACGGACGCGTGCCCAAAGGCGGTTGACCCTGCCTTGGGCATCCAATATCTCAAGAAGCACATGTTCTTCGGTAAGAAACAGAAGCCATCAGGCGTAAAGCCGCTTGCCACCGAGTATGTGCCCAACGAGAAATACCCCGCGCCGCCGGAGAGAACAGCGAAATAATTTTGGAGGCGAAAAACAAGCCCCGGTCTTGGCCGGGGCTTTTGTTTTGTCATATGGTTGCAGGGATTGTTCGCGTACGACCCTACCGGATGGCCCTCGCCCGACCCATCTCAGCCCTCCACGGATTGAAGGCGCGGCCGTTGATGATGAGGACAAGGCCACTCCTTACCCTTTGGATCTCTCACCCTTCTCAGGGTCTCAGGGTTCATTCCCTCCTTTGACCCATCTTTGACACCTCATTTTTCGTAAGTCATTGATAAGTAAGGACTTAATAGGAATAAAGGCCGGGAGAAATTGGCACCATGTTCAGAGGGGGTTCTCAGCGAGACCTATTCACATACGAGGACTAT
>JBMFOM010000093.1:0-7215 GCA_049969615.1 Caldifarciminota bacterium
TCTCCGACCACATATTTCTATGTGCTTTCTTAGGGGAAGAAATTATAAAGGCCGGGTAAAGTGATATACAGGGGTCTTGGGTTATAATTTCCCCGTGCTCGTGGTTCTATTGTTTGCCCTCTCGGACACCTCGTTCGTGGAGGTGTCGCTGTTCTCCGACAGGGAGCTGAACGCCCTTCTCCTACGAGTTCCTAGCGGCTCATATTCAATCCAGGCCAGCGGAGACAGCCTCCTCGTCAACGGGCAAACCATGGCCGAGTTCGTGGTCTGGGGGCCGGATGATAAGGAAATAACCATAAGCGATGGCAGTGTTATCCGAACCTATACTGGCAAGATAACAATACGTTCCCGCCGTGGTGTGCTCATGATAACTGATTACCTCATGATGGAAGAATACCTCGCCTCGGTGGTCGCCGCGGAAATGGGCCAGGCTCCAATGGAGGCCCTCAAAGCCCAGGCAGTCCTCTCCAGGACCCTGGCGTTTGAACGGATAACCAGGACAAATGGGCATTTCGCTGACAATGAGGCATTTCAGGTCTATAGGGGCACGGGGCCACGCACGGATGAGTGCCTTGAAGCGGTCAGGGCAACCAGGGATGAGGTCATGGTCTGGGGGGAAAAGAAACCGAGGATGGTTCAGGTCTTTTTTCACGGCAGTTGTGGCGGCTATCTCGCTAGGCCAAGCCAGGTCTGGGGAGGATATGACCTGCCGTATCTATTCTACGGGCCGGATCCTCCCTGTGCGGGAGATACCACACAGGCCTGGAGGATGACCTTCGGTTCTGATTCGCTGTGGAGGATGTTCGGAACGATGGATTGCCCAAAAGTCATCAGGACTGACAGCTCCGGGAGGGCGCTTCAGGTCGGGATAGGGGGGGTGAAGATCAGGGGAACTGAGTTCCGGAAACTTCTCGGCCTGCGGAGCACCTTTATAACTGGAATAGAATGCGATAGCGATAGTGTGCTCATAACCGGCAGGGGCTATGGCCATGGCATAGGGCTTTGCCAAACCGGAGCCATGATCAGGGCTATGTCAGGGGATAATTACCTAAAGATACTCGCCTTTTATTATCCTGGAGCGAGGGTCATCTTGTTCGGCCAGGTGAAAGAATAGCTCCAGACCAGTGATTGGACTTATGCGCCCTTGATCCCCTAAACCCCTTCGCTTTATCCTATCAAAGCTCTGGCGAAGACCGTCTTTGTCCTTGAGGACGAGCCGGACATAAACATGCTCGTCCGGAAAGCGCTTGAATCCGCTGGGTTTAGGACCAAGGGCTTTCTGCGCGCTGACGAGCTCATTTTCGTCATGCAGAGTAGGCTCCCTGACCTCCTGGTCCTTGACCTCATGCTCCCGGACGGCGACGGCATGGAGGTCGCCAGGAGCCTCAAGGCGTCAGACAGGACTAGGGGAATTCCCATAGTCATCCTCACCGCGAGGACAGGCGAGGCAGACACGGTGATGGGCCTTGAGCTGGGCGCTGATGATTACATAAAGAAGCCGTTCTCGGTCCGGGAACTGGTCGCGAGGATAAAACGGCTACTCAGGGAAAGAGAACTGCCGAAGCCGCAGGAGTTCGCCCACGGCCCCCTGAGAATAATTCCTGAGACCAATCAGGCCTTTGTTAAGAGGAGATCGCTGAACCTCACTCCGGCCGAGTTCAGGATACTCTTTGAGTTGGTGAGGGCGTACGGCAGGATAGTCAGGCGGACAGCTCTCCTCTCGGCAATAGGCTCCGAGGGAGGCCCGAGGACGGTTGATGTCCACATAAGGGCGATCCGGAAGAAGCTCGGGAAACATAGCGATTTGATAGAGACCGTTCGGGGAACCGGCTACAAGCTCAAGGGGGACGCGGGATGAGAAGCCTCCTGGCCAGCATGGGGTTCTGGCAGGGAGTGTTTGTCCTGGCAATGTCTGCCATTGCCTGGCTCGCGGGCACTCCAGCGTGGGCGGTCGGACTGATCGCTATCCTGGCAATAACGGTTATCACCATGAGCATCCTGTATCAGATCGCGGTCAGGAAATCGGTCAAGAGGGCCCTTTTGGCTTTCAGGGAGTTCACCGGCCAGGACCTGCGTTGCAGGGGAATAGGTCTCAGGTATTACCTCCTGTGCATGCGCAGGGCAATCAAGGAGATGGGTGTCCTGCTTGAGGAGGCTCGGAAAGCGGAATCCAAAGCGATCCGAGGCATAGCATCAACCGGATACGGGATAATCGTGTTTGACCGCGAGGGAAAGGTCCTCATGGCAAACGAGAAGGCGAGGGAACTCATCGGTGCGACCGAGTCCAAGGGCTTGTGGGAAGCGCCGGGAGCGAGCAGGGGCCTGGTTGAGACAGTCGAGGCCGCCCTCAACTCTGGCAAACCAACCAGAGCCGAGTTTCTGGTCCTATTTCCGGAGAGGAGGTGGATCAGGGCGGACATAGCCCCGTTCTCAGGAGAGAGCTTTCTGCTCGTTGTGGAGGACATAACCCCAGTGAAGGACACTGAGAGCATAAAATCCAGGCTTGTGTCATCCGTATCCCACGAATTGAGAACCCCCATCACCGTGATTCAGGGCTATCTTGAGCTCGCGTCTGACCCCAGCGCGACCGAGCTGGCAAGGGCAAACGCCATAGAAACAGCCATGAAGCACACGAAGAGGCTCTCCGCCATCGTAGAAGACCTCCTCACCCTCTCAAGGATGGAGTCAGTGCCGCCGAATCCGGAGCCGATTGATCCAAGGAGATTGCTGTCCGAGGCCGAGGAAATGTTCAGGCCAAAGGCCAGGCAGAAGGGGCTTGATCTGGTCTTCAGGGCAACAGGATTGCCAGAAACACTCAGGATGGACCCAGGCATAATAGAGACAGCGCTTTATAACATCATAGACAACGCCATAAAGTTCACCCAGGCTGGTTCGGTGGAGGTTGAGGCGTGGGCCGAGGGAGGATGGCTTTTCATAAGGGTATCAGACACAGGGCCGGGCATCCCGCCGGACGACATACCCAGGATATTTGAGAGGTTCTACAAGGGGAGGCTCACATCCCAGGCAGATGTTCCTGGCACAGGACTCGGTCTGGCCATAGCGAAGTGGGCGGTCTCATCGCACGGGGGCGAGATACTCACCGAGAGCAGGGTTGGCGAGGGCACGAGTTTCACCCTGAAACTCCCGGTGGCCTAATTTACAACAGAGTCCTGTGTTTGCCATTCCAGACTAACCATTGGTCCCTATCCGAAAGCCTCATCATAGCCAGAAGAGAACCCTGAGAAAATGCCCTCGTAGTGGATTTTTCAGGGGTTTCATGTGGACTAGCGGCCATCGCGCCTGCGGCTTAGGAGCGCACCCCCCGCGAGCAAAGCCAGAAAAGGCTCCGCGGGCAAACGGAACCTGGGGGAACCCAAAAGTCCTGCCATGAAAACAAGAACGCCGATTGTGATGAAACAGACAGACAAGAGGGCCTTTTCGCGCCTCAGCCTCATCGTCCCTGCTACAGCGAGGCCATATAGGGCAAGGGTATATAGGGATATGAACGCGAACAAGATGAACTCCCCCAGGCCCATCATGCCGAATGCTTCTCGGAGAAGCCTCTTGGCCTCTGATGGCTTTACCATTGCCTGGTTTATCAACCCGAATGGGTCCAAGGAAAGCTCACGCCACAGGCCAAGGCTCACTCCCAGGGAACCGGGGTCAGACGGAAGAAAACACATAAGGACGCCCTTCGCGTGGAGCACAACGTATTCTTTTGGGTGCTTCTTTATGATCTCTAGGCCATAGGGTAACATAACATTGAGATAATGCGGGTCGTAGAACCAGGATTCGTCCGCTCCGTATCTCTCCCGAATGTCCTGTCTTACCCTGCCCTCTGCTTCCTCAAGCGAAATGCCATCTGCTGCGGCAATAACCCTGGGCGCGTTCTGCGCGACTATGTTCAGGGAGAAAGCGGTTGAGAAAAACGGAAAACCAAAACTGAGCCAGTTCCTGATTACCCAAAAGCCCACGGGCGCGGCCCACAGTCCCGCGAAAACCAGGCCCCTTTTCAGCAAAGGTCGTCCCACCAGAAAGACCAGCATAACCCCCAGGGGCAGGGATGAAGGCCTTACCAGAGCTGAAAGGCCAAAGAGGAGTCCGGACAGCGCGAAGAGCCTCGTCGATCCACTCTCACTCGCTCGGAGAAACACGAGCCCGGCCACCACGAGCACCGGAACGAAAAGGTTCTCTGACATCAGCGCGGGGCCGTATTTGAGTGATACCGGGCTGATGAGAACGAGCAGGGCTGTTATCAGGCCAGCGGCAAATCCATATCTCTTTTCCGCAAAGAGCAGGAGGATGAAAGCGGTAAGTGCCCAGAGCAGGGCCTGAAGGATGATAACCGGTCGGACTGTGTCTCCAATGAGCCTGTCGGAGACAGCCACCATTAAGGGATAAAGGGGTGTCCTCAGTCCCTCCGGCCTGTAGGGCGGCGAGGAAACGCCGCTAAACACATCGTGCCTGGACATATTGATCCCCAGCTCCTGATAAAGCGACGCGTCCGGGTTTATCCGGATGGCGAGGTCAAGTTCCTTTAGCGCGGGCAGGGCAAAGATGAGCCTAAGGAGAAAGAATGATAAAAGAAAGAGCGCGTTCCGCACGGGTGATATTATAACCCACTTCCTGCGCAGGATCATGTGTTTGAGCATCTAGGGAGACCGAACATACCCGAGGCAATGGTTCTGATTTCTTAGGGACCCCAGATTGAGCCGCTCCCAGGTTCTAAGGCCTTCCAAAGCGAAGAAGCCGGGCTTTCGCCCGGCTTATTTTCAAAAGGGGGAGAGGAGCCCCACCAACCCCTTTTTTACTTGTTGACGATCTTCTTGAGATCGGAGCTCGGCCTGAAAGCAGGAACCTTCTTCGCGGGTATCTGGATGGTCTTTTTGGTCCTGGGATTCCTGCCAGGCCTAGCGGCCCTCTTGCGCACCTGGAAGGTGCCAAAGCCAACGAGCCTGATCTCCTCACCCTTCTTCAGGGTCTCCTTCACAGAGGATATGAAAGCATCCAACGCCTTGCCGGCGTCCTTCTTGGTTATCTCTGCCTTTGTGGCTATCTGGTTTATCAACTGCTGCTTGTTCATCTATCTAGCCTCCTATGGTTTTTGTTTTTTGACGGAGCGGTTGGCTCGCGCCGCGGTTCCTTCTGGGAGAGGCCCCTCTTTCCCCCGACTCTATATAAGCCTATGTTCATACCGAAAAGTATGATGCGGCTCCGTGGGGCATGTCAAGCTGTGATCAAGGCCAGGCCTTGATTATAGTTTTATACACGCAAATCCTTGTGTATCAATGTGTTACGAATTTAACCCCGATTTTCATTTGGCCAATGTGGCCTTTCCCGGGCCGGGAAACCGGCCTTCCGCGGCCGGACTGGCAATTCTCAGTCATGATAGCCTAAATCGTTGTCTGATAAGGACTTAGGCCACCAAAGGCTAAAAAGCCCTTCCGGGATTGAAAATGCCTAAGTCCTTGACCTGCAAGGACTTATACCAAATGATCCCCCGGAGAGCCATTTTTTGAGCCATTTTACACCGCAAAGCACCCCTGAGCCAGTGCCCAGGCGAGGAGGTCGTTCGGCGATGTGTCGGAGCTGTCCCGGTAGCTCTTCAGTAGGCCCCAATCGCATAGGGCCTCTTGCCACGCGGAGTGGCATATCTCCGAGCAGAACCATTTCCCTCTGAAATCCACCCGGATGCCCGTGATCCTGGACAGGATGAACCCGGCTACACCCAGGAAGTCATAGCCGGATCTCAGACAAGACATGGCCCTTTGGGCCGCGGCAAAACCAACTCGTTCTGGCCCAGTGAAATGAAGCATGACATGATCCTCCGCGCCCTTCAGGAGCTCGCCCAGGCCCCTGAGCGCGACTCCGCGGGGTTCCGCCGAGAGCCACTCGTCATTCCCAACGCATATTGCGACATGGTTGTAGCCCTTATGGCCTCCGGGCGCGCCGCGGCGCGTCCAGAACCGGATGAACCATGGGAGAAGGCCTGTGTTTCGCAGAAAGATCAGGTCACCAACGCTCGGATCTTCATTCATGGCGGATATGTCCTATTTCACGCTTGAACTCGTCTGGCTGGCGAGCGAAAGCCCGGCCTCGGATGCGCTGAGAGGCGTCCACTGTCCATCCCTGGTCTCTAGGAACCTGAAGAAAGCCATGTTCCTACCAATATCCCACTTCAGACCAACGACCTGCCAGAACATCGGGATAGGGTTGCTGTTCTTATCCCTGTATCTCGTGAGCTCCTTGTCTCCAAGCGTTTCCAGGTCTTCCATTATGTCCTGGTTGACTATGGAACCCATCCGGACCGGCCCCAGCCAACCCCGAACAGGAACAACCAGCTCTCTTAGGCCGAGCCGGGCGCCCAGACCGCCGAGACTATATTCGGCGTCGCGGAGGTATTTCAGGAGATCAGTGTAAAGCCCCCCGCGCCACCGGGCCGCACCAAACCACTGAGGAGCCAGGGCTTTCAGGGATACGATCAACTCCGAGTCCAGATTAACCTCCTCATCCCACCAAATATTGACCAGGATTGCTCCGGCCTGCGGCCCCAGAAGAAGCCCATCCCAATAGCGACCCAGGAACCCCATCCCGAAGCCGGATCCTGCGACCTGGATAGGGAAATCCGAATAAATGCTGGATTTGTTGAGTTCCCAGTAGCTTCTGCCCGATACGGTGCGAGTGTCTCCCCGTATAGGGAACCTGGGGACCAAGACCAGGGCAATCCGGTTGGACATCTGCCCTACTATTGCCATCTTCTCCGCGACCACAGAAAGGCCGTGAACCACCACATTCCAGCTCTCAGTCATAAGATCTAGGTTGGTCTTCTCGCGGTAATCAATCTCATGGGCCACGAGGCTCCAATAGCTCAGCGGCGCCACAATATGTAGCCTATGTGCGTTATAGACATTCCACCAGTAGCGGTAATCCGAGTTTATCATGTTTTGGTAACCAAGCTTGCCAGGCTCGGAATAGATATGCTCGTTCTCACAGACCTTCTGCACCACGGGGATTGAAATAACCCCTACTGGAGCCGAGAAAACCCCAAAATTGCCCTGCAAGTCATAGCCTGTTGATAGGATGTCCTGCGTGTCTGTTATTATAACCGAGTAAGGCACCAGAGAACGCCAGGTATCTGCCTCGTGATCCTTTCCCCGGATGTGCTCATTTTTGATTCTCAGCATACCCCCCTGGTTTGAGAAAGCCCGGATGGGT
>JBMFOM010000094.1:0-7011 GCA_049969615.1 Caldifarciminota bacterium
TTTGTCTTGTTTATGGGGGAGGGCCATATTTTGGCCCAAAACCCCATCTCCGCGCCTACTGAGAGGGAATGGAACCTAGTAACTAAAAGCCTTTGCCCCAAGCCTGGCGGCTGGTTTATACTTTGTCAATGAAACTGCTTGTGCCTATTGATTTCTCTCCTTATTCTGACAGGGCCCTGAAACTAGCTACAATAATAGCCAAGAAGGCAGGGGGCGAGATTGTCCTCCTCAATGTCATCCGCGACCCAAGGGAATCCAGCATGCTTCCTACGGTTGTAATTGGCAGTCTGGTTGAAGAACTTGAGGAGAGGATAAAGGAAAACCTTGCCCGGCTGAAGGAAACGGCGGAAACCAACCCACTGGTAAAAGATGTGGCGGTTGAGTTCGGGGAGGCTCACCAGGCCATACTGGAACGCGAGAAATCGTGCAATTTTATCCTCATGGGAACCAGGGGGATCCATGGGTTGTCCGGAGCGCTAGTGGGTTCGGTCACGCTCAGGGTCCTAAGAAAGGCCACGGTTCCAGTGATCACGGTCAGAGAGAAGGTGCCCGGGGACATAAAGAGAGTCGTAGCGGCAACGGACACCTCAGAGACATCCGGCAAGGCCCTGAACGCGGCAATTGACCTCGCCAGGTCTCTGGGAGCGGAGATGATTCCGGTCTATATAGACACCATAGCCGCTTATTTATCAGAGGGCAAGATCTACTGGCAGAAGGTCGTGGACAGAGTTTCGGCAATATCAGAATGCAAGGATTGCAAGATATATCCATCTGACAGCCCTGTCAGGGGAATAGTTGAGTTTTCAGAGCGAGAGAAAGCTGACCTCATAGTCGTTGGAACTCAAGGACTTTCCGGCATCCGTGAGGTTGTTGGTAGCACAGCGATAGGCGTGATATCTTCCGCACCTGTCCCTGTTATGGTGGTTTGAACCGGATAGCGGTCTCAACCAGCTGGAATGCCCGGCGCCTTGAGACAGGCGCGGAGGTGGTTGATTCCATTCTTGATCTGGGGATAGCGAGCCTGGAGCTCTCCTACAACCTTGAACCAGCAATGGCCCGCGGTGCTATTGCTCGGATAACTGAAACCGGGGCCAGTGTTGTTTCCATTCATCATCCATGCCCCATGCCAGATGGGTTTTCAAAAGACCAGGCATCGGGTGAACTTTACAACCCAGCCTCCCTTGACGAGACCGAAAGGGTCCTTGCGATCAAAAACCTGCTGGGAACCCTTGAATTCGCGATTCAAACAGGCGTCCGGGTCGTGGTATTCCACGCGGGCAACATCCCCGAAACACGGGACGCGGAGCACGAGATGACCGAACTATTCAAGAAAGGGGACGGGGACTGGGTGGTTCTAAGGGATGAGCTCCTCCGGGAGAGAAAGAGGCAGGCGCCCGCAAGGCTTGACGCGCTCATGCGCGTCCTTGACAGAGTGATCCCGGAATACGAGGAGGCCATGGTGGGCCTTGGGATTGAGAACCGTTATTACATAACAGATATTCCCTCCCTGGACGAAATGGACCGGCTTTTTGATCGCTGGCCTCCCCTACTCTACTGGCACGATGTCGGCCACGCGCGAGCGCGTGCCTGCTGGGGCCTTGAGGGTGAATATGACGCGCTTGAGGAATTCATTGGAAAGCTTGCTGGCTATCACCTCCACGATGCGGAGGGCGCTATGGATCACAGGGCCCCCGGCAAGGGGAACATTGATTTTGCGAAGGTCTTTAGGGTTGGCGGAACCAATGGCAAGGCCATCGTGCTTGAGCCTGGGAAGTGGGTTGAAGAGGAGGACCTTCGGGAGGGCATAAGCCTTCTTGAGAACATTCTTAAAGACGAAAATGTTTGATCCTGCGCGGGAAGTGGGTTATAATTTCAAAAATCATATCGGAGGTTCTTGACCTAGATGGCTACCTATGTCAGGGAACTCGTTTTCCCGCCAGTAGAGAACATGGGCGTGGAGATAGTTGAGAGAAAGGGCTTGGGCCACCCGGACACGATCTGCGATGCGCTGTCCGAAACCTATTCTGCCGCGCTATCAATGGCCTACATGGAGAGGTTCGGCAGAATATACCACCACAATGTTGACAAGGCTCTCCTCGTAGGGGGTTCAGCAAAACCAGCCTTTAGCGGTGGAGAGATCACATCCCCAATAGAGATACACATGGTCGGCAGGGTCACTGATCGGGTCATGGACGAGAGGGTGCCCATAGACGAGATATACCGCGAGAGCGCCAGAAAGTGGATAAAGGAGAGCTTCAGACACCTTGATCCTGACAAACACCTCATCTTTAACCTGATAGTGAGGCCGGGTTCGCAGGACTTGGTCGAGCTCTTTGAAAGGTCATACGAAAACCCTTTGGCAAACGATACCTCTTTCGGCGTTGGGTTCGCGCCAATGACCACAACGGAGAACCTAGTCTATTCCTTGGAAAAATACCTGAACGGCCCGTTCAGGCGAGAGCACCCCTTTGTCGGCGAGGACATAAAGATAATGGGAGTCCGCTCCGGAAGAAAGATAAACATAACCGTAGCCATGGCGATGGTGGGCAAGGCCATAGCCTCACTTGAGCAGTATAGGGAGGCCAAGGAATTGGTCAAACAAAAGGCCCTTGAGTTTGCGGCAAGCATAACCCCGTGGGAGGTCTGGGTTGATGTTAACGCGGCGGACTCCATTGAAAAGGGATCCGTGTATATTACTGTAACTGGTACCTCTGCCGAATCAGGAGACGACGGCCAGGTTGGACGCGGGAACAGGGCCAACGGGCTCATCACCCCATACAGGCCTATGAGCTTGGAGGCCGCGGCCGGAAAGAACCCGGTGAGCCATGTGGGCAAGACATACAATGTTCTGGCAAGAGAAATAGCGGATGAGGTTGTCAGGAGGGTAGATGAGGTCACCGAGGCTTACGCCTACATAGTTTCCCAGATAGGCAAACCCGTTACCGAGCCGCAACTCCTTGATATTCATGTCAGGACAAAGAGCTCATTGACAGTAGGGGTCCGCGAGCGTGTCGCGGAGATAGCCGAGCGGAAGCTCCAGGATGCGCCGGTTGTCTGGCGCAGGGTCATGGCTGGAGAGGTGGAGCTGTTTTAATGAAAAAGACTACCATCGCGGTGGTGGTCTCCGAGGGTAAGGTTTCTGCCGTCGGCTCTGATACCGATTGGGAGATATGGCTGATAACAGTGAACGAAGGGAGGGTCGTGAGAAAGGAGAAGCGCAGGCCCCCTTTCCAGGGGATATTCCCCCCCGGCTACATGAACGCAATGGCGGCCAGGGCAACCATGCCGAGGTTCGGCGCTGCCGGGGTTTCAGTTCTTGACCTCGTGGGATACCTTGAGGGAGCGGATATTCTCTTGGCAAAGGACTTTTGGCCAGGAGTCACGGTTGAGCTTTCAGCTATGGGAATAGCCTGTGTGAAAACCGAAGATACTGACCCGGAAGAAGCCGCGCTCGGATACGTCTCAGGCCAGGCACGGGGACCCTCTTCTACAATATAATTTCGCCTTGATTGAGCATCTCATAGATATGGCAAAGGCCATGCCCTCTGAGCTTGGCGTTGCTTTCCTGTCTGCAGTACCGGTAACCGAACTCAGGGCCGGCATCCCCATAGGCATATGGACCCTCGGGGTTCCATGGTGGAAATGCTTTTTCTGGGCCGTTATGGGAAACATGCTTCCGGTTCCCCTCATACTCGTTGGCCTCAAACCGCTCTCAAAGCTCTTCTACAAAACCAAATGGGGCACGCGTTTCTTTGAGTGGCTTTACATCAGGGCCAGACAGAAGGGCAGGAGCGTGGAGAAATACGAATCCCTTGGCCTGTATATCTTCGTGGCCATACCCTTACCTGGGACAGGGGCGTGGACAGGCGCGCTGGTGGCCTCTGTGCTGGGAATGAGGTTTCTGTCGGCGCTACTTGCTATCGGTCTTGGTGTGGTAACAGCCGGAGTCATAGTAACTGCGTTGTCTGTCCTGGGATGGTGGGGAGCCTTGATAGCCGGAGCAGTGATCATGGCCACTGTAATCTGGAACTACATCAGGGGATGATCACACTCTTGAGTTTCCGCTTATCAATCCGCCAGAATGGGGGTTTCAGAGATCGGGGCACCTGAACGTTTTCCTAAACCCCAGTCTCCACACAAGCCAGAAGGCCTCCCACATTATCTTCTTTGACATTTTGGACATGCCCGCCCTCCTCTCAGTGAAAACTATTGGTATCTCAACGATGGAGAAACCCTTCTGCCTGGCCAGGAAATTGGTCTCTATCTGAAACCCATAGCCATCAGACTCTATCCTGTCAAGGGGCATGGCCTCAAGGACACGGCGCCTGTAGCACTTGAAGCCACCGGTAAGGTCCTTGATGTCCCACATGCGCACCATTGTCCTGGCATAAAGGTTGGCAAAATAGGAAAGGAGCAGTCTCCTGAGGGGCCAGTTCACGACATTCGCGCCCGCGATATACCTGGACCCAATAACCAAGTCATATTGTTTCGCCATATCAATCATCCGAGGAATATCACTCGGGTCATGGGAAAAATCAGCATCCATCTCAAAGATCAGATCATAGCCCATTGCGAGCGCCCACCTAAAGCCCTCAACATAGGCCGAACCGAGGCCCAGCTTCTTTGGCCTCTCAAGGATATTAACTCTCTTTCCTAACAAGGGGTGTATCTTTACCAGAGCGGCTGTCCCGTCCGGAGACCCGTCGTCCACCACAAGGACATCAACACCCTTGTCTATGACCGCATCCAGAAAGTGAAGGATGTTCTCGCGCTCGTTGTATGTGGGGACTATAACCAGGATCTTCAATCTGTTTCCTTTCCTTTTATCAGGCCGCTGTGTCTGGCTGGGATAAAGCCCTGAAGGATAATGCCGTCATCCAGATACTCCTCGGCCTGAATGATTCCAAGGGCAATTATCCTGTGATACAATCTTCCCATGTCCTCCTTTCTGAGAAGGGCCTTAAATTTTACCATAGTCCCTTTGAACGCTTCAACCATCGCGGCGCTGAGCTCATCCATTCCCTCGCCTGTCTTCGCTGAAACGAGAACCGCGCCGGGGTTATCGTCCATGAGCCTCTGGCAGGCCTCCTGGGTCAGAATAAGATCGCGCTTGTTGAATACCTGAACAACAGGAATTTCATTGCAGTCTATCGCGGCCAGGGTATCTGAGACAACCTGCGCCCTCCTTTCGCGGGAGGGGTGAGACGCATCCTGTATATGCAGGAGCAGATCCGCATCCCTTATCACATCAAGGGTTGCCCGGAAAGACGCAACAAGGTCAGGCGGCAAGTCCTCTATGAAACCGACCGTGTCAGTCAGGAGGAGGGATACGGGTAGTCCAGAAAAACTGAGTCGCCTCGTCAGGGGATCAAGCGTCGTGAATGGGACTTCATCCTCTGGCTGGCCCGCCTGGGTGAGTGCGTTCATCACGGATGACTTGCCCGCGTTCGTATAACCCACCAGGGTGACCTTGAACTCCTCCCTCCGGCGTGCCCTCTGGACCCCCTTTGAACGTTCTATCTCCGCGAGACGCTTCTTTAGCCTGGCTATCTCCTCCGCCATCTTTCGCCTGTCCGTCTCCAGCTGTTTCTCGCCGGGGCCTCGTGTGCCTATGCCACCGCCCGGCCTGTCCAGGTGTGCCCATAGCCCCTTTAGCTTTGAGACCTGATATTCCAGCTGAGCCAGCTCAACTTGGGCTTTTGCTTCTGGGGTCCTCGCGTGGAGGGCGAATATGTCCATTATTACCTCTGTCCTGTCAAGGACCTTTGCCCCGATGACCCCTTCCAGATTCCTGGTCTGACTGCCGGACAGCGGCGCATCAAACACAACCAGGTCAAGCCCATATTCCCTAACGATCTCAGCGATTTCCTCTGCCTTGCCCTTGCCAATAAAAAACGCGGGGTCAGGCCTGTCCTTTATCTGCAGTATTGTCTCAAAGACCTCCGCACCGCAAGCCGTGACGAGGCCCGCGAGCTCCTCAAGCCTCTCGGCCTCTGTCCACCGCTCCTTTGGGCTTTTGGCAACACCGACGATGAGGGCCTTTTCAGGGGAAGGGGTTTCAGGGACCATGGGCTATGTCATTGGCTATTTCCAAAGCAGGTTTTCCAACCTTATAGTTTCACCCCCAGTTCGCGGAGCATTCCGAACGTATCAATGTATCGAATATTGAATGCCTCACATACATTTGGGATTGGGATCTTTTTCCGCGCATTACGATTAAAGCGTTCTTCTGTAGCAACCACACAGCCATTCGCCAGAGCATACGCGACCACCCATGCATCTGCATTTTCTCCGTCGGCAAACTCTGCCTTTGCCGCGTCAGTGAACTGTTGTTGGTTTTTAGCCCATTCCATAATTTCTTTATAATAGATAACGGTAGTATCCATGTCTGTCCGAACAAACCACTGATTAAAAGTTTCGTTTGCCCATTTCGTGAGTAAGTCTTTGCCACGGTCTATTTCTGCTTTGACGCGGTCAATGCTAATCAATTCGCCAGTCTGTGCATGGTGAAGCAAGGCCTGCCAGAAGCCCGGCGCGATATCAAATGCGTAATAGCGTTTTGCTGCTTCTATAAACACATTGGCATCCAAGAGATATTTTGGAGCGCTATTGCTCATAAAGGCCCTCCAGAGTCAATATACCTAACAAATTTTTCAAAGGTTTTGCCGTAAAGGCCGGTCAGCCTGTAGGCATCCCTATATAGAAGCTTACCTTCCATTACGGCACCGATTACTGCTTCAACAAAACGTCGCCCCAGACGGAGAGCGTGATTACGGTAAAAGTTACCCCCTTTACTCTGGTTCTGAATAGCACGGCACTCGCGATTCTGATACTTTCTGTAGAAATTAAAAAACACGCTTTTTGTGATGAGTTCTATGTCAAGTGCCCTACGAGCAACGACAATCTCGCTAACCTTGTACTGGCGAGCGATGGTTTGAAAACGTTTTGGATCTTGCTCTACTGAAGGCCAAATCTCTTGCAGTTTAGTTGCTGGAACAAGAAATTCCGCAG
>JBMFOM010000095.1:0-6850 GCA_049969615.1 Caldifarciminota bacterium
TGACCCATCCGGGCTTTCTCAAACCAGGGGGGTATGCTGAGAATCAAAAATGAGCACATCCGGGGAAAGGATCACTTGAAACCCCTAAAAATCCCGGTTTGTCCTTTGTCCCTTAATGTTAGGCGGGCTGACCCACCGGTAATTCAAGGCTCACAGCTTGCCGCAAAACCTGGGTTACAAAGGTCACGGGCACTCCAAGGCCATTTGAGGAAGGGATAACGTTGCACTCTCCCTGTTCCTTGATTGACAAGGCTTTACCGGACCGACCTTCCCAAAAAGCCTCCCTCTCCGGCGCGCGCGGCCGGGGGCTGATTTCGTAAATTCAGCCGCGGCAAGGGGTTTGGCCAAACACCTTGACCGGTGGGGACATGGCCCATTTGCCCTTATTTGAAGGCCCTCTCAGCGAGCTTGAACCGGCAAGGCGCGACATCCTATAATAACGCCACACTGAGATGACCAACAGAAGGAAAAAGACAGCCATTCCTGAACAGGGAAAGCCACTCGCCCTGAGCGAGAACGCAATGCGTGTCTTGGAGGGCAGGTATCTGCTCAAGGACGAGGAAGGCTGTGTTAAGGAGACTCCAGAGGAGATGTTTCTCCGGGTGGCGGGAGCTGTTGCTGAACCAGAGAAGGACAAGAAGAAGTGGGCCGACGCGTTTCACGAGCTCATGGTTTCAATGCGTTTTCTCCCGAACTCTCCCACTCTTATGAACGCGGGAACCCCCCTTGGCCAGCTATCCGCGTGCTTCGTTCTTCCAATTGAGGACAGTATGGAGGGCATATTTGAGACGCTAAAGGAGGCCGCCAAGATCCACCAATCAGGCGGGGGGACTGGCTTCTCTTTCTCAAGGCTTAGGCCAAAGGGAGACCTGGTAAAGAGCACGATGGGCATCGCGTCCGGCCCCATATCCTTCATGAGGGTATATGACGCGGCCACAGAGGCCGTGAAACAGGGCGGCCGCCGCCGTGGAGCGAACATGGGCATCCTGAGGGTTGACCACCCTGACATCATGGAGTTCATAACCTGCAAGGATAGGGAGGGAGACATCCCGAACTTCAATATATCTGTGGCCGTGACCGACAGGTTCATGAAGGCGGTGCAGGAGGACAGAGAATACGCCCTGATAAACCCCAGAACAGGCAAGAGCGCTGGCCGGCTTCCGGCCAGGGATGTCTTTGAGAAAATGGTTCACCAGGCCTGGAAAAATGGCGAGCCGGGCGTGATTTTCATTGATGAGATAAACAGGAGGCACCCTGTTGATCCGGATGTCGGGGTCATAGAGAGCACGAATCCCTGCGGTGAACAGCCCCTTCTTCCGTATGAATCATGCAACCTCGGCTCCATTAACCTCTCAAAGTTCTTCAAGGGTCCTGACCCCTGGTTCATAACCCACAGCAGGCCCGCGTCCTGGGACGAGGCGAAGGAGCTGATTGACTGGGAGGCCATGGGCGAGACGATTGCTCTCGCTGTGCGTTTCCTGGACGATGTTATAGATGTCAATGCCTTCCCCCTGCCAAAGATAAGGGAGAAGACCCTCGCCAACAGAAAGGTGGGCCTCGGCGTGATGGGTTTCGCCGATCTGCTTGTCCTGATTGGAATCCCGCATTCATCAGTGGAGGCAATCAGGGCGGCTGAGGCCCTCATGCGCTTCATACAGGAGAAGGCCAGAGCCACCTCCGCCATGCTCGGAGAGGAGAAGGGCAGTTTCCCGAACATAGATCGTAGCGTTTTCAGGGGAACACCCATGCGTAACGCAACCGTGACCACCATAGCGCCGACCGGGACAATATCCATGATAGCAGACTGTTCCTCGGGCATAGAACCGCTATTTTCCCTCGTATATACTAAGACCGTCATGGATGGCATGCCTCTTCTCTACATCAACAAATACCTGGAGCAGGCCGCGGAGGCCTTTGGCTTTCTGGACCGCATGGAGGAGCTCTCCGGCGCGAGAAGCATAAAGAACAAAGAGTATCTGCCCCAGCACATAAGGGCCATATTTGAGACCACCTTTGACATATCCCCCAGGCACCATGTTGAGATACAATCCGCTTTTCAGCGTTTCACCTGCAACGCTGTTTCCAAGACTATAAACATGCCCAATTCCGCCACAGAGGAGGATGTCGCGAGTGTATATTTGTTGGCCTGGCAATCCAGGTGCAAGGGCATAACCATCTATAGGGATGGATCGCGGGTGGATCAGGTCCTGGCGGTAAAACCAGAGGGCGAGAAGAGCAAGGGGGCTGTTCTTCCCGGCCACATCAAACCCAGGCCCAGGCCGGAGAAGGTCATCGGCTACACATACAGGGTCAAAACGGAGCTTGGCACCACATATGTGACCATAAACGAGGACGATATAGGGCCTCTGGAGGTCTTCATACACTTGGGCAAGCCTGGTTCAAGCCTGAACGCCCTGGCCGAGGCTGTCGGGAGGCTCATATCGCTCGCCCTGCGCTCCTCCGTCGCACCATCGTCCATAACCGAACAACTAATGGGAATAAAGAGCGTCTCGCCCACCCGTCAACCAGACGGGAGCGTTGTTTTCTCCGTTCCTGATGCCATAGCCAAGGCCCTGACCAGATTCCTGGAGGAGAAAAAATCCGAGGGCAAAGGCCCGCGCGGGGAGACAATTGTCCTCATAGAAACAGAGAACAACGGTCAATCTGAGGCACAGGAGCTCTGTCCCCAGTGCGGAGGGCCCATGTTCATGGCCGAGGGCTGTTATATATGCAGGGATTGCGGTTATTCAAGGTGTGAGTGAGATGATAACCCTTAAAGGAGTTGAAGATCATGGCTAATCCTGAGTTCGTCCACCTACATGTCCATTCGGATTACTCATTGTTTGACGGGGTTTCAACCCTTGAGGAACTGCTTGGCGCCGCGACTAGGATGGGAATGAGGGCCATTGCCCTTACCGACCATGGAAACATGATGGGCGCGGTGCATTTCGTTATGGCCGCTCAGAAGTGTGGGATAAAGCCAATTGTCGGGCTTGAGGCCTATGTTGCCACCGAGAGCAGGATGAGGAAGGATAAGGACCTGGACAAGCTCTATTACCACCTCACCCTCCTGGCCGAGAACAAACGAGGCTTCAAGAACCTGATGGCCATAACCTCGGATGCTCACCTGAATGGCCATTACTACAAGCCGCGCACGGACATGGAGTTTCTCGCAGAGCACCGGGACGGCCTAATTGCTCTATCCGGTTGTCCAAAGGGGGAAATACCCTATGTTTACGTTAATCAGGGTGAGTCTGCCGCCATATCTGCTTTAAAAAAATATCTGGACATATTCGGCCCAGAGAACTTCTGCATAGAGCTCCAGAGCGTTGGCGTTGAGGGGTATGATATGGTCAACCGGTGGCTCGTTGAACAGGCCAGGAAGAACGGCCTAAGGGTCGTTGCCACCAACGATGTCCATTATGTCCAGAGTGAGCACGCGTATCTGCAGGAGATACTGATCTCCCTAAATAGCAACCGGACCCAGGAGGACGAGAGGTATATTAAAACCGAACAGCTTTACCTCAGGACACCGGAGGAAATGGCCGCCCTGTTCGCTGAGTTTCCGGACGCCATATCTTCCACCCTTGATGTGGCAGAGCGGGCGGGCCAGGTTATTGATCTGGACAATGTGTCCCTGCGTTTGCCGGAATTTCCACTGCCGGAGGGGTTTACATCTCCCGACGACTATCTGGCGAGGCTGGCAGAGGAAGGCTTTAGACGCAAATTCGGCGACTCCGCGCCCAAAGAATACAGAGACAGGCTCAAGCACGAGCTCAAGGTCATAAAGGAGACCGGCTTCGCCAGCTATTTCCTGATAATATGGGACATAGTTGAGATGGCCAGACGAGAAGGTGTCCCGGTTGGCCCCGGAAGGGGTTCTGGCGCCGCGTCTCTTGTTCTGCACTGCCTTGATGTAACGAAGATTGACCCAATAAGGCACAACCTTCTCTTTGAACGTTTCCTGAACCCGAATAGAATATCCCCGCCAGATGTTGACATAGATTTCTCCGATACCAAGCGCGACAGGGTGATAGATGCCATAAAGCGCAAGTATGGCGAGGAATCCGTTGCACAGATAGTGACCTATTCGCGGCTAAAGGCTCGCGCCGCGGTGAAGGATGTCGCCCGTTTCTATGGCCTGCCGTACGCGGAGGTTGACTCCGTGTCCAAGATTATTCCCCAGAACATGTCCCTCTCTGAGGCCCTCCGCGAGATCCCGGAACTCAATAGGATAGCCGCAGAGAACAAGGATTACGCCAGGGTCTTTGAGACCGCCAAGAGGCTTGAGGGCCACATAAGAAACCTCTCCGTCCACGCGGCCGGCGTCGTGATAACCCCTGGGCGTCTCTGGGAACATGTTCCCCTCATAACCGTGAACTCAGCGAGCAGCCAGAGGGCTGTCGTCACCCAGTTTGACATGAAATCCCTGGAGGAGGTTGGCATACTCAAGGTTGACATCCTTGGTCTCCGGACCCTCTCTGTGGTTGAGAGGTGCCTAGATCTCGTGAGCAAGATCCGTGGACAACCCCTTGCCCTGGATACCATACCTCTTGATGATGAGAAAACCTTTTCCCTTTTGGCCAGGGGGGAGACAGCCTCTGTCTTTCAGCTGGAATCCGGCGGGATGCGCAGGACACTGAGGAACCTCAACCCAACCTCCATAGAGGACATATTCGCTGTTGTCGCGCTCTTCAGAACGGGTCCGCTTGAGGCCGGAATGACGGACAGGTATATCCATAGAAAGAACGGCAGGGAACCGGTTCAGTTTCCGTTCCCCGAGCTAGAACCCATACTTCGGGATACCTATGGGGTCATAGTTTATCAGGAGCAGATAAGCCAGATAGCGGTCGCGCTCTCTGGTTTCACTCTCGGGGAGGCAGATGTCCTCCGGTATGCCATAGGAAAGAAAAAACCCGAGCTCATGGCGAAGATGAAGGCCAAATTTGTGGAGGGCGCGGTTGCGAGGGGCCATGACCAATCCAGGGTTGAGGAGATATGGAAGGCCATGGAGGAATTCGCTGGTTATTCATTCAACAGGGCGCACGCCGCGAGCTATGGACTCTTGGCATACTGGACCGCTTATCTCAAGGCCAACCACGCCGCTGAGTTCATGACTGCGGCCCTAAACGCGGCGGTTGATTCTCCGAAGACCCAGGAAAAGGTTCCTCCGCTCGCGGATGAGGCCAGGAGAATGGGAATCTCGCTTCTTCCGCCAGATATTAACTTTTCTGAGCCCTATTTTACCCTTCTGGATGACCGGCGAATACTCTATGGCCTGGCCGCGATAAAGAATGTTGGCCTGTCTGCCATATCAGATATAATGAGGGCGCGAAGGGACGGGCCCTTCACCTCCCTTGAGGATTTCATGGCCAGGGTTTCCTCTAAGGTCAACAAGAAGGTTGTAGAGAGCCTCATCAAGGCGGGTGCTTTTGACAGACTTAACCCGGATCGCAAGGCCCTTCTGTCCAAGTGCGACAAGGTCAGCGGCAGGGCCACCGGCCCTTCCAATGGGGGTTTCTTCGCGGGCATAATTCCAACGAGCGGCTCAGAGCCCGGAATGCCGGACCCAGAGGTCAACACAGAGTTTGAGAAAGAAGCCCTCGGTTTTTATCTGACATCCTCGCCCCTTGACCGGTATCCGTTGGCAAAGCTGATTGACTCCACCCCTTCCTCAAAGCTAATTGAATCTGAAAATGGCGATAAGGTTAGGGTTGTTGGAGTTCTGCTTAACATAACTCGCCAAAAGAGCAAAAAGGGCAACTACTTCGCGCAGGTCAACATAGAGGACACAGAGGGCAGGCTCCCAGGCATAATATTCTCCGAACCCCTTAAAAAGATAGGCGCCCTGCTCAAGGAGGACAAGGTTTATCTGTTCACGGGTAGGGTAATAGTTGAGGTCAGGAAAACCGATGATGAGGAAGGTGAGGCACAGGATGTGAAGATCGCCATAGAGGACGCCCAGCCCGTAGAGGATGTCCTCCGACGCCCCAGGAGGGTTACCATAAAGGTTGAGCCGGAAGACCTCGCCAGGGACGAGGTTGTCCGGGGCATAGCAGAGTGCGCGAAGGAACATCCTGGCAGTGTCCCCATCGCTTTCAGGGTTCTTTGCGATAGACCAAAGCTCCTCGTAAGCAAGGAGTTCAGGGTCACGCCCGACCCGGCTGTCCTCTCCGCGCTTGAGGGAATAGTTGGGAAGGGGAGGGTGGTTATAGCATAGGGAGGGGCAGAACCCTCGCGCAGAATTTATCCTGGTGGACCCGGTCCCCCATCGTGCACACATTTATCTGACAGGTTCTAAGAGGGGCACGCCGAAAAATCCCTTCACGAGGGCTTTTACTCATGGTTCTCCTCCAGCTATGGTGAGGCTCCCGGATAAGGACCAAGGGCAAACCGGAATTTTTCAGGGGTTTTGAGCCACATGCACATAGGCGGCCGGACGGCCGCCTATGTGCACAAACCATACAGGAGATGACTTACATCATCCACTAGCTAACACAGCTAGCATGAATATTATAACCCATTTTCTGCGCGCGATCAAGTATTTGTGGGTCTCACCCGACCCACTTTCAACCCCTACTAAGTCCTTGTCCATCAAGGAGTTCGGCGAAAGTGCCGATGGCTCTAAGACTTAGCTTAGCAGGATCGGGGAATTGCCTTATTTTATCAGCGAAATACGGAACCCGAATTGTTAAGACAGGGCCGAAAAGGGCCGGGTTCCGGCCTGAACTCGGCCGTGGGAGGGCCACACCATAATAATCAAAGCCTGGTGCGGGTTTACCGGCATGCTATTGCTGAAGTTGCCAACTGATAAGGAATTTTTGTATATCCTAAAGCCGGGATCACGGCC
>JBMFOM010000096.1:0-6676 GCA_049969615.1 Caldifarciminota bacterium
CAGAATAGTCCTCGTATGTGAATAGGTCTCGCTGAGAACCCCCTCTGAACATGGTGCCAATTCCCCGGCCTTGATTCTCCGAAAAATGAGGCGTTGAAGTTGGGTTTAGGATGAGCTCTCGCGGGTTAGATTTTTTGTGAGCGAACTCGGAAACTTGAAATGGAACATTCTAGTGCAATATACTTTTGGAGATCATGGAGGTTTAGATATGAAAAAGCACCTTTTGACCGTGGGCTTGTTTGCCGTAATCACCGGCATGGGTTGCGGCGGCGGAGAAAACGAAAACAACCCCCCTCCACAGAGCAAACCGTACCCCTTGGCAATAGGCAACTGGTGGTTCTACATGGGCGAATACGACACAACTTCATGGGACACCACCCGGATAGTGGATGACACCCTCTACGAGGGAAACAACGCGTTCATAGCCGAGTATATCACGCCGGACAAAGCCGTTGACACTATGATCCTCTATTATGCTGATGGGTTCTTACACTACATCTACAACACCACAATGGAGTCGTTCTCGTTCACCCTTCACGGCAGGACTAGGGAGACAATGGCAGTAGGCGATACATGGACCATATTCACCTATGACACGACCATAATGCCCGGCTATGACATAAGCCTGATTGCCCTCGCAAGGGTTCTTGCGGTTGAGGATATGACAGTTCCAGCTGGTTCTTTCGCCGGTTGCTACAAGATCCTAGACAGCCTCACGGTTCTGATGAATGGCACTCCCATGAGCACCCACATCAACTATTCCTGGATAGCCATGGGGGTTGGGACCGTGTATAACCAAGATCCGGCCGATTCAACAATGAACACAGAGCTGGTTGATTATCACCTGGTTGAGTAGGACCTTGTCTGGACGAGCGCTGTTGGGTTAAAATATAATTCTATGACTGAAGACATCCTCGTGGGTGAGGAAAAGGCCCTTTTGGAATACCTGGCCCTCATGGAACGAAGCCACTTCTACATACTTGAAGCCGAGAGGGAAATGGCGCTCCATTTTGAGGATTACGACGCGGTCAACCCTATGTTTCACATGGGAGCCTAATATGGAACTGGATACCGGAATAAAACGTCATTACTGCTTTTATGACGAGATATATGACCCGGTCTCAAGGGAAGGCAAGAGGCGGATAAACCTGCTCGCGGACCTGGTTGAGGAATACCTTGAACCCGAGGGCGGGATCGCGCTTGATGTGGGCTGTGGAATGGGCGTCTCGTCCGCCGCACTGTTGGCCGGTGGATACAAAAGGGTTGTGGGGATTGATATCCAGGAGGAATACATCGCCAAGGCCAGAAAATTCGCCGAGACATCCGGCCTTCCAGCAGAATTCAAGCTCATGGACATACGGAAGCTTGAGTTCCCTGACGGAAGCTTTGACGCGGTCGCGATGCTCTCTAACCCGCTCCCACACTGGGACATGAGAGAAATGGAGACGATACTCTCGGAGTGCCACCGAGTCCTCGCTCCCGGCGGGTGGATCATGATCCACTACCTGGACTGGGTTGGCCTTCTGTACCAGGGATACAAAGATGTCCTGGTTGAGGAGAGCGATTCAGGTTTTCTCATCTCCTATCACACCGAGCTCAATACCCTTGAAGGTTTCGCACGCAGGCTTTACCTCGGTCCTTCGGAACCCAGGGGATTTCAGGTTAAGCTAAGGTTATGGTCACCTTGGCTGTTGCATTATCTCCTGGAAAAGGCAGGGTTCTCTACCCTTGAAACCGAATATATAGTTGGCTCAAAAATAGCCATTACAACCGGGGAAAAGAAGGGTTAGGCAAGGCAAAACCGGACGCGTTCGGCCTGGGTTAAAATCTAGAGAGACCTCTGATAAAGCAGCAATAACTTACTGGTTTGGAGGAGGAGCGCTTTGTCTAAGGGAACAGGGTTCTAAGAGAAGCCCCTGAAAAATCCCGCAATAATAGCATTTTCTCATGGTTCTCTTCTGGCTATGATGAGGCTCCCGGATGCGGACCAAGGACAAACCGGAATTTTTCAGGGGTTTCACGAGACAATCCTTTCAATAATCCCATTCTGAGGGTAGGCTCAATCTTGGATCAAACAGGGACTAGTTGTCAGGGAGACATATCTTCTGGGTCTCCAGCAAATACACAAATACTTAATCCTGCGCAGGGGGTGAGTTAGAATTTTTTCATGAACATCATCCCAGCGTATTCAAGGAATACAGGATAGACCGGGTAACCGGTTTCCGCGGTCAGGCCCTTGACCCGCCTGACAAACGCCTGCTGATCAGGGCTGGGGTGATGGCTTACCAGGACATCAATGTCGGCGATTCCGACTCCTCGTTCTTTGAGCAACCCGGAACTAAGATAGGTTATTATGGCGTAGGGATTTGGCTTTACGACAGACTGAGAATTGGCGCGTCCGGAAAGGGTTTTCCCTTCACCGATGAATATCCGGATTGCTTGTTTGAATTGATTTATCTGTTCTGGGCCAAAGCCGCTCCCACGAAATCCCTGAAAATGGGCTGTGGCCTCAGAGGCCTTGACTTGAACTCAGGGTGGAATTGCGTCCCGATAAAGAATGGGTGATCCCGAAGCTCCATTATCTCAACGAGGCGTCCGTCTGGTGAAAGGCCAGAGAGAACGGCCCCGGACTTGGTGAACGCATCCATGTAGTCCGGGTTGAACTCATATCGGTGTCTGTGGCGTTCGGATATGCTCACCCCGCCGTATATCCTGTGGGCCAGGGAGCCTTCCTGAAGTCTGGCAGGGTATGCCCCAAGTCTGAGCGTTCCGCCCATGTCCCTGAGGCCCTTCTTCTCCGGCAATATGTCAATGACAGGGTATGGGGTATCCGGATCAAACTCGGTGGAATTGGCGCCCGCCAAACCGAGAACATTTCGCGCGAACTCAACGCAGGCTATCTGCATGCCAAGACATATCCCGAAATAGGGAACCCCTTTCTCTCTGGCGTAACGGGCCGCGGCGATCTTTCCCTCTGCTCCGCGCTCTCCAAACCCTGGCGCGACCAGGATACCATCAATTCCGGAGAGGGCGTTTTCCGCGCCCTCGCGTTCAATATCCGAGGACTCTATCATTCTGAGAACGACCCTGGCCTTATGGTGAGCGCCAGCGTGCACGAACGCCTCGGATATGGATTTGTAGCTGTCCTTTACGCCAGTATACTTGCCGACCAGACCAATATTGACCTCACTCTCGGGGTTTATTATCCTGTCTACCAGCTCTTTCCAACCCGACATGGTTATCTCAAGATGGGGTGGGGTAAGCCTCAAGGCGCTCATTATGAACTCATCCATCTCCTGTTGGAAGAGGTTCAGGGGAACCTGATATATGGTCTTCACATCCGTGGCCTCTAGGACAGCCTCCTTCGCAACGCTTGTGAACAGGGCTATTTTATCCCTGGCCTCTCTGGACAAGGGCCTTTCGGTCCTGCAAACCAGCATGTCCGGCTGAATCCCTATCTCGCGCAATTTCTGAACAGAGTGCTGGGTGGGTTTTGTCTTCATCTCCTCTATGACCTTAATGAAGGGTATGAGGGTCACATGCACGAACAGGGCGCCAGATGGCCCCTCCTCAAGCCTTATCTGCCTTATCGCCTCCAGAAACGGTAGGCTCTCAATGTCACCGACCGTGCCGCCGACCTCAACTATTACGACATCCCTAGCGTTCGCGAGCGCCCTTATCGCGGATTTTATCTCATCCGTCAGGTGCGGAACCACCTGGACCGTTCCTCCGAGATAATCGCCCCTGCGCTCCTTTTCAAGCACCCTGTGATAAACCTGGCCGGCCGTGAGGTTGTTCTTTCTGGTCATGTCCTCATCAAGGAAGCGCTCGTAGTGACCGAGGTCAAGGTCTGTCTCAGCGCCATCATCCGTGACAAAGACCTCGCCGTGCTGGTATGGGTTCATCGTGCCGGGGTCAACATTGAGATATGGGTCCATTTTGAGCGCGGTGACCCGGAGGCCGTGCTCCTTGAGGAGAAGCCCAATTGAAGAGGTCACTATGCCCTTTCCGAGGGAGGAAACAACGCCACCAGTAACAAAGATAAACTTGGGCACACAAAATTATGGCGCAGGTTATCAACGCGGGGCAACTAATTGCTGGTTGCCCATAGAAACCAATACATGATCCTGTGCGGGAAATGGGTTATAATATTCCCAGTGGAAATAAAGGTTTATAGGGATGGAATAAAAACGCCCAGGGGGCTAGTTTCTGCGCTGGAGATGTTTCTCAGGGTTGTGGCGCACAAGGAGGGCATGAGAGCCAGGCCTTCAGTCATAATAACCGACGACGCGCGAATGGCATGGTTAAACGAGACCTTCACGGGCAGGAAAGGCCCCACGGATGTCCTGGCGTTTCCGGATGAGGATTGTCCGGAGATATATCTCTCCTGGGATGAAGCTATCAGGCGTGGGGAACCTGCGGCCGAGTGCGCCCGGCTGGCGTTACACGGACTGCTTCATCTTTCCGGACACGATCATCATGCCCCGGATGAAGCCAGAAAGATGAGGCAAAAAGAGGAGGAATACCTGTCTTGCTGGAACTTCTGAGGGCCATTTCCCTGATAATCCTCTGTCTCGCGCTTTCATTCATATTCTCTGGAGGCGAGGTCGCTCTTTTCTCCCCAGGGGAGAGAAAGCCCAGCCCATTGGTTGCGTCGCTGAGAACAAGGCCATACGCGCTCATGTCAGTCATCCTGTTCGGCAATACCTTGGCCAACTCCCTCGGTGCCGCTGTCCTGGTTTCCTATCTTCACGGCGCGCTCGGATTGCCGGATTGGCCGGTGGGGGTTCTGGAGATAATCGTTTTTACTGGCATCCTGCTCGTATTTAGCGAGATCACGCCGAAAGTTTTGGCCATGAAGAACACGGAGAGGTTTGCTGGTTGGAGCTCCTGGGTTATCACTCCCTTCTTCTGGCTGTTTTATCCGCTGTTTTTTCTCTTTGAACAAACATTCGGCAGAACAAAGGCCACAACCGAATCCGCCACGCTTCTAGAGGTCAGGAGGATCTCTAGGCTGATGGACCCGGCCGTACCTGATTGGTATGCGTTTGAGGATACAGTGGGGCTTTTTGTGGGATCGGTAAGGGGCGTGATGACGCCAAGAAACAGGATCATGTGGGCGAGGCTGGACATGCGTGTGTCTGACCTACGTGAACTGGTAAAGAGGACCGGCCACAGCAGGTTTCCAGTAATGGGCAAAGGGCCGGATGATGTGAAGGGATATATCCACTGCGGAGATTTACTTGGATTACCGGACTCGTCTCCGATAAGGCCATACATGAGAAAGGCCCTGTTTATACTTGACATCACGAAGCTCGTTCGGGCCTTTGAATTGATGGCGGATCAGGGGGAGGATTTCGCTATCCTAGTGGATGAGTTCGGCGGCACGGTCGGGCTGGTAACCACGCGAGATCTAGCGGGCCATCTGCTTGGTGGTATTGGATTCGCAGTAAAGAAGGTAGGCAGGGGGCAGTTCATAATAACGGGCCAAGCAGACATAGGCGTGATAGAGAGACTCACCGAAAGGGAACTGGGGCCGCCAGAAGAAGACCTGAACGGGTTCTTTCTCAGGCTCACTGGAAGGATTCCACGGGAGGGGGACATGGTTGAGCTCGGCGGGGTTAGGATAACTGTCCTGGAGAAATCCGGAGAGGAGATAGAGAAGGTGAAGGTGGAGGTTATCAAATGATCGCCCTGCTGTTTTTCGTTATCTTCATAGCCCTCAGTGCCGTTTTCTCCGGAACAGAAATGGCATACATATCAAGGGACAGGGTTTCACACATGGCCAGAATGAGGGGCAGGATGGGGCTTTTCTATGGGACAATGCCGAGGGAGGTTATGGCGACAATACTGCTCTGCAACAACCTGGTCAATGTTGGGGCAACAGTCTCTGCAACGCATTTGTTTCTTGATTTTTGGGGCAGGATTGAGTCCGCTACCCTGGCTACAGCCATGAGCACCCTGTCCATATTGATCCTGGGCGAAATAACCCCGAAGGCTATCGCCCGTTCGCACCCTGAGAGACTAATGACAATCTTCGGCCCGACAATTTGGTGGATCTGGAGGGTCATGAGACCAATTGTAGCTGGGATTCTGAGGATGATCAGGATTGATCTACGCGTGTCGCCCAAATCGGAGGTGAGCGAACTCCTGGAGAGGATGCTCTCTGAGGGGAGAATAACCGAAAAAGAGGCCAGGATAGCCAAAAGGGGACTTTCGCTATCTGAGATGACCTTGTCCGAGGCCTGCGACAGGGATTTTCGGATCTTCAGAGACGAAACCGAGGCAAGAGCCGCGATGAGGGAGGGCGCGACTTTCACGCCGGTTCTGATTACAGGAGACGATATCTTCATCCTGGATGTGAGGGCCGTCTTCATTGACAAACCCAGCGCGCTAATAAGGCTTCAGAAATTGAACGAATCTGCGAGGGTCGCCAGCGCCATCTCAGAGATGAAAAGGGGGGATCTGGTTGCAGTGGTCAACGCTAAGGGGGATTTGGTCGGATTGCTTACTCCCCAGAGCCTTATGACAAGGGTGGTATCCTGAAGTGCGGCTACTTGAAACCCCTGAAGACTGTCAAGGTTGAAATAGGGGTGGAGCGTTCATAGCCAGAACCGAGATAAATGAGGAGGCTTCGGCAATCCTCAGAGCCCTGGGCATCCGAGAACCCCACAGA
>JBMFOM010000097.1:0-6662 GCA_049969615.1 Caldifarciminota bacterium
TTTCCTCAGAGGCCTATATGCCATCATAAAGGGACTCCTTTCTCAGGATGATCCCCTGGTCAAGGACCTCCAGAGGGCTACATACCCTCAGAGACCTGACCCGATTGCGAGGCCCTTGTGCCACGGCCGCGCCTTCAATCCGTGGAGGGTTGAGATGTGTCAGGTGAGGATTAGTAGGCCTAAAACGGTTATGAACCTTATCAAAAGCCGAGGACTTCTTTTTGTACCAAAAACCCCTGGCCCGGATCCCGGTCTCCTATGAGCACGAGCAACTATATTTTCAGGGAATCCCCTGTGTCCAGATAATATTGCAGGACGCGGGCTGCTGAAACATCGTCTGATCCCGCTCCCTCAGAACTGCCCCACTCGTCAACCGCCACGACCGGTATCCTTAGCGTCTCTCTCAGTTTCCTCATGAATCCCAGGACATCCCTGCACCTCGCGCTCTCACGGTCATCCCACCTGAGCGGATAGCCGATCACGACCCCATCAATCCCCTCATCTTCAACCGTTCTCGCTATCTCGCGAATGGGGTCAGTATTCTTGGTGTTTATGACGCGGAGCGGCCTCGCGATGGTTCCGGTCGGATCGGACACAGCCAGGCCCACACGGGCCTTTCCCCAGTCAATCCCCAGAAGCCTTGGCAAGGTAGTATCCTCCCCACAGCGCGGCCTCGTCGCGCAGTTCTGACCTGACCAGTCTGGTTTTTCTCCTTTGCCACTCAACCACTATTGCCGCTATGGCCTGTGTAATGCTCCTTTCAAACAGGTCAAAGGCCCCGGCCACGCCTCCGCCCAGGATAATTGCCTGGGGATCAAGGATGTTTATCAGGTTGCCGATGCCGATGCCAAGCCAGCGGCCATAGAAATCCCAGGCCTCGCTGTCACCAGCCTCAAAAGCATCTTTGGCTGATTCATAACCAAACCTCTGGCAGAATACCCTCTCGCCTATCAGAGATTCAAGACAACCGCGGCTCCCGCACCCGCAGACCGGGCCGTCGGGATCAACGATCATGTGGCCAGGTTCAAGCGCGAAACCCGCTCCCCGGTAAATTTTCCCATCAATGACCAAGCCTCCACCTATGCCGGTTCCGAGCGTGAGGCCCAAGACAACCCCAAAACCCTTTCCGGCTCCTACCGCAACCTCCCCTAGAGCGAAGAGGTTCGCGTCGTTATCAAGGATGACCTTGGAGCCTGTTTCGCCGTGGAGAAATTCAGCGAGGGGAAAGCCCTGGTATCCAGGCAGGTTCGGGGAGAACGCGATCCTGCCTCCGCACGCGAACCCGGCAAAGGCTATTGTTATGGTTGAGGGCTTCATCCCCATAAGGGGTTTCAGGACCTCGTGTGGGTCAGCAGGCGTCGGATAACTGCCCGAATCCGCGATATGGTCGTTCAGGAAAACGGCCCACTTTATCCTGGTCGCGCCAAGGTCAATTACCAGATAGCTCATGCTTGCACCCCAGGCTCGTCTTGATCCAGTTCCCGCCTATGTCCGGCATGTCCGGCAGAGACTCACCCTCCGGGAATATCCCATAGACTACCCCACCTGAGCCGGAGAGTAACGCGGCCTTTGCCCCCGCGGCCAGGAGGGCTTCCTTTGCCCTTCTCAGCCTGGGCTTGACCCTGAAGATCACCCTTTCAAAAGAATTGTGCAGGTTCTGACAGAGCGCGTCCAGGTCTCCGTTCTCAACTGCCCTGACCACAGCGGCCGCGGCCCCTTCCGATTCCTTTGAGTCCTCGTATCTCCCTTCCTTTCTGAGAAGCCCATAGGCCCAGCCGGTATCAACACCCTTGCGGGGGACAAAGAGAATCAGGTTTGCCATCAGCTTTGACACAAGGGGCGAGATGATCTCCCCCCTACCGCGGGCCAAAGCCGCTGTCAAACCAGAAGCGAAAAAAGGCACATCCGAGCCTATCCAGGCCGCGATGGACATGAACACGTTGCGGGTCATGGAGACCCCCAGCTCCCTCATGACCGCGCCGGCGTCCGCGGAGCCACCGCCAAGGCCACCGGCAACCGGAATCCCCTTTTTGATCCGTATTGCCAGCTTGGTCCTACCCACGGCCTCCGCGGCCTTCCAGGCCAGGTTATCAGGCCCGCCGGGGCACGCGTCGCATTCCACGGACAGGGTGGAGGAGGGTTCAATGGTTATCTCATCCGCGAGGTCAATTAGGTGCAGAATGGTTATCAGCTCGTGATATCCGTCGTCCCTCTGGCCCAGAACCCAGAGGCCCAAGTTAACCTTGGCATAGGCCCTCGTCTTCATAGTTCAAGGCGCCGGAGCCTTGGCTCCAGGGTTCCCTTTCCGCTTTTACCAGGGCAACAGCTTGTTCAGGAAAATCACCAGCGGCGCGAACACCAGGGAGGCTATTGCCATGAGCTTCAGGAGGATGTTCAGGGATGGACCCGCTGTGTCCTTGAACGGGTCGCCGACCGTATCGCCCTCAACAGAGGCCTTGTGGGCCTTTGAACCCTTGCCGCCAAGGTTGCCCGATTCTATCCACTTCTTAGCGTTGTCCCACGCGGCGCCTGAGTTTGCCATGAAAACAGCGAGGGGAACGCCCGTTATCAATGACCCCGCCAGGAATCCGCCGAGCGTTGACATGCCAAATAGCGAACCCAGGATTATCGGCGAGATGAAGGCTACTATGCCCGGCAGGAGCATCTCCCTTATAGCGCCGCGGGTCGTTATGTCAACCGCTCGGGCGTAATCCGCCTTTGCCTCTGGCTTGCCCTCAAGGAGGCCGGGTATTTCCTTCCATTGGCGCCTTACCTCCTCAACAACCCTTTGCGCTGTCCTACCCACGGCCCTTATGGTTGATGAGGCGAAGAAGAACGGCACTATACCGCCAACGAAGAGCCCGGCTATTACCCTTGGGTTGAGTATGTCCAGGACGAGTCCTCCCTTGCCTCCGGCCTGTGCGAACGCGGAGAACAACGCGAGCGCGGTGAGCGCGGCAGAGCCTATCGCGAACCCCTTGCCTATTGCCGCGGTGGTGTTGCCGGCCGCGTCAAGGGAATCCGTTATCTTGCGAACATCCGGGCCGAGGCCTGCCATTTCTGCTATTCCGCCAGCGTTGTCAGCCACGGGGCCATAGGCGTCAACAGCGACGGTTATGCCCGTGATAGACAGCATTCCCACGCCGGCCAGGGCGATCCCGTAAAATCCGGATAAGCCGGACGCTTCGCCTGCCCAGAACGCTACTATGATGGTCGCGGCTATGAATGCCAAGGGCAGGACAACGCTCATCATGCCTGTCGCGAGGCCCTCAAGTATGTTCGTGGCGACTCCGGACTCCGCGGCGCGGGCGATGAGCTGGATTCTCTTGCCCGTTGAGTAGAACTCCGCTACATAGCCGATGACCACGCCAGAAACCAGGCCAAGGATAATGGCGAGGAATATCCTGAGGTCAATCCCAAGGAGCCACACCGCGAAGAACGCGCCTATAGCAAAGAGGATAGCGGTCCCAAGGATGCCCGTGGTTAAAGCCCTTTCCGGCCTTCCTCCCCTGAATGCCTTTATGAAGAATATTCCCAGTATTGACGCGACTATGCCTATGCCGGAGAGCCAGAAGGCCAGCGCGACCCCGTCCGGCCTCCCCGCCGCGGCCGCTATGACCAGGCTGGAGAGTATTGAACCCACATAGGATTCATAGAGGTCCGCGCCCATGCCCGCGCAGTCCCCGACATTGTCCCCGACATTATCAGCTATCACCGCTGGGTTTCGTGGATCGTCCTCAGGTATGCCCGCCTCAACCTTGCCAACCAGGTCAGCGCCGACATCAGCGGCCTTGGTGTATATACCGCCGCCTACCCTGGCAAAGAGCGCGACCGAGGACGCGCCCATTGAAAAGCCCGCCAGCACGGATGTTGTCAGCGCGATGTTGTCGGTTATCGCGTAGAATATCGCATATAATCCCGCTAGGCCAATGAGGCCAAGGCCGACTACCATAAGCCCCATAACCGAACCGCCGAAGAACGCTACTGAGAGCGCCTCAGCGAAGCTCCGGGTTGCCGCGGTGGCCGTCCTGCCGTTGGATCGGGTGTCTATCTGCATGCCCAACCAGCCAGCGGTCAGCGAGAAAACTGCTCCTACCAGGTATGAAATAGCGGTGTAGATGGCGTATGTGAGGCCGGCCTGGAGAAAGAGTCCAACGAGAAGGAGAATTATCACCGATAGAATGAACCAGGCTATTGTCAAGTATTCCCTTTTCAGAAAAGCCATCGCACCCTCGTGTATGAACCCGGATATCCTCTGAACCGTTTCGTTCCCAGGGTCCTTCCTGAGAACTATCAGGGCTATCAACAACGCCGCTATGAGCGATGCGGCTCCACAACAGATCGCTATGAGTGCAGACATGCTTCAGCCTCCGTGAGGGTGAAAATTATAACCTATTGCTCCTCCCCCAAACCAGTAAGTTATTACTACTTTATCAGAGGTCTCCTGGCATGATTTCCAGCGAGTATTCCCCGCACCTGCCGGGCGCGCGTTCGGGGTCGTCCAGCCACGCGTCCACGCACCTGGTGGCCGACTCAAGAAAGCGCTGTAGCGCCTTTTTCTCGCGTTCTGTGAACCTGGACAGCACAAAATCCCTGAGCGCCATTCCCTCTGGGACCGGGCCTATGCCCATTCTGAGCCTTGGGATATCCTTTGTCCCCAGGCAATATATCACGGATTCAATTCCGTGGTGGCCGCCGTGGCTCCCACCTGGCCTGAGTCTTATCTTGCCAAAGGGTAGCGCGGCGTCATCGTATGCAACGAGTATATCGGTCGGGGCCAGGCCGGTTTCATCAAGGAATTGCTTGACAGCCCTACCGGAAATGTTCATGTAGCAGGTTGTCTTTACGAGCCAGAGGTCTCCTTTTAGGCCCGTGAGAAATTCCCCCTTACCAGGCGAGAGTTTCACGCTGTTTCTACTCGCGTAGAGCTCCACAAGCAAATGGCCCATATTGTGCCTGGTAAAGGAATAAAGGGGCCCAGGGTTGCCCAGGCCCACCAGAGCCTTCATTTAGGCTTGGACTCGGTTTCTCCCTTGGCAGGCGATTCGCCCTCGGGCCGCTCTCCCTCAGCCTCTTCTGCCGGGGCCTCTTCCTTCTCAATAGCCACCCTGGGTGTGAGTATGGAGACCACGGGCTGGTCCAGAGGGTTCATGATGTGAACCCCTGGCAAGGAGATGTCCCTTACATGCACGACGCCGCCGACATCAAGCCCCGAAATGTCAATTTCTATGTGGGGCGGCAGGTCCTTGGGTAGAGCCTTGACCCGCAGGGAGTGGGTTATGACATCCAGTATCCCGCCCTTCTTTATGCCTGGGGCTGTTCCTGTTATCGTTATGGGTATTTCTATCTCAACTTCCTTGCCCTTGTGTAGTAACAAGAGGTCAACATGTATGACCTCTCCTGTGACGGGGTGGCGCTGGATGTCCTGTATGGTCGCTAGCTTTGATTCGTCGCCTATCTTCAGATCTATAAGAACCTTTTCGCCGCTGGTCTTTCTTATGAGTTCAAGGAGCTCTCGCGCCGGTATTCTTATGGCGATGCTTTCCTCGCCTAAGCCATACATAACGCCGGGTATCCAGCCATCACGCCTGGAGCGGCGAGCCGGGCCCTTTCCTAGTCCTTCTCTGCGTTCTGCCACAAGCCTAAGGTTTTCCATGATTCTTTTCCAATGAACAGCTCCGAGACGGAGCGGTTCTCGTGTATCCTCCTCACGGCCTCCGAGAGGAGGGGAGATATGTCAAGGACCTTCGCGTTGGACGGGAGCCTATCGTCCTGCGGGGGCAGGGTGTTGGTCACCCAGATGCCCTCCAGAGGGCTTTCTGAGAGCGTTTCCTTTGCTGAGCCGGAGAAGACCCCGTGGGTCGCGGCCGCGAAGATCCTCTTTGCGCCCATTTCCCTTAGCGCTCCGGAGGCCTTTCTCAACGAGCCGCCGGAGTCTATTATGTCATCAACCATCAAGCAGTTCATCCCCTCAACATCACCTATGACCCTCACGGATTCTATCTCGTTAGGCCTCACCCTTCGCTTGTCCACAAAGGCTATTGGCAGGTTGCCAAGGAGCTCGGCAAACCTGTATGCCCTCTTGGAGCTACCCACATCCGGCGCAACTACCATCCATTGGCCTTCTGATATGAGTTGGTCAATATAGGGTTTGAAGATTGGGGTGGCATAAAGGTTATCAACCGGCACATCAAAGAAGCCCTGGATCTGGTCAGCGTGCAGGTCAACCGTGAGAACCCTGTCCGCGCCAGCGGCCTCCACGAAGTTGGCGATCAGCTTTGCGGATATGGGAACCCGCGGTTCAGCCTTCCTGTCCTGCCTGGCGTAGCCGAAATATGGTATGACAGCCGTCACCCTGGCCGCGGAGGCCCTCTTGGCCGCGTCTATGAGAAGGAGGAGTTCCATAAGGTTTTCGGCTGGCGCACCGGTTGATTGGACGACATAAACATCCCTCCCCCGGATGTTTCTCTTTATCTGGACCCTGACCTCGCCGTCAGAAAAACGGCCTATCAGGAAATCCCCTGGCTCAACATCAAGTTGCCGGGCCATCCTGTTCATCAGTGGAACGCAGGTTGTTCCGCTCAACAAGACTATCTCATCCAATTCCCTACCCCTTTTGTTGTCTGAAAAGCTTAAAACAACCCGCGGGCCTGTTTCAACAC
>JBMFOM010000098.1:0-6447 GCA_049969615.1 Caldifarciminota bacterium
ATGGGAGGAACCCAACGATCTGGTTGATTACCTCATGGGCCAGAAGGAAGGCCCTAAGGTTAGGGTTTAGTTTTGAGGGAAGAGGGAGGTTTTAAAATACTAGTCCTGAACCGCGCACATCCTCCGGCAAAGTCCTATGGATTATCCCTAGTCCAGGCCCAGGACCTCCCTGTATCCCGGTATGTCAAGGAACCCATGGCCGGATACATTGAACGCTATGCACTTGGATTCGCCGGTTTCCTTGCATTTCAGGGCCTCATCAATTGCCCCGGCCACTGAATAAGCTGATTCCGGGGCAGGAATGTATCCCTCTGTTTGGACGAATAGCCTGGCCTTGGAGAAGACTTCCTTCTCGTCCTCCGGGTATGCCTTAGTGTCTATCATGCCCTTTGATCTTAGGAAGCTTATCACTGGGGCGGCGCCGTGGTAGCGGAGGCCATCGCCCTTTATGGGTGCCATCTCCTTTTGGTGGCCCAGGGTATACATCTTGAGCATTGGGGTCATCTCCGCGTGATCAGCGAAGTCATATTTATATTCACCCTGGAGATTGGGTGCGACCTGGCTCTGGACGGCCAGGAACCTGGTCTTCAGGCCCTTCGTGTAGGCTTCGCCAGTGAACGGCAGGACAAACCCGCCGAAGTTGGAGCCACCGCCAAGACACGAGACCATTATGTCCGGATAATCATCAAACAGCTCAAACTGCTTTTTGGTCTCAAGCCCGATTATGGTCTGATGCATGAGAACATGGTTTAGCACGGAACCCAGCGTATATACCGTGTCATCGTGCTTTCTCGCGTCCTCAAGACCCTCCGATATGGCTATGCTCAGGGAGCCGTTGTGTTTCGGGTTCTTCTCATACAGGCTCCTGCCGAACTCCGTGTTCGGGCTTGGCGACGCGAAGACCTCCGCGCCGTACAGCTTCATGAACGTCCTGCGGTCATGTTTCCAGTCGTGAACAGCACGCACCCAGTATATGGTTGACTTCAGACCCATCAGGGCGGCCGCATAGGCTATCGCGGTTCCCCACTGGCCAGCGCCGGTCTCAGTGGTTATGCGCTTGAAGCCTGCTTTCTTCGCATAATAACACTGCGCCAGTGCTGTGTTGACCTTGTGTGATCCTGTGGGTGAGTAGAATTCAGCCTTATAGTATAGCCTGGCCGGTGTATCCAGGGCCTTCTCCAGAGCGTAGGCCCTAAAGAGGGGTCTCGGCCTCCCTGCTTGACTATATATCTCAAGGAGCTCCTCCGGAATTGGAATCCAGCGCTCTTGACTCATCTCCTGTTTGAGGCACTCCTCTATGAGTATGTTGGGCAATTCCGCGAGCCTGGATGGCCCCTCGTCTGGATCCTTTGGCGGCGGAAACTCATTCCCGAACTCCGCCACTATGTTATACCATTCTCTAGGAAGCTCATCGGGCCTCAGATTCACATATTTCCACTTTGGCATGTTAGTATCTCCTCGGTCTAGAGTCCAAATTCTAAACCTGGGCCGGGGAGAAGATCAATAAACGAATTGAGGAAAATGAGGTGTTGAAGTTGGGAAATACTATGTGGTCATTAGCGGAAGGGAATTCGGCGCCTATGGTTCATATGATTTGGTGGACAGGCTTGATATATCGCCGAATGCTTCCATTTGGGTCATGAGGGCAAGGAAGGGCAAGAATTATTATCTGGTCATAAACGGAAAAAATGGGGCAGTTATGACGAGGTTGGAGAGCTGGCCTTTTTCGCCGATGGCTCCGGCTGGTGTATAGAAGTAAAAAAGGGTTGGAATCGCTATATGATTGTCAATTGCAAGAGCTGGGGCCTTACGAGGAGATAGGCAATTGCGTTTTCTTTCCAGACGGTGCGGGGTGGGCCTTGAATCGGCAGACGGCCATCTGATTTTCTATGAGGGATCAGGATAGAAGGCAACTACTGGAGAATAGAGAGAATCAGGTTGAGCCTTTGATCTAAACCAGGAACTGAGACCCTCTCTCGCAATATAATTTCGTCCTTGCAAAGAAGGTTTAACCCGACCAAAATTCTCCTCGGAGGTTACGCTGGGGTCATACTCCTTGGCGCGCTCCTGCTAATGCTTCCTTGGTCCAGGAATGGCCATCTTTCGCCCCTGGACGCTCTTTTCACATCTGCGTCTGCGGTCTGCGTGACCGGCCTCATTGTAAAGGACACGGCAACTTTCTACACGCTCTTTGGCAAGGCAGTCATATTGGGACTGATTCAAGTTGGTGGGTTGTCCTACATGACATTTGCCACCCTGTTCCTCTTTCTCGTGGGCAAAAAGGGTTCCCTTGTCGTCAGGAGCACAATGGCCGCGTCTTATCCGGATCTTTCCCTAGGAGAAGTATACGGGTTTGCAAGGAGAATAGTGGCCATGACGATGATCACAGAGGCCGCGGGTTTCGTCATTCTCGCGTTTCCATTTGTCGGCAGATATGGTTTCCCGGATGGTCTGGGGCACGCGGCCTTTCACGCGGTTTCTGCTTTTTGCAATGCTGGATTCTCAACATTCTCGGATAGCTTGATGTCATGGCGCGGAAACGCGCTTGTCAACCTGACCGTAATCGGACTTATAGTTACGGGCGGGCTTGGGTTCATTGCTATTGATGAGTATTACAATAGATTCATAGGGCGCAAGAGACGCAAACTGACCCTCCATGCCAGGTTGGTCGCGGCAATGACCCTTGGACTTATAATCGTGGGATTCGTAGCCTTTCTCGCTTTTGAGTGGACGGGCGCGATGGCCGACTACCCGGTGAGGGATAAGATCCTTTCCGCGCTATTCATGGCTGTAACACCAAGGACTGCTGGTTTCAACACGGTGAACTACGCCTCAGCAAGCCTGTTCTCTCTTCTCCTGACAACCGTGTTGATGATAATTGGCGCCTCCCCGGGGGGAACCGCAGGAGGCATAAAAACAACCACTCTCGCAGTTGTCTTTCTGAGGCTCATGGCAACTCTTACTGGCAGGCACGAGTCCTCGGCCCTTGGATACAGGATAGGGGCTGATGCAATTAGAAAGGCTTACGCGGTTTTTGTTTTGGCTCTTTTTGTGGTGACCGGAGCTGTGATCGCTCTCTCTCTGTCTGATGCACACGGTATGCTTTTCAGGGGATTTATACCCTATCTTTTTGAAGTAGCCTCAGCCTTTGGGACAGTTGGGCTTTCGGTCGGCTCCTTCACTGTTTCAAACGCCAGCCTCTCGGCTGATTTATCTGCTCTGGGCAAATGCATTATAATTATCACTATGCTGATAGGACGAGTAGGTGTCCTTTCGCTTTTTATGACCTTTGTGTCCCCTGCCCGGGACCTAGTTCGCTATGTTGAGGGCAGGGTTGTGATAGGGTGAGTCATATGCAGTTCCTTGTGATAGGCATAGGAAGATTTGGCAAGGCTGTAGCAGAGGCCCTTGCGGAGGCTGGTCATGAAGTAGTTGCTGTTGACGAGAACGAGGAGGCTGTCATGGAGGTGGAGGTGACGGTCTCGCAAGCTTTGGTCATGGATGCCACAAACGAGCGCGCCCTGCGCACCCTGGGCATAGCGGATTTTGATGCAGTTATAGTCGCAACCAGCCAGAATGTGGAGTCTTCCCTGCTCATAACCATGCTTGCAAAGGAGCTGGGCGCAAAGAAGATAGTTGCCAAAACAGCTACAGCCCTCCAGGCAAAGGTCCTCAAGCGTCTGGGGGCCGATCTGGTTGTCTATCCTGAGAGGGATATGGGCCAGAGGATCGCGCAGATACTAACATCCTCAAGGGTATTTGAGTTCATAGAGCTTTCGCCGGACTATTCCCTGGTTGAAATCGTTGCTCCGGAGGCCTTTGTCGGCAAAACCATAAAACAGACCGATGCCAGGGCTACTTATGGCGTTAACATAATAGGCATAAGGAGAAGGGTTCCTGAAATAGACGAGGATGGCAAGGTCACCTATAAAGAGGAAACCATTATAACGCCCTCCTCAGATCAGGAAATATCTCCGGGGGATCTCCTGATAATTATAGCGAAAGACGAGAATATTGAGGCTTTGAAGAAGCTCTGAGGTTGGATATGGGGACAGAGGACCTGCTTGAAGAGGCGAAGTTTGAGCTTGTGTCCGGAAAGTATGACAAGGCCGAAAGGTTTCTCAAGAAAATCCTGAAGGACAACCCGGACAACATTGACGCCCTGTTTAACCTGGGTGTTCTCTATGAGATAAAACACCAGGACTTCAAGGCGTTGGAATACTTCAACCGTGTCCTTGAGATAGACCCAAAGCACCGAGAAGCCAGGGAACACGCGGAGAAGCTCGCGGAGCTCTGATACACTGTTGCTAGTTAAACCCAGAAACCATGATAGCCGTTCTCTCATTCGGGAATGAGGTGCCGGGGGCGGGAGTTGAACCCGCACGGGATTGCTCCCACTAAGTCCTGAACCTAGCGCGTCTGCCAATTCCGCCACCCCGGCAGGCCGAAAATTATAACCTACTTCCTGCGCAGGATCAACCATTGCAGTTTCTGAGTAAAAATAGGGTCTTCTGATTCCAACGATTTGAACAAAAGCCCCGGCGCAGGGCCGGGGCAGATTTATTATCTGATGTTATCAGTATACTGTGGCCTTGCCCCTCATCACGACCTCCTTGTGTCTCGCCTCTATGAAGTATATCCCGGCAGGCAATGCGATCGCGGTTGGCTCCTTTTTTATTGCCAGCTCTTTCATCTTTCTCCCGGAAGCATCCCAGATGATTGCCTCAGCGTCCTGGAAGCCATAGATGCTTAGATAGAGAAACCCGTTGCCTGTCCTCGCGATGATTCGGGGGAGAAGCCCACCTGCCTCCTCTTCGGGGCCGAGAAGACAGCTGAATCCGGGCCCGTCCAGAGCGGTGATATTGTTGCCTCCTGTGAGTCCGCCTGATCCCAAAAGAACTATTTCCGAACAAGCATCTCCGTCTATATCGCCCACAGCGATGGGATTGTCAACTGCCCACTCCGTGACCCCATCTTGGTCGTAGTAGTCGTATCTCCACTCATAGGTGCCACCGGAGGCCGCGTTGAACACATAGACAAAGCCATCGTCCGCTGTCTTTACGAACTCAAGGGCCCCGTCGTTGTCAACATCGCATATCGCACCACCACCGTCGTATGTCCAGTAGTCAATCTCATACCTCCAGCGTTCGGAACCGGAGGGGTTCAGACAGATGAACCAGCTCTTCCAATATGTGGTATCAATCGGGTCAAGGGTGTCATCCGCGCCGCCCGTTCCAAAAAAGACCTCTGTTCGGCCGTCTCCGGTCACATCCCAGGCAACAAGGTTCTGGAAGAGTAGGGATTGGGGCTGGCCAACGGAATTGTTCGGGATAGAGTAATTCCATATCTCGGAGCCATTGGAACCCTGAAGGGCATATATCCTGTTGTTGTCCCCGCGGTAGACTATGACATCAAGCCTTCCGTCACCAGTGACATCACCCAGGGTGGCCGTGACCGTTGAGGCAGTGGCAAGGATGAAACCAGAGGGGTATTTCCACTTTATTGTTCCGTCGGAATTCAGACAGACTATGCACCTGGCGGCGCCCACAGTCATGTCATTTATGGCCACGATGATCTCGTTGCCGGCCGCACCGTCAACATTACCTGCCGATATGCCGTTCACGGAGACACCTGAGATGCCGAGGGATTGCGACTTCCACCTTATTGTCCCGTTGCCATTGTAGCAATAGACCGTGTCAGAGAACTGCTGGCCGATAATGATCTCCGGGACATTATCGCCAGAGACATCCGCGAGGCAAACCGGAGCCATTATCTGCTGGCCGTTTCCGACTGTGTCTCGCCATTCCTCGGCCCCGGTCATGGCATTCAGGCAAAAGACGATGCCGGGCATCTGCCTGGCCACAATGAGCTCTGGGACCCCATCGTTATCAACATCTCCAACAGCTGGGGTTGAGTTGGGCGACATGTCAGAACCTATGTTCACGCTCCAGATGGCGTTTCCGGTGTTTCCCTCCAAACACCTGACCAGAGAGCCGTCGTAGAAGAGAACCTCGCATCCGACATAATCACCCCGGACATCCGCTATCACGGGGCCACATGACCTCTGTATGGAAGGGGTCACAGCGACACGCCATTTTACCAATGGGCCGGTTATGTTGGCCCCTGGAACAGACTGGTATGAGCTTCGCTCCTTGTCGTAACCGAGAGTCGGCCAAGCATAGCTCGGCGCATAAGCTAACAGCATCAACAACATCTCACACCTCCTTCGTGTTGGCGCAAATTATAAACCACCAGGCATGGATGGTCAACCAACGCGAGACCTCACCCGACCCACTTTCAACCCCTTCTGAGTCCTTGTCCATCAAGGAGTTCGGCGAAAGTGCCGATGGCTCTGAGAATTAGCTTAGCAGGATCGGGGAATTGCCTTATTTTATCAACGAAATACGGAACCCGGATTGTTAAGACAGGGCCGAAAAGGGCCGGGTT
>JBMFOM010000099.1:0-6323 GCA_049969615.1 Caldifarciminota bacterium
CGCCTTTGGACAAGGGAAAATAAAGGAGGCCTATTCGCCGCGGTCGGATGAAGGGGGCTTCTCTTTCTCCAGGGCAAAATCCATGATGGCTACCGCTTCTGCCCTGGCAAGGGAACCCGCGTGATCCCCTGTCTTCGCGAAAAGCCTGGCGTATGCGCTCTGAATCCGGGCCTGTTTCTCCCGATATGGCAGGGCGTCAAAGGCCCTCAGCGCCTCCTGGGTGGCACTGAGCGCGGAGCGAGGGACATATCCGGCCGGATAGACCAACCTCCCGCGCTTTAGGACTGCCTTTAGTATGGCAAGGGGACACCTTGGTTTCACCCTGCTCGTGGCATAGGTGAACTCAAGGACCCTTATTGCCTCGGAGACCCTGTCCTGACCGTATATCCCAAAAAGGTATTCCAGGTCTTCTTGCGGAATAACAAAGAGCCTGTTGGCTATCAATCCCGGGGCTGGCGCGAGCCTCCTCCGTCTGCCCCTCATGCTCCTTATCAGAAACCCCTCAGATACGAGCTTGTTTATCGCGCGCTGGACGCTTCTGGACGAGTATCCGGTTGCCCTGGTCAGCTGGGCGTTAGAGGGATTTTTCATGCTGATGATGGCGCACATAATGAGGCCATCCCTTCTTCCGAGGGCTTCAATGAATTTTCTCAGTCCCATACACCGGAAATAGTGTCGCCCCCGGAACATGTTTCTAGAAGCTTCTAGATCTAGATATAAGCTACATGTTCCTGAGCGACAGCCTGGCGCGTGGCCGAAACCGGATGTGTGCCTCAACTTTAACCGGGCCAGGCCGGTGTATTAAAATCTGCTTCTAGTGAACGAAAATCTGGCCAGATACTGGGAGCAGAGGCGAGAGCTGGTCAACCGGGCAATAGATGAGGCCCTGCCTTTGGACCATGGCCTCGCGACCAGGCTCACCGAGGCCATGCGCTACAGCCTCATGGCTGGAGGCAAACGTCTCCGGCCCATCCTGGCCATCATGGGCTACGAGCTTTGCGGCGGCGTGGAAACGCGAGAGGTTTTGCCCGTCGCCGTAGCGTTTGAGTTCATCCATACCTTCTCCCTGATACACGATGACCTTCCGGCCATAGACAACGACGACACGAGGCGCGGGGTTCCAACATCGCACAGGAAATTCGGGGAGGCAATGGCGATTCTAGCTGGGGACGCCTTGCTGGCAGAGGCCTTTGGACTCATCGCTAGATCAAAACTCCCGCCCGAGGTCAGGTGTTCGCTCCTCAAGGAGATAACCTCCGCGATAGGCCTCCAGGGCGTTATAGCCGGGCAGGTTGTTGATGTTCTGGCGGAGAAGGAAGCTTGGGACCCATTGCCTGACCTGGTCAGGTTCATCCACGGAAAGAAGACCGGCTCGCTCATATCCGCCTCATTGACAGCGGGCGGAATCGTTGCCGGCGCGGGCGAAGAGACCCTGGGCTTCATGAGAAAAGAGGGCCTGAGGCTGGGCACCCTCTTCCAAATCACCGATGATATACTGGATGTTGTTGGGGACGAGGAATCCGTGGGAAAGGACCTGCGAAAGGACGAGGCAAAGGTGACATGGGTGAAAGTCTTTGGCCTTGAGAAGGCCAAGGCTGATGCTGAGACGCTTGCCGAGGAAATATCCGGAGCCTTCCGAAGCCGTTTCGGAGAATCAGCGTGGCCCGCGTGCGAGCTGGTCGCGTTCATAGCCCGGAGGACATATTGACTGAGGTCAATAAACTTCTATCCAACACGATGATATGGGTTCCCGTATTGGCAATGTTCATAGCCCAGCTGACCAAGTGCGGCATATATTCCATTGTTGGCCGGCGCCTTGACCTTACCTGGCTCTTTCAGGCCGGGGGGATGCCGTCATCTCACTCCGCGCTGGTCTCCGCGCTCACCATAAAGGTTGGTTTCAACGCTGGTTTTGATAGCCCCTTGTTTGCCATAGCCTTTATCCTCGCGCTCATAGTCATGTATGACGCCGCTGGGGTCCGTAGGGCAATGGGAAAGCAGGCCAGATTGCTGAACATGATGGTTGACGAGATGTCCAGGGGTAGACCGGTCTCAGGGGAGAGGATGAAGGAGTTCCTGGGCCATACCCCTCTTGAGGTCTTCGTGGGCGCGCTCTTGGGAGCCGTCATCGCGATACTGCTATGAGAACGGAGTAACCAGGATGTTTGACCTGATGGGCATCATGCTCTCGCTTCCGGCGGTCCTCATGGCGCTCACGGTCCACGAGTTCTTCCACGCCTACGCCGCTTTCAGGATGGGAGACCCGACCGCGAGGAACGCGGGCCGGCTTACCCTGAACCCCCTCAAGCACCTTGACCCCCTCGGCTTCATCCTGATACTGGTGGCGAGGATAGGGTGGGCAAAACCTGTCCCTGTCAACCCGATGTATTTCCGGAACCCCGCGAGGGGCCTCGCGCTCACCTCACTGGCAGGGCCTCTTTCAAATATAGGCCTCGCCATACTGTCGGGCCTGGCGTTCAGGGGCCTGGGCCTGGTCATGGCCGGGGTGGGAGCCTGGAATGACTACATCGGCCCAATGCTCGCCATAAGCGTGATAATAAACATAGCCTTGGCCTTCTTTAACCTGATACCCCTGCCGCCCCTGGACGGGTTCGCCATCCTCGCCTATTTCTTTCCGCGGATAGGATACAACACGGGTTTCATAAGGGCGGGACCATACATACTCATGGGTATAATCGCCCTGGGGCTTTTTCTGCCGATAAACCCCCTGGGGCTTTACCTCGCGCCGTTTCTCTGGATAGGAACCTGGCTCCTCCTGGGTTTCCCGGTGGGGCTTTTCGGAGGATAGGTTTATGCCAATACGCATAAAAAGCCTTTCATCCTATGTTCCTGAGGGCATAGTGAGGAACGAGGACTTTGAGAAGTTCCTTGATACATCAGACGAGTGGATAACAGAGCGAACCGGCATAAAGGAGCGGAGGGTTGCCTCGCCCGAGGAGGCCGCGTCAGACATGGGCGCGAAGGCCGCCATGAGGGCCATTGAGCGAATCGGCCTTGATCCAAAGGAGATAGACCTCCTCATAGCGGCTACATCCTCACCGGATCACCTGTTTCCTTCAACCGCTTGCCTGATCCAGGACAAGATAGGGGCAACGAGGGCCGCGCCATTTGATATATCCGCGGGTTGTCCGGGGTTCGTGTTCGGGCTTGAAATAGCCAGGGGAATGCTCACATCAGGGAACTACAAAAAGGCCCTGGTGATTGGCACGGAGTGCCTGAGCAGGATAACCGACTACACGGACAGGTCAACCTGCGTGCTCTTCGGCGATGGCGCGGGCGCCGCAGTGCTTGAGGAGGATCCGAATCACGAGGGCATAATCTCATCCTACCTGGGCGGAGACGGCTCCCTTGGAAGTCTGTTGATGATGCCGGCCGGAGGCTCAAGGCTACCGGCCTCGGAGGAGACCATCAGAAAACGTCTCCATTACATCAGGATGGAGGGCCAGGAGGTCTTCAGGAACGCTGTGAGGGCAATGCGGGATGCGGCGCTTACGACCCTCAAGAGGGCAGGGGTAAAACCAGAGGAGATTGACTGGCTGGTCCCGCACCAGGCCAACACCCGGATAATAGAGGCGACGCGGGAGCGGCTTAAGCTGGCGCCCGAGAAGGTCTACATCAACATAGACAGGTTCGGGAACACATCAGCCGCCTCAATTCCCATAGCCCTTGACGAGATGCAAGAGAAGGGATTGCTCAAGGAGGGACAGCTCGTCCTCGCGGTGGCATTCGGCGCTGGATTTGTGTGGGGAGGAGTCCTGTTCAGGTGGTGAAGCTCTGGCCGGAGAAGGTTGAAATGGGCTATGGAGCCCTCCGGAGGCTCAAACAAATAGCCCTATCCGTTGGGAAAAGGCCGCTGGTAATCTCTGGCCCGGGCAAGAGCAGAAAGATAAGCGAGGAGTTCGCTGGCCATCCCTTTGTGGTATCCGAAAGCACCGGCAAAGCCGTCAGAGAGATAAAATCCCTGGCCGTCTCTTGCGACAGCATCATAGCGATAGGGGGAGGAAAGGTCGTTGATGTCGGAAAGATGGTCTCCCATGAGACTGGCATCCCAATGGTCAGCGTGCCAACCGTTCTCTCCGGCGATGGAATCGCCTCGCCTGTTGTGGTTATTGACGGGATAAGCCAGAAGGTTTCGGTTCCGGCCGCGCTGGTCTGCGACCTGGAGGTGATCTCCCGCGCCCCACGCAGGCACAACACCGCAGGCGCTGGAGACCTCCTGGCAAACATATCCTCCTCCTGGGACTGGAGGAGGGCACACGATCAGGGCAAGGACGAGGACTTCAACGGCCTCGCGGCGGCGATGAGCGAGCTGGGTGCGCTGGCCCTGCTATCCGAGGAGCCGGACCTGAGGTGCACGGACACCCTCAGAACCCTGTGCGAAGGCTTATTGCTCTCCGGCGCGGCCATGGCTCTGGCGGGGAGCTCAAAACCATCATCCGGATCAGAGCACAAGATAAGCCACGCGATGGACAGGCTTTTCGGCGGGCGGGGCCTTCATGGGGAACAGGTCGCTCTGGCCGCCATCTTCACGACATACCTGCAATCCAACTCCCACAGGGAGGCCATGGTTTCGTTCATGCGAAAACTTGGCCTGCCAACAAAACCAAAAGACCTGGGTCTCTCTTTTGATGATTTTGTAAGGTGTATAGACATGGCCCCTTCTACAAGGCCTGACCGGTTCACGATCCTGGAGGAAACGGCCCCCTCCGGCCCCACTGTTCTCGGCCTTCTGGCCGAGGCCTTCGGGGCCTAAGTCCTTGTCGCTCAAGGGGTTCGGGCCCATGGCCTTGATAGAAAAGGGGTTGCGTGGAAATGCTTATCTTGCAAGGATTTCAGAGGCCTTGAGCCGCGATCCGGGCCCATCCTATACTTTGGCGCTGTGAATATCCTACCCAAAATCCTCTCCAGGCTCAGGGAAACCGTGTCCCCCCAGATCTACGACATATGGTTCTCGGGGATCAGGGACATCCGGCTGGAGGGCAGGACAGCCGTGATAACGGTCTCTGACCAATTCATCGCTGACTGGATAGAAGCAAGATACGCCCCCGCGCTTCTTGAGGCCATAGCTGAAGCAGTTGGCGAGAGCGTGAACCTTGAGTTCAGGGTTGCCGAACCCCAGGCCCTTCCGGAGCGCGGCAGGTCGCCCAGGGTAGGACTTGGCCTCGTGCCCCGCTTCACCCTCGCTGGCTTCATGCTCCTGTCCCATAATCGTTTCCCGCGCGCGGCAGTAAAGAGGTTCGTGGAAGACGCGGCCGGCGGGATCATCTGCATTGTCGGCCCACCGGGCGTCGGCAAGACCCACCTGGCGAACGCTGGTGGCCACCACGCCCTCTCCATCAATCCGGAGGCCTCGGTCAGATACACCCGAATGGAACCCTTTTTCAACTCCCTCCTGGCATCCATAAAGGAGAAGAGGGTTGGCCAGTTCAAGAAGGATTTCAGGAACCTCAACCTTCTGATACTTGACGATTTTCAGTTCGTCAAGGGCAAACCCCTCCTACAGGAGGAGCTCCTCCACATGATAGACTCGCTCCTCCTCAAGGACAGAAAGGTCATGGTTGTCTCCTCGGTCAACCCCGCTGGCCTCCAGCTCCTTGAACCCTTGCTATCAAGGCTCATGGGTGGCCTACTGGTGGAATTGCGGGAGCCAGCGCCAAAGGACAAGGAAAAGTTCCTCAGGGCCTCGTTGGAGGCAAGGGGGGTATCGGTTGATCCAGAGGTCATCACCCACGCGGCCCAGAACTGCCGAGGAGCTATGAGGGAACTGGAAGGTATAATCCAGCGGCTCCTCGCATACCACTCGCTGGTAGGGGGGCCGGTGAGCCTTGAGTCCGCGAAGGCCATCCTCGCGGACATGATAGTGATCAAGACCCCTGCCCAGAGCGTGTGCGAGAGGGTGGTTGACTTTCTTGGGGTTTCGCTTTCCGAGCTCGTTTCCGGCTCCAGGCGTAGGAGGGTGTCCATGGCCCGACACATCATAGCCTACATCCTCAGGGAGGAGATGGGCCTGGCCCTGGAGGAAGCCGCTGAGGCCCTTGGCCGCGTCCACCACACCGCCGTTATATACGGCGCCGAGAAGGTAAAATCCGACCCCAAGCTCCTTGCCCTGGCCAGGAAGCTCTCCAGGGAAATCAAACCGGCCTCACCCGACACATCTCAGCCCCCCACGGATTGAAGGCGCGGCCGTGGCACAAGGGCCTCGCAATCGGGCCGGGGTTATGAGCCTGAGCAGGAGGGCAAGGTTCATGTTGCTCATCCCACCAGACAGGGATGGCCTTGTCTGAGGGTTTCTCATAAACAGC
>JBMFOM010000100.1:0-6252 GCA_049969615.1 Caldifarciminota bacterium
TCTTTACTCTGGCAAACATAAAGGAATATGTCGGCACCATGTTTTTGACCAAAACTGACCATTCCAAGAAACCAAACTTTGATTTTATGCGGATCTCAGAACATGGGGATAGCTAGAAATTGGGTTTTGGTGTCAAACTTGGGTCTAAGAGGAGCCCCCTGGGGGGTAGGAATATGTGAGAGCTCAGGCCGGAAAGGCCTTGAAATGACGCGCCAATTCCCTTAAAATATAAGTATGTATGAGGTTTTGGGTTTTGTGTGCTCGCGAACCGGTGCCAGGGTAAGATGATGGTTCTCGTCCTAGTGTCCTCTTACTTCTCCCTGGTGGATGCTCGCGCGCTCTATTCTGGGAACGCGTGGCCAAGGGCTTCCGAGGAGTATTACTTCCGCGGGGTCTCTTGGACCACCCACGCGGGCATTCCCCTTTCGGGCGACCTGGGCAATTTCAACGGGGGCACCAGTCTGTTTCTGAGGATATACGATACCCTCCTCTTCAGGGCCTCGGTGTTCAAGAGAAGGACAGAGTTCGGAGGGGATGAGGCCATGGAGATGGGCCTGATTTATCCGATATTTGACTCTGTCCTGGTCTCCGGCGCGCTCCAGACCTCTTATTCCTATGGTTTGGGTTCCTATGTCCCTGGATTCTCCTTGAGAATCGGTGCCTACTGGGTTGGGCCGAGCGGTGACATAGGTGTTGGCGTTAACCTCGCCAGGATGGAGGCGCTTTCGGTTATAGCGGAGATGAACAACAAGCCCCTTGACAACCTGGTCTGGGGGTTTTCATACGCCGGAGGCATAAAGAAATCAAAATTGGCCACATCCATGAGGTTCGGCCAGAAATGGGGTATTTCCGTGGGTGGGGGGGCGACCTGGTTGACCGATTCAAACAAGGTTCTTCTCTGGCCGGGCATAGGTTTTGATTACGATGGTGCGGTGATAGCCTGGAATCTCTCGCTCAAGTATGATGGGTTTTACGGGGAATATTATCCCGCTGTTGATTTTGGTTTTACATACAAGAGGCCATCCGATTCCGCACGCACTCCGGCCACTACGGTAAGCCAGCCGGACACGACGCGCAAGGATGTTGCCTCCAACCAGGAGAACGGCGGGACAAAGCCCGGAGGCAAGACCGATTCCAAGGTAACCAAGCCCAACCCTCCGCCAAAGGATGGCGCGTCAGCTTCTGCTGGAACCGGCCCCAAAGCCTCATCAGAGGAGATAGAAATACTATACCTAAAAGGGGTGGAGGCCTACAGGTGGGAGGATTTCGCGACGGCAATATATTACTGGGAGCAGGTCCTCGCGCTTGATCCCAATCACGAGAAGGCAAAGAGGGGGATAGAGAGGGCAAAGAAATACCTCAATAAGTAGGCTTCCCTGTGGCCGGCTTTCTCGCTTCTATTCGTCCAGCCTTATGCCCAGCAATTTCCCCAGCCACGGCGCGCTGTGCCTTACCCACGCTGTCCCCCCTGCATTAAAGTTTATTAGCCTTTCAATTAGGCAGTCAAGGCCCGCATACATGGGTTCCATTTTCCTGAACAAGGAGTAATCCGGCAGATAGACGCTCATCCTTGGTATTGCCATTGGGTCGGTCCAGGCCAGGCTCCTAGTCCTCCTCATGGTAAAGCCCCCCTCGTAACCAGCATCCCTGGCCGCGCCCTTTACCCCCTCGTTGAACCGACCGAACGGGTATGCTATGAACCTCACTCGCCTCCCCAGGATGTCTTCCAGTTTTTCCCTTGAGTCAATCAGCTCTGCCCTTAGGGCCTCCTTTCCCAGCCTCGTCAGGTCCGGGTGGCTCATGGTGTGTGAGCCAATTTCCCATCCTCTGGCCGCGAGAACCCTTAGCTCTCCCGCGTCCATGTGAATCCCTGGCGTGCCCCAAGTCACATCCCAGAGCGGTTTTTTGCCAATGAACCCCACGACCGGAAAAACGATTCCCCTGATGCCCTTTCTGGCCATCACGGGCATGGCGTTCCGGTAAATGTCCGCGTAGGCGTCGTCAAAGGTCAGCAGAAAGGCCCTTTCCACCGGAGGCGCGAGAACCTCGTCTGGCTCCGCGGGTGCAAAGCCCCATTTCTCAAGCTGTCTCAGGTGAAACGCGAACTGCGCTGGCACTACCCACCCGCCGCCCATAATTGGGCCGTGGGTGACTCTGTGGTAATGCAAGACTATCAAGTGGATAAGGATAAGGGTTCTGAAGTTTCATGGGCAAGGAGGAGGTCTCATCTGAAACAAACGTTAACGCTTTCCCCAAATGGTCTCAGAATGCCTGTGGTCCTTATCATAACGAGACCCCTGATAAAGTAGTAATAAATTACTGGTTTGAGCCAGGGGCACTTTGTCTAAGAGAACAGGGTTCTAAGAGGGAGTCCCCTGAAAAATCCTGTCACGAGAGCATTCTATAAGGGTTCTCTTTTAGCTATGATAAGGCTGACAAACCGGGATTTTTCAGGGGTTTCCATAACTTGAGAAGCCCAATTTTTGCTCCGAAACCACCAAACCCTTGTCCCAACTTGGATAGAGTCAAGAGAGCACAGCCGGGTAAAGGAACCGGGGGGTTGAACCAAAAGGTTGAAAGAGCTTGACATGGAGCTTTATAGTCTGCCCGTGAAGGAAAAGAGGGATCTAAGAGAGGCTTTATCAGAAGTCTCCCTTCACAGGAGGCGATAATGAGAGAGAGAAGCACAGCAACTGGTTGGTGTGGGCTGTGTGCACAGCCCTTGGATTCTTGGCCCATGAGCTCCGGGCCCAGGACACCCTAAGCTTCTCCCTCATATTCAACGAGGCTGACTATGAGATTGTGGTTTATGAGGGATACGACCGGATAGTACCCAAAAGGGACAGGCTCTTTCCTATCGGGAATCCAGGCGAACCTGAACTCCTTGCTTATTCCGCGAACTTTATAATTCCGCCGGGCAAGGTCGTGACCGAGGTCATACTCCGGGAAGTCAAAATGAAGCAGATCTCTGGGACCTACAACATATATCCGGTAGGCTTTGGCTCGCTGGACAAAGGAGAAATGCTAGGACAACGGAAGCTGTATTGTCCAGCTGGCTATCCCCTCTGAGAACGAGGGCCAGGCGAGTCTCGTTCTCTATGACGCGAGCGGAAGGCTTAATTCCAGTGTCTATGAGGGCTATCTTGAGGCTGGATACCATGAGTTTAACCTGAATAAAAAGCTTTCCTCGGGGGTTTATTTCCTGAGGTTGGAAACCGGCTCAGAAAGTCTGAGCCGAAAGCTTGTAATAAAGTAAGGAGGCTTTATCATGGAAACAGGACTTTTTGTAACCATGTTGTTCTCCCAGGCTCTTTTTGCGAAGAGCTTTGACTTTGAACCTTTGGGATGGTTCAACGAGGGGGCCGAAGCCATAGCCCAGACCCAGGATGGCGGTTACATGATCGCGGGAGCCTGCGCGGGAACCTACATTGCTCCTCTGCTCTTGAGGTTGGACCCATCAGGGAATCCGGTCTGGGTTCGTTTGGTGACCCTGGGTGGTAATGCCGGTTCCATACTCCGCGATCAAGGCGGAAACTATGTGGTTGCAGGATCACATAGCTATGCCCCCACCCACTCCAAAATCCTCGTCTTCAAGATGGACACCTCCGGAACCTTCTATTGGGCGAGATATTTTGGGTTAGTAACATCCCGGGAGTCAGCCGGCTCCATAGTTCAGACCACAGATGGTGGTTATGTTGTTTCAGGAAGGATCTTTGTTACGGACACCCCATATCCATGGCCGGACTCCATGTATTACTTCGTACTCAAGATGGACCCCCTTGGAAATTTTTTGTGGGCGAGGAGGTTCGGACGCACATGGGACGATGAACTGGGTTGCTACATAGCCCAGACCATGGACGGGAACCTTGTTGTCGCGGGACATGAAGAGGAAACCCCGTCTGATCCGTTGGGCATTACTGTCATCAAGATGGACGCCGAAGGAAATCCGGTCTGGATGAAAGGCTTTGGGTGGCGGAATGTAGTCGCCTCCATAACCGGGACCGCGGATGGGGGCTGTGTGCTCGCGGGAAGCAGCTCTGGAAGAATCCTTATCCTCAAGCTGAACCCAGAAGGGGAACTCTCGTGGGCTAGGAGATTCAGCGTGATGGGCGCTGACCGGGCAGAGTCCGTAATCCAGGCATCAGATGGAGGGATTGTGGTCGCGGGGGTGACGGGAAACTCTCAAGACCTTCTGGTCTTTAAGATAGACCCCTCGGGGAATCTTTCCTGGGCCAGAACATTCAAGGAATTTGGAAATGGTTATTCTTCCGCGAGGCTTCAAGTAATCCAAACTACGGATGGGGGCTACGCGGTCACGGGATACCCAATCAACATCTCTATCCTTAAGATAAATGAGGATGGGGATTATCCTGGTTGCGCGGATACCTGCTGGCCTGTTGTGGACACCCCAGAGATCCAGTTCTTTCCACCCGCGTATTACGCGCCGTGGACCCCAACTATCTCATCCCCGAGTCCCACATTAGAAGATGCCCCTGGATTTGTCGTGACTGATCTCTGTCCCTCAATCGTGGCAGAGGATACCGATACCTACACTTCCAGAACACTTGCTCTTCTTCCTGTGCCATCAGGCTTCTGGGTAATAGGCTACTCAGGCCCTGTCAAGATCTACGACTCCGCGGCCCGGCTCGTTCTGAGCAGGGAAATAGAGGGCAAGACCCTGATAGGGCCGCTAAAGTCGGGAGTCTATTTGGTGGTGGGGAAGAGACAGAGGGCTATGGTTGCTGTGCGCTAGTTAACCCGCAGGGAACAAAACCCGCCCTCGCTGGGTCAAATGGTTGCAGGGCTTTGCATGATGGTAATATAATATGGATGTAAAGGAGGAAAAGCGATGAGGAAGCTTGTAACAACAAGCATTTTTATAACAGGCATAGCCTTTGCTGATGCCTTTACACCCGGGGCAGTTATGCTCATGATTTTCCCCGGGGCCAAGGGGGTGTCTATGGGTGGTGCCTTCTCCGCGATAGCAGACGACGCGACCGCAATATATTACAACGCTGGTGGTCTTGGTTTCTTCAAGAACATGGAGGTCCACTTCACGCACGCGCCATGGCTGAGAACCATCGTTCCCGATGCCTACTATGAGTATTTCAGCGGGGTTTTCCCGACCAGGGTCGGCAGCTTCAGCGCGTCAGTTACATATCTTACTCCTGGTGAGGTTGAGGTCTATGATGAGCAGGGAACATACAGGGGCAGTTTCAAACCCTATGATGTTTCAGTTTCAGTGGGCTATGGCGTGGTCCCGCTTCCGGGCCTGGGCGTTGGTCTATCCAGCAAGATATTCTATTCATACCTCGTTCCGGAATGGGTGATGCGCGAGATACTCAATGAACCCGGAGGCGGCACCGCGGTGACATTCGCGGTTGATGGTGGTATCCTCTACAAGACCCCAGTGCCCGGCCTTAGCCTGGCCGCCGTCCTCACCAACCTTGGCCCGGGCGTCAGATACACCGGTTCGGGCGAATCCGATCCTCTCCCGACCACGCTGAGGCTCGGAATAGCCTATGGCCTTCTCAGGACTAAGTATCACCGCCTCACTATCGCGGCTGACTATCACAAGGTTTTGCCTGGACTTTTGAAAGACTGGGAGAACAAGGGCATATATTATATCATGAATGAAGGATGGCGCTCGGTTGGCGCCGATTATACCTTCTACGATATGATCTCCCTCCGGATTGGCTATTTTCACGACCGCTATGGCTACAGGATGGGACCGACATTTGGCGGCGGCATAACCTATGGCAGTTTCAAGCTTGACATCGCCGATGATGGGTCAATCTATGATTTCAACAAGCATAATCCGGACGCAAAGCGCAACCTTCGCTTCACCTTCTCGTTCATTAGGCCCATTAACCTTGAGAAGCCCAAAAAGCCAAAGACAGACCAACCCCCACAGCCTCAGATAAAGAACGAAGGGGGCCAAACCGAGGGCGTCCCGCAATACCAGCCCATAGAAGGGGGCGGCACCGAGGAACCTGGCACGATTGAGCCTGAGGGCGAGGGAACCGGCGAGCAGGGTGAGACACACCAGTAGGGATCAGCATTCAAGATATCCGGCCAACTCTCTCTGGAATATTCTTGCTAACTAAACCCCTGGCAGGACTTATTCCGGTTCGCCTCGCTTAGCTCAAGTTTGACATCCAAACCCTCATTTTAGCTCAACTTTGACACCAAAACCCCATTTCTAGCTACCCCCATGTTCTGAGATCCGCATAAAATCAAGGTTTGGTTTCT
>JBMFOM010000101.1:0-5908 GCA_049969615.1 Caldifarciminota bacterium
AAACTGGTTGACCTCGTCTTCACAGTCCTCACTACGGGGGTCTATTATGAATAAAATATTGGAGGGTTGATAAAGTATTAATAACTTACTGGCTTGAGCCAGGAGCGCTTTGTCCAAGGGAACGGGTTTCTAAGAGAGGCCTCCTGAAAAATCCCTTTACGAGGGCATTTTTTCATGGTTCTCTTCTAGCTATGATGAGGCTCCCGGACGGAAGCTAATGACAAACAGGGATTTTCGGGGGGTCATTGATTATTTGAGGGTTATCAAATTCACCACCAGTAGGGAATACACGAACGCGGCCATAGCGGCCAGAAGTGTTTCCAGCTTCTTTGAGACTGGAGGGCCGAGTTGATCCATGGGTACGAGGGCTATCCACCCCCCATCCCACGCGGATACGAACGAGGGGTTGAGCCTTGTGGAAAGGGACTTGAGGTTCCAGATCATCAGGGCCAGAACTAGCATAACGACAGTGTATTTTTCAAGGAAAAGCGTGCCGCCCAGAGCATTCCAACCCCCGTGCATAGTAATTGCCAGAAGGAAAGCCAGGATAACGAGCCACCAGTGGCCCCTGGTTTTACGGGAGAACCAGGCCCTCGCGAGGGCAAAGCCCACGAGGCCTGTGAACGCGGAGTGGGTCGGGACGCTCCTGGCAACAGCAACGGATAATATTGTCCGATAATAGGATTCCGGATCGTGAGCCAGGGACTGATATGCCCCCTGCAGTATGTAGCCCATGTTTTCGGTAAGAGCAAAACCCGCACCCACGAAGCAAGCAAGCATGAAGCACATGATGGGGCCTTTTGGTCTCATGACCCACGCCATAACGAGAAAAAGGGCGGTTTTTACGCTCTCCTCTATGAGTCCGGCCTCAAAAAAGTCTCGCCAAATCCAGGGCTTTATGAACCAGGGTCTAATATGCACGGGATCAAACCAGGTCTTCGCGGCCAGGATGGCGACCGCTCCGGTCATACCTAGGGCAAGGGCCAGCGCGAGCCTGAAAGGGGATTGCCTTGCCCCCCGATCGACCAAAAGGAGCAAAACAGCCCACGAGCCGTTGAAAAGAAAGGACAAGAGAACGGCATCAGCATTCATGAGGACAGGTCCCTCAGGTCATCCCAAAAACCCGGATAAGACACATCAGGGGCAGAGGGATGATCTATCTTGAAATCCAAACCCTGGGCCGCGCAAGCAACAGCAAAACCCATCGCGAGACGATGGTCTCCGGCTGTATCATATGGGCCTCCCCTGAAACTGAAAGGCCCTTTCACCCTGAAGCCATCGGGAAATTCGTCGGCCTCCACGCCCTGCTGTTTCAGATTCCTGATGAGCATGGCTATCCTGTCTGATTCCTTTGACCTGAGTGCGGCCGCACCGCGGACCGTTATCTCGCCCTCGGAAACCGAGGCAATGATCCCGAGAAGGGTCAGCTCGTCAATCGCGGAAGGTGTCTCATCCGGGCCCAAATCAACTCCGGAGAGAAGGCCGGAGTATTCCACAATTAGGCTACCAACGGGTTCAGGGCCATCATCCGCAACATTCCAGGCGATCCTCGCACCCATACGCAGGAGTATATTGTAAAACCCCATCCTAGTCGGATTCAGGCAGATGCCCCTCAGAACAATGGGTGGACCAGGCCTCATAAGCCTGAACGCTACGAGGAAGGCCGCTGACGAGGGGTCGCCCGGAATAGACAGGTCAAAACCGGGCAGGGGGGGTCCGGGCTTAAAAACAATTTCATTGCTGAGCCTTATGTCCTGGCCAAGCCAAGCAAGTAGCCTTTCGGTGTGGTCTCTGGTTCTAATGGGTTCAGAGAACACAACGCCCTTGCCGCCGGAAAGCCCCGCGAGAAGCAGTCCGGATTTGACCTGAGCCGATGGGGACTCGGCGTGATGGGAAACGGAGCGGGCGATGCCGGAAACTAGCTCTACGGGGGGGTATCTTTCATCCCTCAAATTCATCAGTGCGCCAGCAGACAAAAGGGGTCGGGCTATTCCATCCATGGGCCGGGCGCGCAGGGACTCGTCCCCATCAAGGACAGCCTTTATCCCGGCGCCGGCAAGGAGGCCAAGCAGGAGCCTCATGGTTGTGCCGGAGTTGGCGCAATTGAGAGCGCAGGGAGGAGAACGGAGCAAAGAGGGGTCAACACGGAGCTCATGAAGGTCGCCGGAGGCCCGAAGGCCCAGGTTTTTCAGACAGGAAATGGTCGCCCGGACATCAAGCCCAGGGTTCAGGTTTCTTATGACAGAGGAACCAGTAGCCAACGCGGCCAGAAATAGTGCCCTGTGAGAGATGGACTTATCCGGCGGCGGAGAAAAGACCCTTTCGGGCACGCCTTTATTTTGAAGGTTTCGGCCGTGTTCGCGCAATGTGATCCCCTGACTAGAGGTCGCGAAATGCGCGAAGACATTTCCCTGGTTTATAATTTGGGCCTGGGGCTGTAGCTCAACGGGGAGAGCACTGGCTTTGCAAGCCAGGGGTCACGGGTTCAAGTCCCGTCAGCTCCATTTCAACGGAGACGCAATACATGGAGCATATAAGAGACATCGCCAAAAAAGCAGGCATAGCAGAGGAGTTTCTTGAGTATTATGGAAATTACAAGGCGAAGGTTCGCCTGTCGCTTCTGGATGAATTCAAGGATAAACCGGATGGCAAACTCGTCCTCGTTACAGCGATAACACCGACTCCAGCCGGAGAAGGCAAGACCACAACAGCAATAGGCCTCACCCAAGCTCTCTGGAGGATGGGGATCAAGAACATGATCGCCCTGAGGGAACCATCACTGGGTCCTGTTTTCGGGATAAAGGGAGGAGCGACCGGCGGCGGCAAATCCTGTGTCCTTCCAGAGGCTGACATAAACCTGCACTTCAACGGCGACTTTCACGCTATAACCACAGCGCACAACCTTCTGGCCGCGCTCATGGACAACTCGCTCTACTGGGGCAACAAGCTCAAGATAAACCCGCGCAGGATATTCTGGCCCAGGGCGCTGGACATGAATGACCGGTCCTTACGCAATATCGTTATCGGCCTGGGAGGAGAGGGCTTCCCGCGGGAGAGCACCTTCTACATCACCGCGGCCTCGGAAATAATGGCCATCATGGGCCTCTCCACTGACATAAATAACCTAAAGGAGCGCCTAGGCAACATCGTCGTTGCGATGAACACGGACGGCGGACCGGTGTTCGCCAGGGACCTGGGCGCCCACGAGGCAATGGCCGCTGTCCTTCGGGACGCACTGATGCCCAACCTGGTCCAGACAACCGAGGGAACACCGGCATTCATCCACACAGGCCCATTCGCTAACATAGCCCACGGAAACTCCTCAATCATCGGCACCCGCATGGCGCTCAAACTCGGTGACATCGTGATAACCGAAGGCGGGTTCGGGGCTGACCTGGGCGCTGAGAAGTTCATGGACATAAAGGCCTACTACGGTGGATTGAAGCCGGACGCTGTCGTCCTGGTGGCATCAATAAGGGCTTTAAAGTATCACGGCGGCAAACCTCTGAAAGAGCTGACCCAGGAGGACACCGCGGCCCTGGAAAAAGGGATTCCAAACCTCATACAACATGTTGAGAACATGAAGAAGTTCGGTGTCGGGGTCGTAGTTGCTGTGAACGCGTTCCCAACGGATTCCAAGAAAGAGATAGACCTCCTCCTTGAGGCAGGAAAACAAACCGGCGTCCCGGTTGTTCTCTCGGAGATATTCACGAAGGGAGGCGAGGGCGGCATTGATATGGCCGAGGCGGTTCTTGAGGTCACAAAGGGAAAGAACAACTTCCGGTTCCTCTATGACCATAAGCTCCCCACCGAGAAAAAGATGGAAATAATCGCGAAGGAGATATACCGCGCTGACGGAATTGAGCTCATAGACAAGGCCAAGACCAACATCAAGCGCATCAAAGAATGGGGAATGGACGACTGGCCCGTTTGCATGGCGAAGACACAGTATAGCTTCTCGCACGACCCGTCCCTCCTGGGCGCACCAAGGGGCTTCACCATACCCGTTCGGGATATATATCCGGCGGCTGGCGCCAGGTTCGTGGTCGCTGTCCTCGGGGATATGATGCTCATGCCCGGGCTACCCAAGGAACCAGCCGCGCTTGAGATAAAGCTGGACGAGAACAACGAGATAGTGGGAATAAGATAGCTCAAATCGGAGAGATGTCTGGAGGGCCTCCAGGAGCCTGAGTATCTCCTGCATGTTACGGCCGTTGCTCAAAGGAACGCCACGCCCTCCCCGGAGACCTCGTATTTCTTGGTGACCGCATTGAACTTGACCATGGTATGGCTAACGGCCACGACCCTGACCGTGGAGAAGATGGCTATCAGGAGAATCGGGGACGAGATGATTATCATGAGGGTCGGCGAGAGCTTCACTTCCTGACCGTCACTATCTCGCCCTTGCGCTCCGCGATCACAACCCTGGTGCCAAAACGCCATATCAGCCACCCCGCGCCAGCCAGGGCAACCAGGGCAACGGCGAGCCGTATCCAGTTCATGGGCATATTTCAAACCGGCGGGGTGGGACAGTGCCAGGAGGATCAGATCGGCTTGAAGCGGACGAAGCCCTTTTCTTCAAGGTCTTTCCTCATTTGTTCCAGGTGCTCTGAGGTTTCGGGAAGTTCGCTCGTCAGATCAATCAAGTTCTCAAGGGCGTTCTTTAATTTCTCGCTTTCCGAACCCTTTATTTTGGGCAATATCTTGCTGATGAACAGACGGTCAAGGGCCGCAAAGCCAGACTTTTTATCCTTCGCCACACACCTGACGATGTCCTCGGCTGTCCTGTAGCCAAAACCGAGTCCGGACTCGTCCAGAATCTCAGCCGCCCGCCGGATAAGCCCGTCCTTTCCCATGAGCTCCTTGAATGTATCACCCAGATCCGGATCATCCTTCAGGGGTGACTTTTCTTCATAAAGATCCCAGTCCGCCTTGAGCACGAGCAAATATGCCCTGTCCAGGACCTTCGGGCTTATCTCGTGGGTTGTCTCGTCAAGATTTATTGTCCCTGTGACGAAGAGGTTCGGGGGAATGCGGATTGTTTTAGGAATGTCAAGCCCTTCCTCGTTATGCAGGGTTATTGGCTCGCCTGATTCCATCCCGCTCAGGAAGTCCGAGAAGTAATACTCCACATGCGCTATGTTCATCTCGTCAAGGATCAGGAAATAGGGGTTGCCTTGGTCGTTTATGGCCCTCAAAACAAGATCCAGTACCGGCGTTGATTGATATTCGCCCTTTAGCGGGTTGTAGTAGCCCATGAGGTCTCTCGCGTCCGTCCACTCGGGCCGGATGGCCATGAGGCAGAACCTTCCGGTGGCCTCAAGAGCGCCGATACCCTCGCATCCCAGAACCGCGGCCGCATATACCTGTGCCAGCTTGGTTTTACCCGTGCCAGAGGGGCCGGCCAGGATGACGAAGTGCCGGGTGGAATCAGGGTTTGACCACAAGGCAGTGTGATATTGATGGACTTCCTCGGGCTTATAGACGAGGTTTCTGGTTTCCGTGGCTAAACGTTCAAACTCGCCCCAGATCTCGTTAAAATCAGGCTCCTTTGGCGGTTTTCCTGGTTCACTTTTTACCGGACTCACGGCCAGTCCGGGCATTGTGGCTCCCGCCTCTCTCAGCGCCTTCAGGGCCTGCTGAATCGCACCGCCAACAGATTCACTTTCCTCCACAAATATACGTTCATATAGCACCTTAACCACCTTGTCCCTCTGGTCATCAGAGCAGGCCCCGGCAAGGCCGGGCTGTGCAAGGGCGACAGCTGCTCTCCGCCTCACACCTGAGTCCCAGTTATCCAATGCCCCTCTCAGCACCTCAATCACCTTGTCCCTCTGGTCATCAGAGCAGGCCTCGGCAGGGCCGGGCTGTGCAAGGGCGACAGCTGCTCTCCACCTCACATTTGAGT
>JBMFOM010000102.1:0-5879 GCA_049969615.1 Caldifarciminota bacterium
GAAACTGGTTGACCTCGTCTTCACAGTCCTCACTACGGGGGTCTATTATGAATAAAATATTAGAGGGTTGATAAAGTGGTAATAACTTACTGATCTGAGCCAGGAGCACTTTGTCCAAGAGAACAGGTTTCTAAGAGTGGCTCCTTGAAAAATCCCGCAACGAGGGCATTTCCTCAATATGGAGCAACCCTACTCTGTCTTCTTTTTTGTGGATGTGGCCTTTTTCCCGGACGCCGTGGCCTTCTTGGGTTTTTCCCTTGCCGCGGTTGCCCTTGTCTTCTTTGTGGCCGAGGACCTACTGGAGGTTCTCTTCGTGGCCGGGGCTTTCGCCTTTTCTGCCGGTTCCTCCACCGGGACCTCAGACACGGTCGCGGGTTCCTCGGCCGGGGCAGAAACTTCCTCTGTAATGAATTCCCCAGCCGGAACCAGGGAAATGAGGGTCTCTGCGAGGACCTCTGCCCTGAGGTTGTCCCTTGAACTAAGCTCCTTCTTCATCACTTTCAAGGCACGGGATTTGAGCTCATCCCTGCGCCGGGAGGGGATTCCCTTTAGTCTCTCGTCAAATCTCTCCCATGCCTTCACCCCGGCCACCAGACGCCAGGTCCTTATGTCCCCGGGGTGCTTCATCATCATGGCGGATGCGACTTCTCCGGCCTTCTTGACCTTGTCTGCGAGCAGAAGGGACAGGACCTCATCCCTGGCTTTCAAAACCTTCTTGGTTCTCTTCTTTTGCTGTTGTTTTTTGACCTTGTTCTGTTTCCAAAGGGACATAAGCCTGAAATTTTAAACCCCGTGGTTGCCTCGTTTCAACCATGAGCCTTAAAATCACGCGCTGAACGAGAGGGCAATCTCTGCGGCCAGGAAACGCCTTGAGAGCGAGCCAGGTCTCATTGCCATAGTGGCTCACGAAAACCCGGACGGCGACGCGGTCGGCTCTGCCTTGGCCTTGCATCTGTTTCTGAGAAAAAAGGGCAAGAAGACCATCCCTGTTTGCGCCACAAGGGTTCCACCCAGATATGATTTCCTCTCCGGTTATTCCGATTTCGTTGACAGGCTTCCCGAAGAAACAAGTCTGGTCGTGATAATTGACACACCTGATGCCGGCAGGGCTGGAATGAGATGGAACGGGCCTTTCATCCGTATAGACCACCACGAGGAAGGCCTGATGAACGATATGACCCTTCAGGACACAGGGGCCGCGTCAACGGGAAATATTCTCCTGGCTTTTCTCAGGGGGTGGGATGAACCCACCATTGATGAGCAAATAGCCACATGTCTCTACACCGCGATTTTGACCGACACGAACTCCTTCAATATACGGACAGATCCTGGGGTCCTACGGGACGCCGCGTGGCTCCTTGAAAAGGGGATTGACGGCCACCGGATTGCTGGACTCATATACAGGAGACGGACACAGGCATATTTAAGACTCCTGGGCCGTGCCCTTTCCAGGGTCTCGTTTGAGATGAATGGAGCCTTTGCGTTGGTGGTTCTGAGCAGAGAGGACTTTCAGGCCACGGGCGCCCGTGGCCATGAGGCTGAGAACCTGGTTGAATTCCCGTTCTCAGTGGATGGCGTCAGGATAGCGGCGAAGGTCCAGCAGGATGGGGAACGCTGGAGGATAAGCCTGAGGAGCAAGGGCAAAGTGAGCGCTGAGGCGGTCGCGAAAGCACTCGGTGGAGGCGGACACAGGAACGCCGCGGGCGCGGTCGTCTCCGGCGAGCTCAGCGATGTCCTGGCCAGGCTCAGGGCCGCTGTAGGGAAGGAGTTGTGCGACTGATGCCCTCCATACCAAAGCTACTGAAGGCAGGCACATGGCTAGTTTCCAGCCTGCCCAGGAGTCTTTGCTACGTCGCGGCAAAGGCATGGGCTTGGTTTCAGTTTCATGCGGACAAAAAGCGTCGCGCCGTTATGCTCAAGAACCTATCCTTCATCCTTCCGGAATCAAGGCCCGGTGAGAGAAAACTGCTCGCCATGAGGGCGTTCAGGATATTCGCGATGAACGCGGTGGATTTCCTGGTCTCGCCGACACTTTCGGCCGAGGAAATACTCGCCATGGTTGAGGCAAGTGGGGATGAGCCTCTAGATGGGCTCAGGGGCAACGGTTTCATCGTTCTCACCGCGCACCTCGGCAACTGGGATTTTGCAGGCCAGTGGCTCTGGGCAAGGGGAGTCAGGGGAAAAGCGATCGCGGAGATGGTTGAGCAGGACGAGTGGTTTGAGGCTTTCAGGGCCTACAGGGGCCGGGAGGGATTTGAGATAGTTCCCCTGAATGTGAACCCGGTGAGCCTCGCTAGGTGCCTCATTCAGGGCGGAACAGTTGTCCTGGTTGGGGACAGGGACTTGACCGGAACCGGTTTTGAGGCCGGCTTCTTTTCGGGCTTGAGGAGATTTCCTCGCGGCCCGGGCGCGCTCGCGGTGAGGTTGGGGGTTCCAGTTCTGCCAGGTTGCGTGGTCAGGAGGAACACCCGGATAACCGAAAAGAGGCCATACCTAGCAATTGGTTTTCCCCTTATATACCCGGAGGGAAGGAGCGAGGAGGAAATGGACGCCGAGATCGTCAGGGTTCTAGCGGACATGGTGAGGCGCTTTCCGGAGCAGTGGTTCGTCTTCCAGGATGAGTGGCTGTGAATCCTCGCACACGCGAAGGTTCTGTCAGACCAGCTGAAGAGGTTTTTCTGTTGCTGTTTCAAGAAATTTTGCGGGAGCAGGCTAAGGCGTCCGGAGAGCCGCGTCAGCTTGCAAATCATCCTTTGATACCTTTATAATTGGAGCTAGTGCCTTACCGACTTTTGCATCACACATCTGATCTCGGTATTGAGGTCTGGGCCCTCACACAGGACGAGTTGTTCTGTGAGGCGGCCAGGGCTTTGTTCTCTGAAATGGTGGAGGATCTAACATCTGTTGAGGAACGAGTTGTCAAGGAGCTTAAGATCATGGAAGAGACACCCGAAGACATGCTCAAGGAGTGGCTCTCGTGTCTCCTCTACCTGACCGACACAGAGAGACTGCTTTTCTCTGACTTCCGGGTCAAGGTTAAAAGGCCTTCATTGGAGGGAATCGCCAGGGGTGAAAAGATGAGCGCGAAGAGACACAGGCTCAAGCGGGCGATCAAGGGCGTGACATACCACAACCTGACCATGAAAGAGGAACCATGGGGGTGGGTGGCAACCTTTATCGTTGATATATAGCATTGAGAAGAAAAAATGGGAATGCAAAAACTGCTTTCTGAGGAAGACATCCTCTCTCAGTTGAACCCCCAGCAGAGGGAGGCTGTCCTGGCAACAGAGGGCCCGGTGCTGGTGATCGCCGGCGCTGGTTCAGGGAAAACCCGTGTTTTGACCCACAGGGTGGCTTACCTGGTTGGGGTGAAGGGTGTCTCGCCGGAAAACATCCTCGCGGTCACATTTACCAACAAGGCCGCTGACGAGATGAAGGAAAGGGTGAAATTTTTGCTGAAGGGGGTCTCCGATTTATCCGGACTCTGGATGGGGACATTCCATTCCATGTGTGTGAGACTGATGAGGCCATTCGCGGAAAGGATAGGCTACAGGTCCAACTTTACCATATACGACAGGGAGGATCAAATAGCCCTTCTCAAGGAAATACTCACCGATTACGGGGATCAGAATCCCCGCTCCGCTTCATCCGTAATCTCGCGCATGAAGAACCTGGAAGGCTACGAACCGGATGACGACAGGTTCTACTATATCTACGAGGCATATCAGAACTCGCTCCGGGAACAAAACGCTATGGACTTTGATGACCTCATCCTGAACGCGATAAAACTCCTGCGGGAAAACCCTGACATAAGGTTGAGATATGCCGAGCGTTTCCGGTATATTCATGTGGACGAGTATCAGGATACCAATAGGCCCCAGTATCACCTCCTTGTCCTGCTGAGCTCCATCCACAGGAACCTTTTCGTTGTCGGGGACGAGGATCAGTGCATCTACTCTTTCCGCGGCGCTGACATAAACAACATATTGGGCTACGAGGAGGATTTCCCGGACTGCAAGATATTTAAGCTGGAACAAAACTATCGCTCCACGAAAAGGATACTTGATGCCGCGAACGGGGTCATAGTCAACAACACCCAGCGCCGGGGGAAGAACCTCTGGACAGAGAAACCGGAGGGAGCGAAGGTCCTGATCATACCCGCGGATGATGAAAGGGAGGAGGCCTTCCGCGTCGCGGAGAGGATAAAGGTGTTCCTAAAAATGGGGTTTGCCCTCTCGGATATCGCTATCCTATACAGAACAAACGCGCAGAGCCGTGCCTTTGAGGAAGCGCTCACCCTCCATGGCCTGAGATACGAGATGCGCGGCGCGCTCAAATTCTACGAGAGAAAAGAGGTTAAGGACATCCTAGCCTACATGAGGCTCATAATGAACCCTAGGGACGATGTTTCCCTGCGAAGAATAGTGAATATTCCGCCCAGGGGCATAGGCAAGAGGACAATGGACAGGATATGCGGGTTGGTTGAGGAGCTTCGCAGGGACCACCCGGAGATATGTGCCCGTGAGATAATAGCGCGGCCAGGCCTTCTGGAGACTCTGGACATAAGATCCTCCATACTTGAGGCTCTGGCGGGTTTTAACCTGACGATGAGGGAACTGGAGGCAATGGGCCCTGATGCCAACGCGGATGTTGTCATCCAGAAAATAATTGAGACGATCGGATACCGGAATTATCTCTTTGCCAACTACCCCAATGACGAAGCAGAGGACCGATGGGAAAACATCCTTGAGCTCGTTGGGACAGTTGAGGACTATGTGAAGACCTCGGAAGACATATCACTTCGGGGCTTTCTTTCAACAGTATCCGTGAGGACAGATCTGGATGAGTCCGGGAAAGAGGCCAACGCGATAACCTTGATGACCTCCCACGCGGCCAAGGGAACGGAGTTTCCCATTGTTTTTGTCACGGGTCTGGAGGATGGGGTTTTCCCCCACCGCTCATCAAAAGAGGATGGTCCATACGAGGAGGAGCGGAGGCTGTTCTATGTGTCCATGACAAGGGCAATGGAGCACCTCATAATAACCTACGCTAGGCGTAGGTATATCCGGAGAGGAATGAACCTTCAACCGTCCCCGTTCCTGCGTGAGCTCCCTGATGAAGTCACCGAGTGGGCGAACAAGAGCGCGGAGATGGCCGTGAAGATGGTCAGGGAAGATGATTTTCTCCCTGGCCAACGCGTAAAACACAACAAGTTCGGAAGGGGTGTTGTCATGGAATCCTATGATGGAAAGGTTCTGGTTGATTTTGAGAGGGCCGGCATAAAGACTATAATGAAGGGGTTCCTCAGATTGGAGGGGTTGTTGTGATCCGCGATCAAAACCGATTCCGGTCCGTATTCACTTGACTTTTGAAGATCATCCCAGATTTCGCGGTGCTAGAGTTTTAACGCGAGCGCGAGAATTTTATCAGATAAGAAAAACCGGGCGTGGCCGTGATGACCCCGGGCCCGGTTTGTACAAGGGCTGTGGCCCCTATCCCGCCAGAGCGGGATAGGCCTCCCTCTCAGGGCTACTGAGGCCCTGTTGCCTTACTTCTTCTTGGCCGCGGGCTTCTTCTTTGCCGCGGTCTTCTTGGCCGCGGTCTTCTTCGCCGTGGTCTTGCAGGTGCTCTTGGCCTTTGCCTTTTTCTCTGGCATTTTTATTCCTCCTTTGGAGGGGCACATATTATAAAGCTAATTGATGTTTGTCAACTCTTTGTCGCGAGCACCGCGATCGCGAATTGCGATTTCTTCCTCTATAAACCGCATCAGAATAATATGAGCCTGTTTCACAATACAATTTTGTGAGGGCTTCTGGTTCTAAAAGTGCGGCCTGGAGCGGATCTTACATGAGACATCCTCTCAATAAGCCTATTCTGGG
>JBMFOM010000103.1:0-5807 GCA_049969615.1 Caldifarciminota bacterium
GTTTATGAGAAACCCTCAGACAAGGCCATCCCTGTCTGGTGGGATGAGCAACATGAACCTTGCCCTCCTGCTCAGGCTCAGAACCCCGGCCCGATTGCGAGACCCTTGTGCCACGGCCGCGCCTTCAATCCGTGGAGGGCTGAGATGTGTCGGGTGATTATGGCCTGCCCTTGACAAATTTCAGGCGCTTGTCCTTGAAACCACCCGGTCGCGGGAATTATCATTTGCTTTTGATGGAGAGATTGCATTCAAAAGACCTAATCACCCTGGAAGGTATTTCCAGAGAAGAGCTTGAACTTCTTTTTTCCACGGCGGACACATTCAGGGAATTCCTTGACAGGCCAATAAGAAAACTGCCCACCCTCCGGGGAAAAACCATCCTGAACATGTTCTTTGAGGCCTCCACCAGAACACAGGCTTCCTTTGATCTCGCGGCAAAAAGGCTCTCCGCGGACACGGTCTCGGTTTCAAAGAAGGGTTCCTCGGTTGAGAAGGGCGAGACCCTCCTGGATACCCTCCGCAACATAGAAGCGATGAAGATAGACGCTGTTGTGATAAGGCATTCCGCGCCCGGCGCGCCCCTGTTCCTGGCCAGGAACACCTCCGCGTCCGTGATAAACGCCGGAGACGGCCTGCACGAGCACCCCACCCAGGCCCTTTTGGATATGTTCACCCTGAGAAGGGAAATGGGGGATTTCGCGGGCAAGCGAATCCTGATAACGGGAGACATCCTCCATTCAAGGGTCGCCAGGAGCAATATCTTTGGCATGAGGGCCTGGGGGGCGTATGTTGTCCTCTGCGGGCCGAGGCCCCTGGTGCCGGAGGATTTCAGGTCCCTGGGAGCAGAGGTCTCGTGGAACCTGGCGGAGGAGATACCAAAGGCTGATGTTATAATGGCACTGCGGATACAGAACGAGCGGCTCTCCGAGAGCTATTTCCCGTCAATAAGGGAGTTCAGACGGCTCTTCGGCATAACAGCGGACAAGATTTCTCTGGCAAAGGAGAATGTGATCCTGATGCACCCCGGACCGGTTAACTGGGAGGTTGAGCTTGATCCCAGGGTAACCGAGATGGTCAAAACAGTCATCCTTGACCAGGTGACCAACGGCGTGGCAATACGGATGGCTGTTTTCTATCTGCTCATAGCAGGTGCGAGGGAGGAGCAAGATGGCGCAATTGCTTAGGGGAGCGAGGCTGTTCTCGCCTGGCGACGGGCTTGATGTCGTGGCCGATGTCCTCCTTGAAGGTGGCAGAATAGCGAGGATCGGCAAGCTTGATCCTGAAGGCCACCAGGTTGTTGACCTGTCTGGCCTCACCCTCATGCCGGGTTTCATTGACCTGCACGCGCACCTCAGGGAGCCGGGCCAGGAATACAAGGAGACCATAGAGACAGGAACCCTGTCCGCGAAACGGGGCGGCTACACGACCGTCGTATCAATGCCGAACACCAAGCCGCCGGTTGACAGCCCGGAGGGGGTGAGGTTTGTTATAAAGAAAGCAACAGAGGCAGGCCATGTTAGGGTTTTGCCAGCGGGCGCCCTAACAAAAGGGAGGGAGGGCAAGGAGCTCGCGGAGATGGGACTCATGGCCCTGGAAGGCGCTGTGATGTTCACGGATGATGGGGATTGGGTTTCTTCGTCCTCTGTCATGCGCAGGGCAATGGAATATGCATCTGCCATGGGGAGGATAGTGGCCTCTCATCCAGAGGACAAGAGCCTCTCCGGCAGGGGCTATGTCCACGAAGGGCCTTTTACCCTGAAACTTGGTTTTGATACCGCGCCCCGGGAGGCCGAGGACATCGCAGTCGCGAGGGACATATTCCTATGCGGGCTTACCAACGCGCGCCTGCATCTCCAGCACATATCCTCGCTGGGATCGGTTGAGCTGGTCAGGAGGGCAAAGGATGTCGGGCTTCCGGTCACAGCTGAGGTGACCCCGCACCACCTTCTGTTCACATATGAGGCCCTCGGCACCTATGACACTGCTTATAAGGTCAACCCGCCCCTCAGGGAACAACGAGACACAGAGGCCCTCCTGGTGGCTCTCATTGATGGGACCCTGGATGCTGTGGCCACAGACCACGCGCCTCATTCCCCGTTTGATAAGGAATACGAGTTTCCGGCCGCGGCATCGGGTATGATCTGGTTGGAACTTGCCTTTTCGGCCCTTTATACCCATTTGGTTCTCCCGGGGAGGCTATCCCTGGGGCGCTTGGTTGAATCCCTTACGACCGGACCCTCTTTTGTTCTCGGCCTAGAAGACCTCGGCCACTTGCGTGAGGGAGCGGTGGCTGATCTGGTCGCTTGGGACCTCGGAGAGGAATGGGAGGTCAGCGGCCTGGCCTCGCTCTCAAGGAACACACCCCTCTTGGGAAAGACCCTGAGAGCAAAACCAAAAAGGATGTGGATTGATGGAAATGAAAAAGCAATTTAGCAGTCTATGCGGCCCCGAAAGGCTTTTTGAGCTGGCGGACGCTGTTCTGAGCCTGTCGGACTCTGATGTTTCTGAGGTATTGATCTTCAACGAAGACAGCATGTTGACCAGGTTCGCCGGCTCAAGGATTCACCAAAATGTCGCTGTCAGGAACATGAATGTGGGCCTCAGGCTCAGATACGGGAAACGGGTTGGGGTAGCCTGGATCAACTCGGATGACCCGGAATCCATCAGAAGGCTTGTCGCAAGCGCCAAAGAGGTTGCCGCTCACAGCCCGGAGCAGGACCTGCCAGAGCCAGTGAACCGCTCTGAGCCAAAGGACGCTTCCTGGGCCTTTGATCCGGAGACGGCCGAGGCTGAGCCCGAATACCTGGGCAAAAAGGTTGCCGAGGCTCTGGCAAAACTGCCCCCCTACGAGGGCTTTGGCAGTTTCAACAAGGGCGCTGTTGAGATTGCGGTTGCAAACAGCAGTGGGCTACGCCTTTATCACAGGATGACGGACGCTCACTTCTCGGTGAACCCGATGCGCGGCCTGGCATCATCCTGGGCACAGGAATCCTCCACGAGAATAGCAGAGCTTGACCCGGTTAGAGTTGCTGAGGCCGCGAGGGCGAGGGCCGAGATGACGGAGGACCCGATCGATCTTGAACCCGGAGAATATCAGGTAATCCTGGAACCCCTCGCTGTCACGGAGCTCTTGGGGTTCGCCAACTGGCTTGGGTTTTCCGCCAGAGCATTCCAGGAGGGAAGGAGCTTTCTCCTGAACAAGCTGGGGACCCAGGTGTTCTCCGAGGAGATGAGCCTCTGGGAGGATCCGGATCAGGGCTTCCCATATCCGTTTGACATGGAGGGCGTTGCCAGGAAGGCTTTTCCGATAATTGAAAACGGCATTCCCATCAACCTGGTCTATGACCTCAAGTGCGCGGCCGCTGAGGGGAAGGAGTCAACCGGAAACGGAGCTGTCCCCTTTGGAAACTACCCCTATGCTATGAACCTGGTCATGAAGCCTGGCAAGAAGACCGAGGAAACCCTCATATCCGAAACCGAAAGGGGTGTCCTGGTGACTAAGCTCTGGTATGTTAATGTGGCAGAACCCATGAGCTTTACCCTCACTGGCATGACTAGGGACGGCCTTTTCATGGTGGAGGACGGAAAGGTCACCCGCGCGCTCAAAAACATGCGCTTCACCCAGAACATGCTTGAAGCCCTGAGGGACGCGGAGATAGGCTCCGACCCCACCTTGATCGGGAGCACAACATGGTATGAGCTCCACATGCCCGATGGCGTCATTGTCCCTTCGGTAAAGCTCAAGAGGTTCAACTTCACCAGCTCAACGGAATTCTAGGATGTGTTTCTGCGGCCTGCCGCCGGACCATGAGAGCGAACGGGTATCGCCTGACAAGAAAGGGAAGATGCATGCTTTCGGTTGACGAGCTTCGGGAGGAGGCCAGGCTTGTCAGGCGAGACATACTCGTGATGCTCGCTGAGGCCGGCTCCGGCCACCCCGGAGGCTCACTCTCAGAGGTGGAGATACTTCTCACCCTGTATAGGGTGGTCATGAATCACAGGCCCAGTGATCCTTGGTGGCCGGGCAGGGATAGGTTCATCCTCTCAAAGGGTCACGCTGTCCCCGGACTCTATGCGGTTCTTGCCCGCTGTGGCTATTTTCCCAGGGAACTGCTCATGACCCTGAGAAAGCCCGGCAGTCCACTCCAGGGCCACCCTCACTTTCGCTCGGTTCCGGGCATTGAGGCCTCAACAGGCTCTTTGGGTCAGGGCTTTTCCTTTGCGGTCGGTATGGCACTGGGGCTTAGGCTTGACCGAAACCCGGCAAAGGTCTTTGTGCTACTCGGCGATGGTGAGCTGGAGGAGGGCCAGATCTGGGAGGCCGCGGCCTCCGCGTCCCACCACAGGCTGGGCAACCTGGTTGCCATCCTGGACAACAACGGGCTTCAGATAGAGGGCAGATGCTCGGACATAATGTGCATGGAACCAGTGGAGGAGAAATTCAGGGCCTTTGGCTGGGAGACAGCGTCCGTTGATGGCCATGACTTCGTTGAGCTCGCGAACGCCCTAAACTGGGCGAGGGCCTATTCTGGAGGGCCGGTTTTCATAAATGCAAAGACCATAAAGGGCAAAGGCGTTTCCTTCATGGAGAACAACCACAACTGGCACGGGGTGGCTCCCACAAAGGAACAGTTGGCAAATGCGTTGGAGGAGCTGGAATGACGATTAGAGAAGACGAGATAATAGCTAGCCTCGCCACATTCTTCAGGAGCCACCCGAGGGTTTCGGTTGGACCAGGTGATGATACCGCGTTCCTGCTTGAGATTCCAGGGCGCGAGTTCGCCATTTCCGTTGACTCGTCATACGAGGATGTGCATTTTACCCTTGATGTCCTCACCCTCCGCGAGGTTGGGCATAGGGCGCTGGCTGGCGCGCTCAGCGACCTGGCCGCTGTTGGCGCGGAACCCATAACATTCCTGGTTGACATGCACTTGCCGCGAAGGCTTGCATCCAGGGCATCGGAGATATATGAGGGCATGGAGGAGCTGATGACAGCGTTTTGCATCTCGCCCTGTGGGGGCAATCTGTCCCGCGGGGACAAGCTGGGCCTCTCCATAGTCGTTATAGGCGAGATAACCAAGGGAAAGGCGATTACCAGAAGGGGGATCCAGCCCGGAGACCTCCTCGCTGTTACCGGAGACATAGGCAGGGTAAGGGCCTGGCTCCTAGCTGAGGAACAGGGAATAAGCAGGGGCTACGAACCCTGGCTCCGCAGGCTCAGGGAGAAATTCGCGAGGCCGTGGCCCGCTGTGAGGCAGATACAGAGACTCTGTATGGGTGTGGAACTGCACGCGGCCATAGACATATCCGACGGTCTTGGAATTGATTCCTGGCGACTGGCGCTGGCCTCGGATATTGAGCTGGTCATTGACATTAATCGCCTGCCAATAGACGATTCCGTCAGGACCATGGCCGAGAGGGCAAAGAAAACCCCCTGGGAACTCGCCCTTGAATCCGGAGAGGAATACGAGATCCTCTTTGCCATAAGGTCTGAGGACGAACCCCGGCTATCACAGCTGAATTTCCCCGCGACCGTTGTCGGTTACGCGAGGGAGGGCAGGCCTGATTCCAGGATAATAGTTGACGGAGCCGAAAAGAGCCTCGCCACCCTCGGATATGACCATTTCTCCGGGTATTGACCGGAACGAAACCCCTGATAAACCAATATGGCCCCTCTTAGAAACCTATTCTCTTGGACAAAATGCTCCTTCCCCAAACCAGTAAGTTATTACTCAACTTTGACACCAAAACCCCATTTCTAGCTACCCCCATGTTCTGAGATCCGCATAAAATCAAGGTTTGGTTTC